>JBDKSB010000001.1:325000-647791 GCA_039683095.1 Acidobacteriota bacterium | reverse complement strand
CAGGCGGCTCCCGGGCTTCATCTCGCTCAGGAACTTGGGGCGAAGCAGGATGTTCACATTGGTGAAGAGATAGATCAGCATGACCGTCGCTTCGCGGATGTCGGTCTCGAAGAAATCCTGCCTCACGAACCGCACCCGGTCCTCGACGCCGGCAGCCCTGGCGCGCGACTCGCTTGCCGCGATGAGTTCCGCGTCGATGTCGACCCCCACCCCACGGCAGCCCGTTTTCTTCACCGCCTCGATTACGAGCCTCCCGTCCCCGCACCCCAGATCGTAGACCACATCGCTCGCCTTCACGCCGGCGAGGCGAATCATCTCGTTTACGACTTCATACGGCGTCGACACGTAGGGGACATCGGCAAAGGTCTGCTTGCCAAGGTACAGCCCGTCCCACAGGAAAGCGGTGTCTTCCGGCGCGGCAAGATCGGATCGGCTTCCGGGTAAGGTTGCCAGAAGTGCAAGGACGGCAAGACCGATCAGGCCGATGGAAACCCAGGATCTCTTCATGCCCCTCCCTGTTTACGGGCCGCTCCCCCTGCCGGGACCTTCGATCGGAGGGCTGTCCCCTCCCTGTCTGGTATCAAAAATACAGGCGAAAAACAAGACCTTGACCCCGCCGCGCGGCGGCCATGACAGGGAATTCATTCCCCGGATACCCTCTTCTTTCACTTCCCCCACTTCCTTCACGATCAATAGGGCCTGATATGTCCCCTAAATAATTCTTGACAATTTGTTCATAGATCTATATATTCCATCGATTACGTCATATTGCGTTGCTAGAGATCCGGATATTTCAGTATTTGGTTCGATGGCTCCCCCGTTTGATTCAGTCCATCAGATGCGGGGAGTTTTCTTTTCGGTACAAGGACAACAACACACTAACTGCAGGGAAAAACACATGAAAAGCGACATCAAGAAGGTCCGAAACATCGGGATCAGCGCCCACATCGACTCCGGCAAGACGACCCTGTCGGAACGCATCCTCTTCTACACCAAACGCATCCACGCCATTCACGATGTCAAGGGCAAAGACGGCGTCGGCGCCACGATGGACTCCATGGAGCTGGAAAAGGAGCGAGGGATCACGATTGCCTCCGCGGCGACCTTCTGCGAGTGGCTGGGCCACGAGATCAACATCATCGACACCCCCGGGCACGTCGACTTCACCATCGAGGTGGAACGCTCCCTGAGGGTCCTCGACGGTGCGATCCTGGTGCTCTGCTCCGTCGGCGGCGTCCAGTCCCAGTCGATCACCGTGGACCAGCAGATGAAGCGCTACAAGGTGCCCTGCATCGCCTTTATCAACAAGTGCGACCGCAGCGGCGCAGACCCGTCCCGCGTGACCGCCCAGCTCAGATCGAAGCTCGGCCACAATGCCGTCGCCATGCAGATCCCCATCGGCCTGGAGATGGATTTTCAGGGTGTCGTCGATTTGGTCGCCATGAAGGCCCTGTACTTTGACGGCGAAAACGGCGAAACGGTCCGCGCCGAGGACATCCCCGCCGAGTATCGGGAAGAGGCAACGGCCAAGCGGCTGGAACTCATCGAGTCGGCATCCATGTTTTCCGACGAGCTGATGGAGGCGGCCCTGGAGGAGCGCGAAATTCCCCAGGAGCTTCTGATCTCGGCGTTGCGCGCAGGGACGATCCGCCGCGAGCTCACGCCGGTCTTCATCGGATCGGCCTACAAGAATAAAGCCGTGCAGCCCCTTCTCGATGCCGTGAACGCGCTGCTGCCCTGCCCCTCGGATGTGGAGAACACGGCCCTGGACACGGACAACAACGAAGCGCCCGTCACGCTGAAAAGCGACCCGGACAAGCCGGTCGTCGCGCTGGCCTTCAAGCTCGAGGACGGCCACTACGGGCAGTTGACCTACATCCGCGTCTACCAGGGCTCCATCGGCAAGGGCTCGACCATCGTCAACGTGCGCACGGGCAAGAAGGTCAAGGTCGGCCGCGTGGTGCGCATGCACGCCGATCAGATGGAGGACATCGATGCCGTGTCGGCCGGCTACATCGGCGCCCTGTTCGGAATCGAGTGCGCCTCCGGCGACACCTTCGTCTCCCCGGGCGTCAACCTTACCATGACCTCCATGTATGTCCCCGAGCCGGTCATTTCGCTGGCGATCGTGCCCAAGGACAACAAGTCGCAGATCAACATGTCCAAAGCCCTCAACCGCTTCACCAAGGAGGACCCGACCTTCCGGACCTACGTCGATCCGGAGTCGAACCAGACCGTCATCCAGGGCATGGGCGAGCTGCATCTCGACGTCTACGTCGAGCGCATGAAGCGCGAGTACCGGGCCGAGGTCAAGACGGGCATGCCCCAGGTCGCCTACCGCGAGGCCGTCAGCCAGGCCGTCGACTTCGATTACACCCACAAGAAGCAGACCGGCGGCGCCGGCCAGTACGCCCGGGTCATCGGCCGGCTCGAGCCCCTGGCCAAGGGCGCCTTCGAGTTCGTGAACGACGTCAAGGGCGGCCGCATCCCCCGCGAGTTCATCCCGTCCTGCGAGAAAGGCTTCCGGGCTTCCCTCAGGAAGGGCCAGCTCATCGGCTTCCCGGTCATCGGCGTGAAGGTCGTCGTCAACGACGGCCAGTACCATCCCGTCGACTCGTCGGACATCGCCTTCCAGACGGCCGCCCAGGGGGCCTTCAAGCAGGCCTACATGAAGGCCAAGCCCCAGATCCTCGAGCCGATCATGAAGGTCTCGGTCGAGGGGCCGTCGGAATTCGCCGGCAACGTCTTCGCCACCATCAGCCAGCGCCGGGGCGTCATCATCAGCTCGGTCGAGGACGGCACGTTCTCGCGGGTGGACGCCGAGGTGCCGCTGGCCGAGATGTTCGGCTACTCGACGGTCCTGCGCTCCCTGACCCAGGGCAAGGCCGAGTTCACCATGGAATTCCTGAAGTACGGCAAGGTGCCGCCGCACATCGCCGAGATGCTGACCGAGCAGCACCTCGAGGCCGAGCGGAAGAAGTCCCAGAGATAGCGAGGAGACGACCATGACGATCACGGTCAAGGAAGAGATCATCAAGCGCAGCCCGCTGCGGGTGCTCGAGAAATCCATATCCGGCGGGCTGGGCAAGGGCCACGTCGGCGTCCTGGCCAGCCGCAAGGGCGTCGGCAAGACGGCCTGCCTCGTCCACATCGCCGCGGACAAGCTGCTCCAGGACCAGTATGTCATCCACGTCTCCTACGCCAGCCGGGTCGACTACATCGTCAACTGGTACGAGGACATCTTCAAGGAGCTCGCCAAGGCGCCGAAGATGCGGTCGGCCCTGGACGAGTTCGACGAGCTCATCCGGCGCCGGGTCATCATGAACTTCAAGCAGGACGGGGCCCGGACGGAGCAGGTCCTGCGCAGCCTCGAGGCCATGATCGTCCACGGCAACTTCCGGGCCGGCACGGTCATCGTCGACGGGCTCGACTTCGACCAGGCCGGGCCGGACGACCTGCGCAAGTTCCGGGACTTCGCCGGCCGCCTCGGCCTCGAGGTCTGGTTCAGCGCCTCGCTCAAGAAGGACGAGCCCCTGTTCGACGAGCAGGGCATCCCCTACGAGCTGAAGGACTTCCTCGGGACTATCGACGTTCTGATCTCGCTGCAGCACCACGGCGACCACGTCCACTTCAACCTGGTCCAGGACCACGGCCGGCTGGCCGCCAAGGACATCCGGCTCAAGCTCGACCCGACCACGCTGCTCATCGCCAAGGAGCCGCGCCGCCGCGCTTCCTAGCCTGGCTTTTCGTTCGAGGGCCCGACACGGCCCCCCTGGTCAACAGAAGTGAAGCAGGTCCCCTCGAGCCGCGGATGGCAGGAGACAAACTTCCTTGAGCTTCCAGCCGATAGGAACGCGAATTGGGTTTCATTTCGCTCGATTTGTCGGGACCAGCGGCTGGATAAGCCTAAGTTGAGGCCCTAGTTGAGTTCTCTATCCCACGGTTCATCGGAGGGATGCTTGCCCGATGGGCTTTCCCTGGAGGCATTCTCAAGCGAGCTAAGATCACGAGACTTGCCTTTTGACTCGCCCTGACGGGTGTGCTATATCTGGCCGGTATCGCGCCCGGGCGCAGAATGCGCCGGGCCACCGGAGACCATGGACAGGATCACCTTCCCGCCGGGTACGCGCCTGGCGGTCATCGACCTCGACGGCACGCTCCTCAAGGGCCTGAACGCCGAACGGATCTTCTACCTCGGATTGTTCGTCCACGGCCGGGTCGGCCTGATCAAGATGGCCGGGTTCCTGCTGTCCCTCGTCCGCGACACCCTGCGCATCGGCTTCCGGAACGCCATCGGCTCCAACGCCCTCGTCCTCAGGGGCCGGGACCCCGAGGAGGTTCGGGCCTGGGCCGTCGCGTTCGGGCACGGCTTCCTGCGGGAGGCGGTGCCGGAGGACCTGCGGGCCAAGATCCTCAGCCTCCGGGCGGGAGGCTGCCGCATCGTGCTCCTCTCGGGCTCCCTCCAGATGATCGTCGACCAGCTCCGGGAGCGGCTCGAGGCGGAGGTCCTCATCGGGACCGGTCTCGAAGCGGCCGACGGCAAGCTGACCGGCCGCAAGACCGGCATTTTCGCCTACGGCCGGAGAAAGATCGACGCCCTGTTCTCCCGGATCGACCCGGAAGGGATCGACTGGCCGGGCTCCTGGGCCCTGGCCGACCGCATCTCCGACCTGCCCGTCTTCGAGCTCGTCGGCCATCCGGTGGCCGTCCACGGCGACCGCAAGCTCCGGCGCCTGGCCCGCAGGAAGGGTTGGGAGATCATCGGCAAGCGCTAGGAACGGGACGGTCCCCCGGGCGATCCGGAAATCGGCTTTTTTCCAGATCGCGGGAAGCCCCTCTCTCCGGCTTGGTCCAGGGCATCGCCGCGCCGGAAGGGTGAGCCTGGCGATATGATCGGAGAACCCTAGAACAGGCAGCTCAAGCCGGCAAAGGTCCGCGTTTCCTGGCTGGCGGCGCTGACCGTCCCGATCTTGCCCCGGCGATGGATGCCTTCGATCCCGGCAAAGAACCGAACGGGGACGGCGCCGAGGCGCCAGCCCGCCTGGAGGAGATAGCGGGTTCGGGTGTCGGAGGCGCCGACATTGTTCGTGACGGAGTCCTGGTACCGGTCGCGCCCTTGCCAGGACCCCCAGGCCTGGCCGCTGACCAGGCCCCGGACCCAGAGGTTGCCCCAGTTTACGTCGATGCGGGCCGAGGTCGTCCCGCCGTAAGCGTAATAGTAGCCGTAATAAGAAAGCGTCGTCTTCAGGCCCGCGATCGAATGATCGCCGGAATAGGCGTTGAAGGCGAAGGCGTTGATCATGCCGAAGTCGGCGTAGGCGTCAGCGACAGCCCGGACTTTGATCCCGCGGCCGAACCAGGTCCAGTCGACGACGGGACCGAACATATGGGCCACCGTCATCTTGTCCCGGAAATCGGTCGGAGTCGCCGGCGGGGGGTCGATGTGGACCTGGACCCCCCGGGCGTCGTAAGCAGCCGGACGCTTGCGCAAGTAGGTCAGGGCCGAGCCCAGCCCGATGGAGAAGGCCGAGCCGCGGCCGAGCTCGTCGATGGACTGCCGGTACCAGCTCAGCCCGACGACCCTGGCGGCGATGTCGACCTCCTCGGCCGTCCCGGCTTTGAGCTGATCGTCCTCCGGCCGGCGCTGTCTCAGGGTCAGGCCGATGGAGAGCTCGCTCAGCGACGTGTCCGCGAGGAACTTCTTGAACGTGCCCGGCCGGCCGTATCCCGGGACGCGGAGGAGCTGGGTTTCGATATCGATCCGGCCGGCGCCGTAGGACTGGCGGCCGGTTTCCGCGGAGTGCCAGCCGGCGACCGAAAAGACCATGTTGGCCCAGCCCGGCTCCTGATAGACGCGGGAGGCCGGGTTCTTACGGTCCAGCCACTGGTTGATCTCGTTGACCGGGTTGACCAGGCCCAGGATCTTGAGGACCGGCGACTTGCGGTGGTGGAAATAATCCCCGATCTGGAACCACGCCTCCCCCAGGGAATAGCCGCCGAATGTCGTAAGGGCCATGTCGTTGATCGAAATGACCTCGCGCCACTCGGAAACATATTCGTATATGGCGGAGCAGGTGAACGTGGCCAGGAGCGACTCGGGCCAGGTCAGGTAGTTGGACCGGGCCATCTGATAATAGAAGGCCCCGCCCGGCACGTGGATCCAGTTGGTGAGGTAGGCGTTGGAATCGAAGGTGACGGCCTGGAGGGTCAGGAAACGCTTGTACTGGTCGGCGAAGGTCAGCTCGAACTGCCAGTCCTCGATCCAGTCATGATAGGACAGCCAGTACTCGACCGTGGAGACGGCCGCGACTAGCCCTTCCTGGACGAAGAACCGGCGCCATTTCTTGGGCATGGCCGCGGGAGCGGCGGCGGCCTTCGAGCCGGCTCCTTCCGCCGCGGGCGAAGCCGCCAGGGAGAACGCGACTGCGGCCGGGACGGCCTCTCCGTCACCGGGCGCGCCGGAGGCGGCCGGGCAGAAGGCGGGACGCTCCGCGGCCTGAGACGGCGGGGCCGCGGCGGCGGCCAGGATGACGGCCAGGAACGCGGCCGAAAGATATCGGATCAGCGGACGGTCCATGGGATACTTGCTTTGTTTCCTCGAAATAATGGATTAAAATAGGCCTTTCATCCTGGAGAGTCAAGCGATGTTCAAGCTCATGCCGGCAAGCCGGGAACCCGGCCTGTCCGCCACGCGGGGATCCCGCGCCCGGGCCCTCGTCTTCCGGTTGATAGGATATGCCGGCGTCGGCCTGTTCATCTACCTGATCGTCAAGACCGGGACGAGGGAGATCCTGCGGGCCATCGCCCGGCTCTCCGTGTTCGAGATCGCCGCCCTCCTGGGCCTCCGGGTCGTCTATTGGCTCATCCGGTCCCTCAACTGGCGGGCCCTGCTCAACGCCTCCGGCGAGCGCCTCCCCTTCCGCGAGATCTTCGGCGCCCGGATCGCCGGCTACGCGGTCAGCTACCTGACCCCGGCCGGGAACCTGGGCGGCGAGACAGTCCGCGTGCTTTGCCTCGACGGCGCCGACCGCAACAAGATCCTGGCCACGGTCGTCGTCGACAAGACCATCGAGTTCCTGGCCGGCCTTTCGACGATCGCCCTGGCCGTCGTCTTCCTCATCACCGAGTTCGCCCTGCCCCGGCGCCAGGAGATCGAGCTATTCGTCGCGATCGCCCTGCTGATGCTGGGCCTCGCCTTCCTGATCCTCAAGCAGAGGCAGGGGCTTTTCACCTGGGCCATGGACGCCCTGAAGAAGATCAAGATCCGCGTCCCCTTCCTCGAGAACCGGCGGGACAAGATCCTGGAGACCGACGCCCACATCTCCGATTTCTACAACCGGAACAAGGGGCTGTTCCTGGCCCTCTTCGCGTCCTATTTCGGCCAGGCCTGGCTCTGGGCCCTGGAGATCTACCTGACCTTCGTCTTCCTCGGGGGAGCGCGCCCGAGCCTGTTCCTCTGCTTCCTGATCGTCACCCTGGGGTCGTTCTACACGTTCGTGCCCATCCCGGGATCGGTCGGGATCTACGAGCTGACCTACGTCTCCCTCTTCGCCCTGCTCCACATCGAGATGTCCGCGGGCATGGCCGTCATCTTGATCCGGCGGCTGGTCGGGATGATCTGGGCGGGGTTCGGGCTCATGCCCCTGGTGCGGAAGAAAGCGAGAAAGGCCGTCAGCGCGCCGCAGGCGTCTCCGGATTCCTGCCCTTCCGCAGGAACCGGACCAGCTTGATGATCACGCCGGGGAAGGCCATGAGGAAGACCCCGGCCAGGATGAGCTCGGGGTGGCCGGCCACCGAAACGAGGAAAATGATCACGGCCGCCAGGCTCTTGGCCTCGGCCCCCTCGCCGTTCTTCTCCGCGCGGGTATAGAGCAGGTTGATATAGTAAAGGCCCAGCTGGAGAAAATAGAGGCCGATCGTCAGCAGGGAAAAAACGAGGAAGGCATGGCTCCCGCTGTGCCGGAAGTACCCGGCGGAGGCCCCGGCCATGACGGCGAAATCGGCTATGCGATCGAGGAACAGGTCCAGGTAGGCGCCGTAGCGGCTGGTCATGGACTTGGCCCGGGCCAGCATGCCGTCCGCGGCGTCGAAGATCGTCGAGACCAGGGTCAGGCAGCCGCCGAGAGCGAAGAAGGCATGGTTCCCGCCGACATAGGCCGCGCCGGCCAGGAGGGCGAAGACGAACGAGGCCAGGGTCAGCTGGTTGGGGGTGATCCCGGTCCGGAACACGGCCTTGACGACGAGAGAGGCCGGCGGCCGGACCAGGTACCGGTCGGCCGGAAGGAATTTGTGGATGAAGGGGTAGGACGAGACGCGCTTCATCGCTCTCTGGAAATCGTACTCGCTCTCGGGCGCGCTCATCTTTCAGGCCTAGCCGTGTTTTATAATCCACCCGGCCGATTCCGTCAAGTTCGGCCCCGGGCGTCCTCTCCGTCTCCCCGGGACGGAATGACTCCTCCCCCGGCGTCACCCCCCGGCCGTGCTCGGCGCTTCAAAGCGCTCTCCGGCATCAGCGCCTGCGCGCGGGCGGGGGGCCCCCCACGCCGCTGCGTCATCATCCCGTCCCGTCTTCGATCGACGGAGACGACATCCCTCGGCCTGGGATGATATAATGTCGACATTGACCGTCGGAGGTGTACGCATGAGGAAGCACATCTGGCTCGCGGCCGCGGCTCTGCCGCTCCTGGCCCTGTCCCTCGGGGCGGCCTTCACGAAAGAGGACATCAAGGTCCATTCGCTGGCGAACGGCCTCAAGGTCCTCCTCGTCGAGGACCACAACATCCCCAGCGTCGCCCTGTACACGTTCTTCCGCGTCGGGTCGCGCAACGAGCGGCCCGGACTGACCGGCGTCTCCCATTTTATCGAGCACATGATGTTCAACGGGACGCCGGCCGTCGGCCCGGGCGAGTTCGACCGCCGCATGGAGTTCCGGGGCGGCAGCAACAACGCCTACACGGGCGACGACTTCACCGCCTACACCGACTGGTTCCCGCCGGCCGCCCTCGAGGCCATGATCGCCATGGAGGCCGACCGGATCCAGGGCCTGGCCTTCGTCCCCGAGGTCTTCGAGTCCGAGCGGGGCGTCATCGCCTCGGAGCGCCGCCTCGGCGTCGACAACGACAACGACGCCCTGTTGTCCGAGACGGTCCGGGCCACCTCCATCATGGCCCATCCCTATCACTGGGACGTCATCGGCTGGATGAGCGACATCCTGAGCTGGCGCCGGGACGAGGTCATGGCCTATTACCGGACGTTCTACGCCCCGAGCAACGCCATCCTGGTCGTGGTCGGCGACATCGAGCCCGCCAAAACGATGGCCCTGATCGAGAAATATTACGGCCCGGTCAAGTCCTCCCCTCCCCCGCCGCCGGTTACGACGGTCGAGCCGCCCCAGATCGGGCCCAAGGCCGTCCTCATGCGCAAGGAGGCCCAGGTCCCGTCCTTCCTGGCCGTCTGGCACGGGCCGAGCGTCAAGGACCCCGATTTCCTGCCGCTCTCGATCCTGGCCAAGCCCCTGCTCGAGGGCGAGAGCAGCCGCCTCTACCGCCGGCTCGTCCGCGAGGAGGAGCTGGCCATCGACGTCGGCGGCGGCATCCAGGAGACCATCGATCCCCAGCTGTTCACGATCTATATCAAGCCCCGGCCCGGGGCCGACCTGGACCGGATCGAGCGGGTCCTCGAAGAGGAGCTGGCCAAGGTCCGGACGGGCGGCATCACCCCGCAGGAATTCGACAAGGCCCTGAACATCATCCGGACCGGATTCTACCAGGGCCTGCAGACGGCCGCCGGCCGGGCCAACCAGCTCGGCGCGACCGAGGTCCTCTACGGCGACTTCGCCAGGCTCTTCACCATCATGGACGACTACGCCGCGGTCAAGGTCGATCGCGTCCGGGAGGCCGCCGCCAAGTACCTGGTCGAGACTAACAAGACCGTCGGCCGGCTCGTTCCCGAGGGAGGTGCGAAATGAGACGCTTCAGCCGCGCGGCCCTGGTCCTTGTCCTGGCCGTCGCCCTGACGGCGGCCGCCGTCCGGCCCTTGCCGGCCGCCCCGCAGCTGCCGGCCCCGGCCAGGATCGTCCTCGGGAACGGCCTGACCGTCTATTTCCTGCGGAATGCCGGCGTGCCGCTCGTGAGCTTCCGGATGTTCATCGGCGGCGCCGGCTCGGCGGCCGAACCGGCCTCGGCCGAAGGCGCCGCCGGACTGACGGCCGCGCTGCTGACCAAGGGCACCTCGAAGATGAACGCGGATGCCGTCGCCGAGGCGCTCGACTTCATGGGCGCCAATTTCGGCATCGGCGCCGCCGAGGAATACGCCCAGGTTTACGGCGACAGCCTGGCCCAGCACTTCCCCCGCCTCCTGGAGATCGCCGCGGCCGCCATCACCGACCCGGCTTTCGCCGAGGCGGAGTTCAAGAAGGAGCGGGACCTGCGCGTCGACGGCCTCAAGGCGGCCAAGGACGATCCCGGAACGGCCGTCGGCTATTATTTCCAGAAGGCCTATTTCGGCGACCACCCGATGGGCCGCCTGGCCTCGGGCACGGAGGCGGCCCTCGGGAAGATGACCGTGCAGACGGTCAGGGATTTCTATAAGGCGCATTACCGGCCCGACCGGGCCGTCGCCGCAGTCGTCGGCGACATCGACGCTGAGGCGCTCAAGCCGCTGCTCGAAAAGACCCTCGGCCGCATGGCCAGGCCGGCCGGGCCCGCGCCCGCCGCGGCCATCCCCGCCCTGCCCCGGCCGTCCGGCAAGAAGCTCGTCCTCATCGACAAGCCCGATGCCACCCAGGCCTACTTCATGCTCGGCGCGCCCGGCTATGCCATGGGGGACAAGATCACGGCCGCGGCCTCGGCCATGAACACGCTCTTCGGCGGCCGGTTCACCTCCTGGCTCAACACCGAGCTGCGGATCAAGAGGGGCCTGACGTACGGCGCGCGGAGCGGGGCCAGCAGCTGGGCCGCGGGCGGCCTCACGACGATCAGCTCCTACACCAAGAACGACAAGATCGGCGAGATGCTGGACATCGTCTTCGACCTGCTCAAGAAGGCCGGCGGCGGGTTCGGCGCGGAGGAGACCGAGAGCGCCCGCAACTACATCCTCGGCCAGTTCCCGCCGACCCTGGAGACCAACGCCCGGAAGGCCGCCGCTTACGTGCGGCTGGCCTTCTACAAGCGCGGCTTCGACGAGTACGACAAGTACCTCGACGAGATCGGCAGGCTCGACCCGGCGGCCCTGAAGGCGGCCGCCGCCAGGCTGCTGCCGCGGAATGATTTTGTGCTGGTCGTCGTCGGCAAGGCGGCGGAGATCCGGCCGCTCCTGGCCAAGTACGGCGCCTGGCAGGAGAAGAGGATCAGCGACCCCGGGTTCTAGCCCGGGAGGGAAAGGGGCCAAGGAGGACGTTGACCATGATCCCGAGAAAACCCCTCGCGGCGGTCCTGGCGGCCGTCGCCCTGGCCGCGGCCCCGGCCCTTTTACCGGCCCAGGAGCTGGCCCCGCCGGAAAAGATCGCCCTGCGTTTCGGTCCGGCCGAGGGCGTCCGCCTGACCTACACCATTTCGAGCGTCATCAACGTCGACGGCAAGAATTTCATGGGCACGGACCTGGCCCTCAACGCCGACTCCCGGGGCGAGATCCGGCTCCTGGCCAAGCCCTCGCCGCGCGACACCGTCCGGGCCGACATGACCAGCCCGGGCATCGACGTCAATATCCGCCTGCCGGAGAAGGTCGTCTCCCAGAAGATCGGCGCGACCCAGGGAGAGCCCCTCGACGTCGTCTTCAACCGGACCGGCAAGGTGGAATCCATCCGCAACCCCGAGGCCCTCGGCGGCGGCAATCCCTTCAACATCTCCATCCCTCAGATCCTGCGCGACTATTTCCCGGCCTTCCCGGCCCAGCCGGTCAGCCGCGGCGAGAGCTGGCTCGAGAGCCGGCGCCTGACCATCCCCTTCCAGGGCCTCGACCTCCAGGTCGACCTGGCCATCACCTCGACGCTCGACGACATCCTGCCGGCCGACGACGGACGGCTGGCCCTCGTCTCGTCGGTCTACAAGGTCACGGTCTCCGGGTCCAGGGACCTCAGCGGGACCCAGGGGGTGTTCGAGGGCGAGGGCGTCGGCGCGGGGTCGCTCCAGGTCCATGTCGACCGGGGCTACTTCTCCGAATACCGCGTGGATTTCAAGACGGACGCCGCCTTCGTCATGAAGAAGGGGCAGGAGCGGCTGGCCAGTTTCCCCTTTTCGTTCTCGGCCTTCGCCGAGGTCGTCCTGCTCAACGCCGAAGCCCCGATGCCCGCCATCCGCTAGCCGGCGGCGTCCCGGCGGGCGGACCTCAGTCGCACTCGATCCTGATCCAGCGGTCGAGGGCGGTGAAATATAGGCCAGATTCCTTGACCTTTTCGCCCGTGATCCGGCCCCAGAACCGCGTGTAGAGCCGCACCTGGGGACGGTAGTGGCCGGCCAGCGCGGCCAGCGCCTTCTCCCGGTCGTCCGCCCCGGCCCCCTCGACGGCCGCGGGCAGGCGGTCGGTCTTGTAATCGGCGATGACCCAGCCGTCCGGCTCCTCAAAGAGCAGGTCGACCGCGCCGGCAAGCGAAATGGGCGCTCCGGGAACGGGCACGACCGGCCGGCCTCCGGCGGCGGGGACGGGTCCGACGGCCGCGGCCAGATCCTCGTACCCGGGCTCGCCCGGTCCGACGACGACCGAGAAGGGAACCTCGTAGAGACGGCGGCCGGCCCGCATGGCCCTCGTCCAGAACGGCGAGCGGAGGATGCCGCCGACATGGGCGGCCAGCTCCCCGGCGTCCGCGGGTCCCCGGCCGGCCGCGACCAGGACGTTCCGGGCCAGACGGACAAGCGCGCCGTCCGCAACGCCGCCCGCGGCCGGTCCCGGCCAGGACGAGGCCAGGGTCTTCAACATGATATGGACCTCCGAGCCCCAAAGGCCGAGCCCGCCCTTGGCCCAGGCCGGCGGCTCGGCCTCGCGCCGGGCCAGCGCGGTCACGGTCTCGTGGAGCGAAGAGGCGAGGGAGGCGCCGGCCATCTTCCGCCTCAGCTCCTCCCGGCCCTTGATCACCTCGCCGGCCTTCACGCCGCTCCGCTTTCCGGAAGGCGTCGCCGGGCGCGACGGACCTCGGCCCGGAACCGGCGGATATTCCGGGAGCTCCTCGATCCCGGACAAGCCCTTGCCCAGCGGCCCCCAGGCGCTTCGCGCCCCCAGGTCGCCCTCGTAGGCGCTGACGACGAGGAGGTCCCGGGCCCGCGTCGCCGCTACGTACATCAGCCGGTCCTCCTCGGCCGCCCCGTACTTCTTCTCCTCGGCCGCGCTCTCGTCCCAGCCGGCGGGTTGGGAGACCGTCTTCGTCCGGAATTCGCCCGCCGGCTTGGTGAAGCGGAAGTGGCCGATCGGCGACCGGCCCGTCCGGCGGACGTGCCGGTCGGGCTCGAAATCGGCGCACCCGGCCGGGTTGGCCAGCCAGACGACCGGGGCTTCGAGGCCCTTGGCCTTGTGCAGGTTCATCAGCCGGACGGCGTCGCGGCGGCCCGGCGCCAGGCTCATCTCCTCGACGGGCCGGGCGCCGACCCATTCCTCCATGAAGGCGACGGCGGAGGCGAACGTGGTCATGTCCTCGTTCTCCCGGCTCCGCAGTACCTCGACGAGCTTCAGGACGTTGCCGGCCCGGCTGCCGCCCGTCTCGGCCGCGACCAGGTGGTTGAGAAGGCCGGACTGCTGGAGGATGGTCTCCAGGGCCACGGACGGCGGCACCCGCGTCGCGAGATCGCGCCAGTCGCGGAGGACGCCGAGGGCCCGCCTCACGCCGGCCGCGCCGGCCCCGTCCTCCGGGATCTCGAGGCAGCAGAACCCGCCCCCGGCGGCGCGGTGCTCCAGCAGCTCCTGGTCGCTCAGGCCGAAGAACAGGCCGCGCAGGACGGCGACCGCGGCCACCGGATCATCGGGATCGTCGATGGCCCGGAGGAGGTTCAGGACCTCGGCGATCTCGGGGCTTTGGGCGAAGGCGTCGCTGCCGGCGATCTCGAAGGGAACGCCCAGCTCCTCGAGCTTCCGGGCGTACTTGCTCATCCGGTCCTTGTAGCGGAAAAGGATGAGGAAGTCGCCCGGCTCGGCCGGCCGCGCTCCGCCTTCCCCGTCGTCGAGGAGGAGGTGGCTGTCCAGGGCCCAGGCGACGAACCCGGCCACCCGGCCGGCGTCGATCCCGGTGATCTCCTCCTTGACGTGCCGGGAGACCGCCGGGACCGTGGCCTTGAAGACGCCGGAAAGCGTTCCCCGGCCGCGGCCGCGCACCGTCTCCAGGGGCATGAAGCCGGCCTGATACTCGTCCGCTTCGGCCGGGAAGATCCCGCCGCGGCCAGGATCGAAGACCGGGTTGACCCAATCGGCGATCGGGCGCAGGGAGCGGAAGTTCGCGCTCAGCGCCAGGACCTCTCCCCCCGCGGCCGTGATCCGTTCCTTGACCAGGTTGTAGATATCGATGTCGGCCCGCCGGAAGCGGTAGATCGACTGCTTGGGGTCGCCGACCAGGAAGAGCGAGCCGGGCGCGGGGACCAGCCGGGTCCAGTCCTTCTCCGTGTCGGACGTCGCCGCGAGAAGGAACAGGATCTCGGCCTGGATGGGATCGGTATCCTGGAACTCGTCGACGAGGACCGGATGGAAGCGCTTGCGGAAGTAGGCGCGGACCTCGGGATTGTCGCGCAGGAGCCTGGCCGCGAGCATGAGCTGGTCCTGGAAGTTCAGGCGGCCTTCGGCCCGCCGCCGCTCGGCGTAGAAATCGACGGCCGGGCCGAGGAAGGCCAGGGCCCGGTCGTGGCGGAACTCGCGCCACTCGCGGAGCGCGGGCGCGGCGGCCGTCTCCTGGAACTCGCGGGCCGCGGCCAGGAGCCGCTCGGCGTCCGATTTCTCGGGCCAGCGGTTCTTGGTCACGCCGAGTTCCTTGTCGAACAGCTCGACCGACTCCATGAGCAGCCGCGGGTCGTCGAAGCCAAGGTTGCGGCGCCGGCGGAACAGGCGGACGAACAGGGCCTGGAGCGGATCGCGGCCTTTCGCCGGCCTCTCGCGGGGGACGAGATCCGAGGCCAGGTCGATGAGCCGCCCGAGCTCGCGGCGGACGGTCCCGAGCTCGGGCGGCGCGGTCCGGCCCCGTGCCTGCATGACGTCGGGGAACGCGGCCACGGCCTTGAAGGCGGCTTCGAGGTCGGACGGCTGGAGGCCGGCCCCGTCGAGCCCGGCCAGGGCCGTCTCGTTCTCGAGCCGGGCCCGGGCCTGGTACTCGTCCCAGCTCTTCTCCAGCAGGACCGTGTCCTCGTGCTCTTCGAGCTCGCGGAAGTCCGGGTCGATGCCGGCCTCGATCGGGCGTTCGCGCAGGAGCCGGGCGCAGAAGGAGTGGATGGTCCCGATGAACGTCCGTTCAAGACCGGTCAGGGCGGCCTCGAGCCGGCCCCGGACGACCGCGTCCTTCTCCCCGAGGCGGGCCCGCTCCAGGGCCACCTGGAAGCGGCCGCGGAGGTCGGCCGCGGCCTTTCGGGTGAAGGTCACGGCGGCCAGGGTTTCGATGGGCGCGCGGCCCGAGGCCAGCAGGGCGATCATCCGGTCGACCAGGCTCCTGGTCTTGCCCGAGCCGGCCCCGGCCTCGACGAGGAAGGTCGTGCCGAGGTCGTCGCGGATGCGGTCGCGGGCGGCCTGGTCGGGCGGCGGAGTCCTTCTGGCGCTCATCATTTATACTCGCCCAGCCTGTCGTAGGCGGCGAAGACCTCGGGATCGGCGTCGCGCTTCGCGGCCGATCTCGACGGCCCGCCGGAGACGCAGACCGGAAGAAAATCGCAATAGGCGCACTTGACCTCCGGGCCGGCGATGAAATAGCCCTTCTCGAGCAGGCCGAGGAGATCGCCGAGCAGGAGCCGGAGCCGGGCCCGGTCGAAGTTCCGGACCATGATCTCATGGCCCTCGCCGCGGAGGGACGGGAAGAGATAGCCGCTCTCGACGACCCGGGCCGCCCGCCCGGGCCGCTCCCGGGCCAGGATCTGCTCGAGGGCGACGGCATAGAGGGCCGGCTGGAGGGTCCGGCCGCGGCCGAAATGGACGACGTCCTCGTAGGGCGCGGGGCTCCCCGTCTTGTAGTCGATGATCCGGTAGGCGTCCTCGCCGAGCCGGTCGACGCGGTCGATGAAGCCCCGGAACAGGAACGATCTCCCGTCGCCGATAGCGATCTCCTCGCCCTCGATCGGCTTCTCGAAGGCCAGCGGCCGGCCCCGGGGCTCGCGTTTCTCCTCGGCGGCGAGGAAGATGTCGAGCGCCGTCCGGATGTCCCGGCACTCGCTCTCGAAGATCTCGCCCGAGGGCGGCGGGATCCGCCGGCGCGTCGCGGCGATCTCCCTGGCGGCGATCCGGTCCATGAGCGGGGCGTGCCGCGCCGCCTCGACCTCCTCGCCGTTCTTCGCCGCCTCGGTCATGAAATCGCAGAGGATGCCGTGGATGAGGCTGCCCCGCTGGAGCGGATCGAGCCAGCGGGAGCGATCATAGACCGCCTCCTCCGGCGGCCGGACCCCGAGGACGTGGCGCAGGAAGTAGGCGAAGGGACACTTGGCCAGCAGCTCCAGCCGCGTCGCCGACATGACTGCTTTCCGGCCGGCCAGGGGATCGATCTCGTCCCGGAGAGGCCCGATATCGACGAGCCCGTCGTAGGCCGTCAGCTTCCCGCCGGCCCGGGCTTCAGCCGCGGCCAGGCCGGCCGCGAGGCCGGGGAAGTTGGCCGCGACCGTGAGAGGCCCGTCGGGCCGGGGATCGGCGGTCAGCCGGTCGAGCCACCAGTCGGCCTCGTCGAAGGCCCGGCCGGCCCCGCCGGGCAGGAAGCCGGACGCTTCGGGCAGCCCGGCGTCGAGGGCGGCATAATCGAGATCGGGGTCGCCGCGCAGGACCCGGAAAGCCTGGAGAACGATCGAGGACGGGAACGAGGCCCGGCCCTCGACGAGGTCGAATGAGGAGTAGCTCAGTACGACCCGGCCGCGCCGGCCGGCCAGGGTCGAGGCCAGCCCGTAGAGGCGCGACCGCAGCACGTCGGCCGACGTCGCGAGCGACGGCGAGACGGCCGCCCGCTCCTCGTCGAGGAGGACGGGGTCCTGGAGGCCGCGGCCCGGGAAAGCGGACTCGTCGAGCCCGGCCACGAACGTGACCCGGCGGCCCGAGCGGCCGCCCGTCGAGAGCCCGGCGACGTGGAGATGGCCGGGCAGGGGCGGCGAGGCCCCCACCCGGAGCGAGGCGCCGGCGGTCCGGACGAGGTCGAGGGCCGCCTTGAGCGGCAGGGGCGGGAAGCGGTCGTCCGCGACGAACTCGTCCAGGCGCTCGAGCAGCATCTCGGCGGCCCGGCGGTCGACGTCGGACCCGTTCCTGCCGAAGTCCCGGACGAGCCGGGAGAAGGCCCGGCCCAGGCTCTGGATGCCGCATTCGCCGGCCGCATCCGGCTCCGGGATGAGGGCCAGGATCAGGTCGACGGCTGATGCGAGCGATCCGATCTCGGCGATGGCCGCAAGCAGGCCGGCCCGCCGCCCTTCCCCGTTCGCGGCCTCGTCGTCCTCGCCGTCGTCAGGGCGATCCTTCAGGGCTTCGAGGTCGGCCTTCTTGCCCTCCCGAAGGGCGGCCAGCCGGTCGGCATAACGGTCCCGGCCCCACCCGATCATGGCGGTCCGGAGATGGCGGCAGGCGGCGCGGGCCGCGAGCGGCGACCCCGACGGGCCGGCCGGGAGCACGAGGTCCCCGTTCTCGAGCAGGCGGCAGAGGATGTCGCTCGAGAAGTCGTCCGCCAGCCAGGCGGCCAGCCCGAAGAACAGCCGGCCGGGCGAGGTGAAGGAAACGGGGATGCCGTCCCCGAACGTGACCGGCAGGTTCGTGCGGGCCGCCAGGAGGTAGAAGACCGTCGCGTGGGCCGATCCCGGAGGCGCCAGGACCTCGGCCTGATCGAAGGGGACGCGTCCGTCGTAGAGCCGGCGCAGGATCTCTCGGCACTCGTTGGCCGGGCCGAGGGCCCGGAATATGTCGATCTCCGTCTCTCCGGCTATCCCGGCGGGGACCGCCCGGCGCGGGTCGAAGAGCCAGGACAGGCGGCCGGCCGCCGCGGGATCCGCCGCGGGCCGGGACGGCCAGGGGGAGCGCGGTTCCTCCAAACCGAAGACAGGCTCGCCCGGAACGAGGACGAGACGGTCCGCCGCCGCGCTTCGGACCAGGTCGGCCTCGAGGCGGCTGAGCGGCAGGTCCGCCGGACAGAGGAGCCACGGCCGGTCGGCCGGGCCGCGGGACGAGGCCCGGGCCGCCGCGGCGAAGAGCCCGGCCAGGTCGAGGAGGCCCGCTTCCTCGAGGGCCCGCTCGTAGCGGCCGAGGAGCAGGGCCAATTCGCGGCCCTTCGCCTTCACCAGGAAACGGTCGGGCCGGAGGTCGGCGCTGGTCCGGCCGTCGAGGCGGAGCTCGCGGACGGCCCGGTGGAGCGCCTGAGACAGCCCCGGCGACGCGCCTGCCCGGCGGAAGTACTCGAGCCGGCCCTCGGCCAGGAGCTCGCGGAACAGCCGGTCGGTCAGGGCCAGCTCGGCCGTGGCGGTCATGGGCCGGGCCGCGGCCTCTTCCCCGCCCCACTGCAGGGCCTCGGCCGCGAGCCCCGGCGTCGTGACGAAGCGGAGGTTGACCCAGGCCCCCGCTTCGCGCGCCAGGGACTCGCCGGTCTCGCGGCCGGAAACGAACGAGGGAACGACCAGGACCTTCTCGTCGAGCGTATGTTCGCGGCAGAACCCGGCCAGGCGGCGGACCAGGGCGCTCATCGCTTCCCCGGCCAGCGATAGAGGATCACCCGATGGTCGCGGCCGCCCTGGCCGGGCAGGACCTCGGTCCGGACGATGCGGGCGTCCCAGCCGGGGATCCGGTAATCATGGGAGACGATCCGGGCCCCCGGCGGCAGGTCCCGCTCGAAGGCGGGGGTGAGGGCCTCGAGGGATTCCGGCAGCAGGTAGAGCAGCAGGACCGTGGCCTCGGCCAGGCCGGCCTTCGTGGCGTCCAGCTGCAGGAAGCGGACCAGATGGTCGACGCCTTCGCGTTTAGCCGAGGCCCGGCACTCGTCGAGGAGCGCGGGATCGATCTCGATGCCGACGCCGCGGCAGCCCCGGGCCTTGGCCGCGGCGATGACCATCCGGCCGTCGCCGCACCCGAGGTCGTAGACGACGTCCTTCGGGCCGATGTCAGCCAGCTCGATCATCCGGGCCACGACCTCGGGAGGGGTCGGGACGAACGGCGCGAGATCGGCCGCGTCCTCGCGGCCGTGGGAGCCCGGGTAGATCCGGATGACGCCGCTCTCGTCATAGCGGAAGGAGTACGGCTTGCCCGGGTGGACGAGATAGGTCATGGTCCGCCGGCCGCTGTCGAAGCTGATCTCGACCGGGTCGGCCGTGGCGATGCGGTCCACTGCGCCGACGGCCAGCGTCCGGGTATGGGCGACCGTGCCGGGGCGGCCGGGCATGATCGTGTAGGAGACGGGTTTCTTGGTGACGTTCCGGAGGGTCGTCTCCTCGCGGAGCGGCGCCGGCCCGGCCGGGCCGGCCGTCAGGTCGACCCGGTTCTTCGCTTCGCGGCCCGGCCGCCCGACGAAGAGCGCCAGGACGGCCAGGACCGAGAAGGCGGCGACGATGACCGCCTGAACGACGCGCTTCCGGCTCATTGTCATCTTCATGTCCCGCTCCCGGGGATCGTCCTTTCAAAGGTAGAACACGCCCGCCGTGATGTCAACGGCGCCGGAGCGTCTCCCCGCCGTCAGAACATCACGAGGAGCAGGGCGACGATCGCCAGGGCGGTCCAGACGAGGACCCGGACGAAGATCTTCATTTGGGCTTCTCCTGTCCCCGCGGCAGGCGGCGCGCCTTCCGGACCGCTTCCTTGAGGACATATTCCATCTGGGCGTTGATGCTCCGCATCTCGTCGGCCGCCCACTTCTCGAGGGCGTCGTAGAGCTCGGCGTCGAGCCGCAGAAGGAACTTCTTCTTATCGGCCAAGGCTCACGGCCTCTCAGGCGTAGAGCGTCCCCGTATTGATGATCGGCTGGGCCTCGGACTCGGAGACGAGGGCGACGAGCAGGTTGTTGACCATGGCCGCCTTCCGCTCCTCGTCGAGCTTGACGACCCCCTGGGCCTCGAGGCTGCGCAGGGCCATCTCGACCATGCCCACGGCGCCGTCGACGATCTTGGCCCGGGCGGCGATGATGGCCTCGGCCTGCTGGCGCCGGAGCATGGCCTGGGCGATCTCTGGAGCGTAGGCCAGGTGCGACAGCCGGGCCTCGACGACGTGGATGCCGGCCGCGTCGAGGCGGTTCTGGACGTGGTCCTTGAGCTTGGACGCGATCTCGTCGGGGTTGGCCCGCAGGGACTCGGTGTCCTTGTCATGGGCGTCGTACGGATAATGCGTGGCCAGCTGGCGGATGGCCGTCTCGCTCTGGATGGCCACGAAGTTCTGGTAGCTCTCGACGTTGAACAGGGCCTTGGCCGAATCGACGACGCGCCAGACGACGACCGCGGCGATCTCGATCGGGTTGCCGAGGGCGTCATTGACTTTGATCGTCTCGCTGTTGAAGTTGAAGATGCGCAGGGTCACCTTCTTCTTGACCACGAAGGGATTGGTCCAGAAGAAGCCCGCGGTCCTGGCGCTGCCGACGTACTTGCCGAGGAAGGTGAAGACCTTGGACTCGTTCGGCTGGATCAGGAAGAATCCCCCGAAGGTCAGGAACACGAGGATGCAGCCCAGCACGGACCCGATCAGCACGGGTGTCGGCCCGGGCCGGGCGGCGTCGGCGACGGCCGGGACGAGCTGCAGGACGCAGATAAGGCCGACGACGAGGTCGATGCCGACCATGACCCAGCCGTTGAGGGCGAAAACGTTCTTTTCCTGGATATCGTTCATGAGGACCTCCTTGGTTAGTATCACTATAATATCATTACGATATTACTGTCAAGGGGGTTATCCGTTCCTGTCGGGACTGGGGCCTCCGGCCGGGGCAAGGCAGGGACTCCCGGGCTTCGCTCCCGGCCGCTAGGCGAAGAAGTCGCCGGGGACGGCCCGCAGCCTGACGATGTCCCTGACCCGGCCGGCGACGTCGAAACCCTTGACGCAGACGGCCGAGCAGGACGCGCAGGAGCCGCAGGGATCGCCGTCGATCTCGAGCGAGCTGACGAGGTCGTGGGCCGCCTCGAGGTTACGGTAGCCGTAGGCGTACATGTAGCCCCGCATCAGGTCGGGGATCGGCAGGGACTTCGGGCAGCCGGGGACGCAGTGCCCGCACTGCTGGCAATAGAGGCCCGCCCCCGCCACCGGCTCTCCCAGCCGGAGGTCCTTGAGCTCCTCGGGCGTGAGGCGGATGTCGGAGACGACCGACCAGTCCTCTTTGAGCTGATCGAACGTCGTGAAGCCCGGGACGGCCGTGGTGACGTTGGGATCGTTGAGGACCCACTTGAGGGCCGCTTTCATGTTGATCTTCTGCGTCTTGGCCTTGTCCCAATAGACGCCGGCCTGGGTCTTCATGGCGATGACGCCCAATCCGGCCGCGGCCGCCTCGGCCACGGCCCGGCGCAGGTCCTCGCGGTAATCCATCATGAAGTTGTAGCCGGTCAGGATGACATCGTAGGCCTTCGCGGCGATCGTGCAGCGGATGACGGCCGGTTCGTTGCCGTGGGTGGTGATGCCGACGAACCGGGCCTTGCCCGACTTCTTGGCCTTCTCGAAGGCGGCGATGACGCCCTCGTCCTGGACGTGCTCCGCGGCCGTGTTGTTGTGGAGGTACAGGATGTCGACGTGATCGAGGCCGAGGCGCCCGAGGCAGACGTCGAGCTTGGCCAGGAAGGGCTTTTCGAAGGCCTCGCCCTTCAGGCCCACGAGGGCCTTGTCCCTGAACGGGCCGTGGATCTTGGTCGCGACCAGGTAAGAGTCCCGGGGCCGGCCCTTGACGACCTCGCCGATCATCTGTTCGTTCCGGCCGCGCTGGTAGCCCCAGGCGGTGTCGAGGAGCGTGATCCCCGTCTCCAGGGCGGCCTGGACGACGGCGGGATTGTCGGCGTTCATGACGCCCATGCTGACGATGGGCATCTTGAGCCCGGTCTTGCCCAGGGTCCGGACGATGGGCTTGCCGGCAGCCGTCCCGGCGGCGGCCTGGCCCGCGACGGGCGCCCCGAACGCGGCGGCCCGGACTGCGCCGGGCACGGCCCCGGCGGCCGCCAATCCGGTCAGCCCCTTCTTTATGAAGCTCCTTCTTCCGAATCCCCTGTTCTCGTCCGTCATCGATTCCTCCGGCCGGCCTCGGCGATACGTTCCCGCTGGCGCGGGCGTCCATTGTACCGGAGGCCGGCCGAATGTCAAAGGAAGGCCCGGGCCGCCGTGGTTTGACATTTCACGCCCCGGGACTATACTTCGTTGCGGCCATGAGACGAACATTCGCGCTTCCCTTCGCGGCCCTGCTGGCCGTCGCCTTCCTGGCCGTCCCCGGCCGTCCGTCCGGGGCCCAGGTCGGCGCTCCCGTCCCGGAATTCCCGATGCGGACGTACTTCACCGTCCGCTCGGCCGCGCCCGACGCCTCGATCCCGGACGCGATCCGCGAGGAATTCGAGAAGGACGACGGCGGCCCGCTCAAGTCGGTCGCCCTCGACCTCAACGGCGACGGCCAGGCCGAGAAGGTCGTGCTCTGCGGCGTCCCGGCCCAATCCGGGGGCTACCAATGGCTCGTCTTCGATCCGGTCACCGAGACGGGCCACGGCATCATCATCGGCGCCGTCATCTTCGTCGGCCGCGAGACCGACGCCGGCTACGCCCGGCTGGAAACCTACTGGAAACAGGGCGGCGACATGTCCATCGTCTCGCGCTACGCCTTCGCCAAGGGGCGCTACGGGCGGACCGGGACCCGGGCCCTGACCCAGTGGGAGGCCAGCGAGTATTTCCGGACCAAGGGACGGCTCGATCCCGACCGGGAGCTGGTGGAGATCGAGATCAAGCAGCCGACCCGGAGCCGGCCCGACCCCTCCCCCGCGCCCTGAGACAAACCCGGCCCGCGGAACGTCCTCTCTCATGACGCGACATGAAGGGAGGTCCCATGAAAAGCAAGCTTAGTCCCGAGGAATTTGTCAAGCTGGCCGTCGGCCGCCTGCGCCTCGAGAACTACAAGGGCATCCACTCGGTCTACAGCGGCTTCAACGACGCCTTCAAGAGCTACTACGACGGCGCCAACCCGGTCGAGGCCACGGACGAGCTGGCCCGGCTGGGCAAGATCGTTCTCCGGCCGGTCAAGGGCGGGGTCATGCTCTACCTGCCCGGCGAAGGGCCGGAGATGAGCCGCGGCGACATGGCCCTCAAAAAGATGCGGCTGCTCTAAAAGCCCTGATCGCGGACGCGCGCCGGCGCTCCCCGGGATCCCGCTTAAGGTCCATATCGCCCCCGACATCCGCGAGGGCGACGGCCCGGCGGGCTATATCCCGGACGGGGCGGCGGCGGCCTGGGCCGGCTTCTCCTCCATGTATTGGATGTAGAGGTCCGTCAGGTCCTCGTGGGCCAGCTCCTTGGCCGTCTTCAGCATGACCAGCTTGCCCTTGCGCATGAAGCCGATCCGGTCGGCTATGAGCTTGGCCCGGAAGATGTCGTGGGTCGACATGAAAACGGACTTGCCCTTGTCGCGCATCTGGACGAGGATCTCCAGGAACTCGCGGCCCGACTGCGGATCGAGGCCCGAGGTCGGCTCGTCGAGCAGGACGTTGGGGGCGTCCTTGACCACGGCGATGGCGATGCCGAGCTTCTGGCGCATGCCCTTGGAGAAGTTCTTGACCCGGCGGTCGAAGGCCTCCATCTGGAGGCCGACCCGGTCGAGGACCGCGGCGTAATCCTTCTTGGTCAGGCCACGTTTTCCGGCCAGCTTGCTGAAGTAGTCGAGGTTCTGGATGGCCGTGAAATTGCCGTAGAGCATGACGTTCTCGGAGACGAACGAGACATGGCGCTTGGCCTGGAGCGGGTCCTTGGCCACGTCGACGCCCTCGATCAGGGCCGTGCCCGACGTCGGCGGGATGAAGCCGAGCAGGAGGTTGATGGTCGTCGTCTTGCCGGCGCCGTTGGCCCCGAACATGCAGAAGATCTCGCCCGGCTCGACCTTGAAGGTCAGGCCGTCGAGGGCCAGCTCGCCGTCCTCGTAACGCTTGGTCAGATTGATGGCTTCGAGCATGGGGATCTCCTTAGCGGACGTCGTAGTGCAGGAACGACACGTACGCCCCGACGAAGAAGGCGATGATCAGGACGATGAGCAGGGCGAAGTCGGGGATGGCCCGGACGAGCGACCGGCTCAACCACTCCTCCTGATAGACATGCTGGGGCATGTCGTCGAGGCTGATCTTGGCCTGCTCGCCCGTCTGGAAGTTGAGGCTCTGGCCGAGCTTGGAGTTGATCCACTTGGTGTAGATCGGCTTGTAAGCCCGGAGCGAGGCCAGAAAGCGGTCGTACTCGTCGACGCCGGTCCGGGCCAGGGTCATCGAGCCGAAGGTCAGGGCCGAGGCCGGCGAGATCCGGGACAGGTTGACGGCCAGGTCCTGCTGGACCTTCTTCTTCTGCTGGTAGTCGCGCTCGAGGGCGGCGTTGTTCTGGTCGATCTTCGTCGTCAGCTCCTGCTGATAGTCCTGGATAAACTGCCTGAACTTCTCCTGCCAGGCCTTGGGGTCCTTGGCCGCCTCGGCCTGGTTCTTGGTCACCCAATCCCGGGCGCCCTTCTGGCCCTCGACCTGGATCTGCTGGAGGAAGGCGTCCTTCTTGGCCGTGATCTCGTGGACCGAGGGGATGGGCCGGACCTGGGCGGCCGTGATGACCGCGGCCTTGGGGATGACCATGACGATGACCACCCAGGCGAAGAGCAGGACCAGGAAGCTCGTCGACGAGCGCGAGGTCCGGGCCGAGACGAACAGGCCCAGGCTGAAGAAGACCGAGAGGTAGAGGAAGAACATCAGGAAGATGAGCAGCAGCCGGGCCCAGTCCTGCCCGCCGAGAGAGATGTCGGGCATGATGATAAGGAAGAGCAAGCTGAGCAGGAGCGGGATGAGCAGCGGCAGCAGCAGGCTGATGTAGCCGCCGATGGCCTTGCCCAGGATGAGCCGGTCGCGCGGCAGGTCGTTCGACAGGGCCAGCTTGAGCGTCCCCTTCTCCTTCTCGCCGACGATGGCGTCGTAGGTGAAGAGGATGGCGAAGAGGCTGAGGACGATCTTGACGATGAACATCAGGTCGAGGGCGCCGAAGACGGCGAAGACCGGGTTGCTGCTGTACTTCGAATCGACGAGGTTGGGGTCGGAGGCGATGTTGACCGGCGCGACCCGCCCGACGGCCTCCTCGATGCCGATCACGACGGTCCCGAGCACTTGCGGCGGCTTGCTGATCTTGACCCCCAGCCCGGCCAGCGAGTTGTAGTTCGGCTGGGCCTCCATGTTCTTCTTGTTGAGGGCCAGCGAGGCCGCGTACTCTTTCTTCTCGGCCCGGTAGTTCGTCGTCCCCGTGTAGACCGAGAGCAGGATGAGGATGGTGCAAAGAAGGAAGGTGAAGACGAACTTGGGGCTGGTGATGTTGTCGAGGATCTCTTTCCGGATGATGTCGCGGAGCATGCCGACCTCCTTGGCTCGAAAGGGTGGATGCGCGGGACCCGCACGCGAGTCCCCCCGGTATTATACGACAAACGGCCCGGCCGGTTCAGGCCCTCCGGGACCTGGCCGGCCGGAATGCTCTCGCGATCCAGAGCCCGGGCCGGCCGTTCGGTCTTCCGGGCCGGAACGCCGCAGACGAGCGCGACGTCGGAAATATTTTTCGGCGACGGGGAGAAAAGGCCGTTTCCGATGTCTTTATCATCAGGAGAGGCCGATGTTGGGAGAGGGCAAACCCGTCTTTTCGCGAAAGCGTCCCGATTTCGGTCCGATCGAATACAACACGATCGTCTACGGTCAATACCCGACGCTGAAGAAGATCACGGACGGCTTCGGGAGGGTTGTCACCTTCATTTCGAGCGGCGGGCGCTTCCCAAACAAGCCAGGCAACCTCGCTCACCACAGCTTCCCAGGAGGCCGCCGGATCGGCCGCGGCGATGGCGACGATGTCCACCCCCCGGACGGGAAGTTTCTATATCTACACCTTTGACGGCCGCCTCTTGGCGGAATACGATATCTACGGAAACTGCCTCAGGGACTACATCTACATGGGCAGCCGTCTCGTAGCGGAATTCGTCCCGGCCACATCCCAATATTACTATTTATTACGCCCAGGACCAGATCGGCTCGACCCGTGTCGTGACGGACGATGCGGGGACGGTCGTCTATGCCGAAGCCCACGATCCGTACGGCGGGATCCAGAAGACCTGGGTGAACACGTTCGACCCGAAGCGCAAGTTCTCGGACAAGGAGCGGGACGAAGAAACGGGGCTGGACTATTTCGGAGCGAGGTATTATTCCGCTCCCGGATGGGCAGACGGTCATGCAAGTGGAAGTTATAGATGGCTTTCATTAGATCCGGTTCTTGATAGAAGCAAAGCTATCGCCAACTCCCAACTGTGGAATTTTTATACATATTCTGGGAACAATCCCATTTCCAATATGGACCCCGATGGCAGAGCGGTCATTAGCTTCACGCTGAAAATTACGTTCGCCTCCTCCCGGGACAATTATGCGTGGACAGGTAAGCTAAGTAGAGATGGAGCCTTAATCGGCAATTTTTATGCCAAAGGCAAGCCAAAGCAAAATAGTGATGGGACTTGGAGCGTCACGGTCGCCATATCCGTCTCGGCAGAAGTTTTAATTCCCCAGGCCAATGATCCCGTATACGGATTTCAAAGCACGGATCCTAAAAATGTCGACGAAGTGATCAACCATGAGATTGGTTGCCATTTGACCGATCTTGTGAGGACATTCAAGCGAGTTGTCGCGGCGTCAGAAAAATTAGAACAGATGAGATTTGGTTCGGAAAACGAAGCAACAAG
The DNA here is from genome assembly GCA_039683095.1 of Acidobacteriota bacterium. Taxonomy (NCBI): domain Bacteria; kingdom Pseudomonadati; phylum Acidobacteriota; species Acidobacteriota bacterium. Next base: position 620,790 of record JBDKSB010000001.1, on the reverse strand, counting down.
TGCTGCGGGTAGGTTTAACAAGGATAGGAACGAGGAAATATGCTTGAAAATCGCGGGTTTCATTTGGGATAAAGTCCTTCCAAAGGGGCTTCACTATCCGAATGAAATCTGGTAGGAATCCGTTCGGGGCCAGCAAATAATGGCGGGCTATTAATGGGGATAAGAATAATGGCCGCAGAAGCAGAAGGGACCGCCTTGGGCAAGCCTTGGGGAGAAATGGGCCGTTTTGTCTGGAGTGACCTATGAAAAAGTGCAGAATAGTTATCGTATGCGCCATTATTTTTCTTGGAATCGCCTTAATCTTCATGCCATATCGAGAATACGATATGGATTCCAGCGGACGGCCTATCGGGGATCACACAAGGTGGAAATTGCCTCAATCGGGACTCACCAGAACGCGTGACACCGGGGCCTTGAACATAAAGATCCACGAATATGATTATCCTGTCCGTCATGACATTCTAGCCATTGAGATTCTCGGCATCTTTGCCGGATCATTTGCGTTGTGCTCCGTGTTTAGGAAAAAGGATAGGAAGAATTAGAGGGGATCCTACCATTCGCACCTGTGGCATATCCATGGTATCTCTTGCATCAGATAGCCTAGTTCACATTCGTTATAGCGACACCCACAAGGGCGTCGGCAGCCGGCTCGTCGCCGAATACGTCCCGGCCACCCTTCTTGACCCGAAGGCGCAACGGTTCGAAATCCCGATCGTCGAAGAATTCCGCCGTTGAGAGCTGCATCCGCGGCCGGCTCGGGCCCGTCGCGGACTGCGCCTCCGGCGGTTGGGCGGCATATCCGCTATCGTGCCGGAAGAGAATGACGGCTCGGATCCAGGAAGACCCCGAAGCTCGCCGGCGGCAGGATGGGTAAAACCGCCCCCCGAGCCCTCAGGATGCGCAACCGGACCCTGTCGGTATCGACGGCCGGAAAGCGCAGGAGCTTCTTGTAGCCGACCGTCGTTCCCCGGGCGATCTCCTTCCAATCCTTCCCGTCCCAGGCGTCCAGGGCGAAGGACTCGACGCGCTGTCCGTAACGGATGTCCTCCCCGATCATAGCGATGTTGAAGAGCTTGGGCCCGCCCAGGTCGTAGATCCAGGCGGCGTTATGCCGATCTTCAGGCTGTCCCGCTTCCCCGGGGGGATGGTCACCGTTGTGAACGGCCCCGCTCCTCCCGGGCCGCTGCAATGCCGTCGAGCTCCCGGCCGCCGTCACCCGGGCCCCCGCCGCCAGGTTCCCGGCGAAGGTCGCCCCGAGCCGGTCCCCGAGCTCCTTGAGCCGGCGGACGTCGTTCTCGTGGATTCGGCCGCGCTTGTCCGGCGGGATGTTGAGGAGAAGCTGGGCGTTCCCGCCGACCGAGGTGTAATAGATGTCGAGCAGCTGGTCGAGCGGCTTGACCTGGTCGTCCTCCGCGGCGTGATAGAACCAGCCCGGGCGGATGGAGACGTCGACCTGGCCCGGATACCAGATCAGCCGCCCGCCCTGCCTCGCCACTTCGGCGATCCGGTCGATGGAGCCGAGGTCCTGGGCCTGGGCGTCCAGGCTAATGAAGCCGCCGGGATCCTTCCCGTCGGGCCCGTCGCCGGAGCCGGCGACCGGGATGACGCTCCATTCGCTCGGCCGGGTCACGCCGGCCTCGTTCCCGATCCAGCGGGCGTCCGGCCCGACGATCGAGATCGCGGCCTTCGGCTGGAGCTCGCGGACGAGGGCGAAATAGCCCGGCCAGTCGTAGACCTGACGCTTGCCGTTCGGCCCCTCGCCGCAGGCCCCGTCGAACCAGACCTCGGAGATCTCGCCGTAGTCCGTCAGGAGCTCCCGGAGCTGGTCCTTGAAATGCTGGTTGTACTTGGGCGAGTCGCCGTAGCTCGGCTCGTGGCGGTCCCAGGGCGAAAGATAAACCCCGAAAGCCAATCCGCCTTTCCGGCACGCGGCCGCGGCCTCGCCGACGACGTCGCCCTTCCCCTGTTTCCAGGGCGAATTCCTGACCGAGTGTTCGGTGTAGCGGCTCGGCCACAGGCAGAAGCCGTCGTGGTGCTTGGCCGTGATGACGAGCCCGCGGATGCCGGCCGCCTTTACCGCCTCGACCCACTGCTCGGCACTGAGATCGGCCGGGTTGAAGAGCCTCGGATCTTCCGTCCCCTCGCCCCACTCCCGGTCGGTGAAGGTGTTCATGCCAAAGTGGACGAAGGCCTGGAACTCGAGCGCCTGCCAGCGGATCTGCCGTTCCGAGGGCACCACCCGGGCCGCCTTGGCCTCGAGCCCGGCGATGGTATCGGCCGGCCCGATGGCGACGGGCCCGGGCGCCGGACGTCCGGGCCGATGACACGCGGCCAGGGAGACCAGGCCAATAGCCAGCGCGGCGGGAATGAGGGCCAGGCCGGAAGCTTTCTTCTTCATGCGCTCTCCACCGTCCGATGAGATCGACGATCGCCGCCGGACACTATATCAGGAAGAGGGACGAGGATAAAACGGAGGCCGGTCTTCAGTCGCCGGCAAGCCCCGCGGCGTTTGACAACGCGGCGACCGTGATTTATGCTCCTTCGCGAATCATGAGGCCCCCCGGCGCCGCCAAGCCAAGGAGAACGCGATGGACCCCGTCATCACTCTGAACGCCGTCGACTACGCCATCATCGCCGGCTACGTCCTGGTCATGGTCCTGGTCGGCTACTCGCTCAAGAAATACATGAAGACCGGCGAGGATTTCTTCCTCTCCGGCCGGTCGCTGCCCGGCTGGATCACCAGCCTGGCCTTCATCTCGGCCAACCTCGGCGCCCTCGAGATCATCGGCATGGTGGCCAACTCGGCCAAGTACGGCATCTCGACGGTCCACTTCTACTGGATCGGGGCCATCCCGGCCATGGTTTTTCTGGGCATCTTCATGATGCCCTTCTATTACGGCAGCCGGGTCCGAACCGTGCCGGAATACCTCAAGCTCCGCTACAACGAGGCCACCCGCGGCCTCAACGCCATCTCCTTCGCCATCATGACCATCCTGATGAGCGGCATCAGCCTTTACGCCATGGCCCTGCTCTTCAAGACGATGCTCAACTGGCCGTTCAGCACGTCGGTCATCTTCGCCGCCGCGATCGTCCTCGTCTACGTCTTCTGGGGCGGCCTGTCCTCCTCGATCTACAACGAGGTCATCCAGTTCTTCCTCATCTGGCTCGGCCTGCTGCCGGTCGTCCTGCTCGGCCTCAAGCAGGTCGGCGGCGTCGCCGGGCTCGCGGCCAAGCTCCAGGGGCCTCTCCTCCATTCCGTCAAGTACCTGGGCACGAGCAACAATCCGCTCGGGGTCGACTGGTTCGGCGTGGTCATGGGCCTGGGCTTCGTCCTGTCCTTCGGCTACTGGACGACGGACTTCCTGGTCATCCAGCGGGCCCTGGCCTCGAAGAACCTCAACGCGGCCCGGCTGACCCCGGTCATGGCCGCCTTCCCGAAGATGCTCGTGCCCATCATCGTCGTCATCCCCGGCCTGGTCGCCCTGATCGTCCTGCCCGAGATCGGCCAGGCCGCGGCGGGCACGGCCGATTACAACTCGGCCCTGATCCTGCTGATGAAGCATTACCTGCCGAACGGCGTCCTCGGGCTGGCCATCACCGCCCTGCTGGCCAGCTTCATGTCCGGCATGGCCGGCAACGTCACCGCCTTCAACACCATCTGGACCTACGACATCTACGGCAGCTACATCCGGAAAGGCCGCCCGGACGCCCATTACGTCAAGGTCGGAAAGTGGGCCACGGTCGTCGGGATCCTCATCTCGATCGGCACGGCCTACATCGCCCTCGGCTTCAAGAACCTCATGGACTACATGCAGCTCATCTTCTCGTTCTTCAACGCCCCCCTCTTCGCCACCTTCCTCCTGGGCATGTTCTGGAAAGGGGCCACGGCCTGGGGCGGCTTCTGGGGCCTGCTCACGGGCATCCTGACGGCGGCCGGGCACTACATCCTTTACAAGGCCGGCATCCTGAGCTATCACAGCGACATGGCGGCCAACTTCTACCAGGCCTGGTGGGCCTGGCTGGCCGACTTCGGCGTCACGATCGCGGTCAGCCTGTTCACGGTCAAGAGGGACCCCAAGGAGCTCGCCGGCCTGGTCTTCGGCCTGACGCCGAAGCCCAAGACCGAGGCCCGCTGGTACGCCCGGCCGGCCGTCTGGGGGACCGTGGCCATTTTGCTGGCCGTCCTCCTCAACATCCTCTTCTGGTGACGGACGCCGCGTCCCGCAGGAGTCAACCATGAACGACACGAACGAAACCAAAGATACCGGGACGGGCATGAGCCAAGGCCACTTCCTCGACCTCAAGCTCCCGATCGGCTGGCTGCTCAGCGCCTACGGCGTCCTGCTGACGGTTTACGGCCTGCTTTCGGACAAAGCCATGTACGCGATCTCGCTCGGCATCAACCTCAACCTGGTCTGGGGGATCCTGATGCTGGCGGTCGGCTGCGGCTTCCTCCTGACCGCCTTCGTCAAGCGGAACGGCAAGAAGAAGGCCTGAGCGCCAGGGCCGCTAGTCGCGGTTCTCGCGCAGGCGGATGTAGATGGCCGCGCCGCCGGCCTCGTCGGCCCGCGACCGGACCTCGAAGAGGTTCTCCTGGCTCTTGATGAGCTGGGACAGCTGCTTGAAGCCGTAGGTCCTGGGATCGAAGCCGGGATCGAGCTGGCGCAGATAGAAGCCGATCTCGCCGAGGTTGGCCCAGCCGTCCTCGTGGACAGCCATGTCTAGGGCGCCCTTGAGCAGGGGGACCGGGTCGAACTTGCCGCTCCCCTCGGCGCGCTCTTCGGGCTCTTCGCGCTCCTCCTTCGGCTCCTTCGGCTCCTTCGCTTCCTTCGCTTCCTTGGCTTCCTTGGCCCCGCCCTTGCGGCCGGACCCGCCGCGGTCGCGGCGCCGCGGCTCCCGCTCGCTCCGCTTCGGGACGAGGTTTTCGGTGTAGATGAAGATGTTGCAGCCGTTGACGAAGGCCTTGGGCGTCGAGCGCTTGCCGACGCCCATGACGAAGAAGCCCATCTCCCGGACGCGGGTGGCCAGGCGGGTGTAGTCGCTGTCGCTCGAGACGAGGCAGAAGCCGTCGACGAGGTGGCCGTGGAGGATGTCCATGGCGTCGATGATCATGGCGCTGTCGGTGGCGTTCTTGCCGATGGTGTAGCGGAACTGCTGGATCGGCTGGATGGCGTTGTCGTTGAGGGCGCTCTTCCAGCCGGACATATTCACGGTCGTCCAGTCGCCGTAGATGCGGCGGATGGTCACCAGGCCGTATTTGCCGGCCTCGGCCAGGATCTGGCCGATGAGCGAGGGCTGGGCGTTGTCGCCGTCGATGAGCAGGGCGACCTTTCTCGTTTTCTCTTCGATGAACGGCTCGGCCATATAGGGTATTCCTTTCGTTTCTGGACAATCCCCGCCTTATATTATCCTAATTGGCGCGTGGCTTCAACTTGGTCAATCCCGGATGCGGTTCGGGGACGTTCTCGTTTTCAGGCCTCTTCGAGCGCCTTCCAGCCCAGGGCGTCGGCCAGCTCGAAGACCGGCTTCCGGAGGTCGCCGTAGACGGTCACCCGGTGCCAGCCCCACTGGTCCCACTCGGCGAAGAGCTTCTCGATGTCGCCGACGGGCTCGGCGACCAGCTTGGTCCGGCAGGCCCGGTCGTCCGGCGAGTTGCCGACGGCCTTGGCCTGGTGGAAGAGGACGAGCTTCCGCTCCGGCGAGACCTCGATCGTGGTGGTCATATAGCCCGCGGGCAGGATCGAGCGGACCGCGGCGCCCTGGCGGTCCTCGGAGTGGGTCAGGATCTCGAACGGGTTGGCCGGGCCGCCCGGGCCGAAAGGCCGGTTCGAGGCGACGCAATGGGCGTAGATGATCTCCCGCCGGGACGTGTCGATGACCGGGTCGGAGATGTAGCCGGGCCGGCCGTTCGTCAGGGCGTTCACGGTCAGCATGGCCGCCGCCGAGCGGACGTCGCACTCGCAGCCGCCGACGAGCCCTTCGTTGTTGAGCTCGTGGAAGCCGAGGCAGGGATAGGCGTGGATGTGGCCGCCGTAGAACCCGCCCAGGCAGTTGATCGTGATGGCGTTGGCGCCGTATTCCTTGAGGACGGCCTTCTGGCCGAGATACATGGCCGCCGAGGTGACGAGGGTTTCGGGGCTGACCCCCTCGACCTTGGCCGCAGTCCTTGCCCAGCGGCCGGCGACGGTCCTGGCCTCGTCCTTGTCGGCCGCGGCCCAGGCCTCGTTGACCTTGGCGAAGGGCACGTCGACGACGTCGATGCCCATCCCCTCCTTGACGGCCGGGGCGATGCCGGGCCAGCCGCCGCCGACGGCCAGGATCCTCGATTCCTTCATCTTCCTCAGGCAGTCGGCCGGGGCCAGGACGGCGACGTCGTCGGCCGTCACGGTGAGATCGCCCGGGGCCGGGGTCGCCGCGCGCCGGGCCGCGGCGACAAGCCCGCCGAAATCGTTCGCCGCGCCGCTTCTCTTCACCTGGACGAACGCGCGGCAGGCCGCGACGAGATCCTCGGGCCTCGACGAAGCGACGAAGCCGAGGTTGGGGGTCTTCTTGCGCAGAAATTCGGCCGTGTAGACCAGGAAGCCGCCGCTCCCGCCGTACGGAAAATCGACGTAGAGCGTGGGCTTGCCGGACGCGGCGATCGTCTGGACAACCCGGTTCCAGCAATTGAGTTGGACGACGATGTAGCCATCCATGGGCGCGGCGGCGTCGCCGGCCAGGATCTTCCTGGCCTCCTCCTCTCCCTTGGCCATGGCCGTCAGGAGCTCCCACCCCGGGAAAGCCTGGCGCAGGGCCGCCGTGGTCCGGTCCATGACCGGCCGGAAGTCGAAGCCGACATTGGGCCAGTCGGGCCCGGGCTGGACGACGGCGTGGAGGGCATAGACGACGCGGATCTTCAGCTTCTCCGCCCTGGAGCAGGCCTGGAACAGGCCGGCCGGCGCCAGCACGCCCAGGGTCCCGGCCGTGGCTGCCGTGGTCAGAAAGCGGCGACGGCTCAAGGCGCAGCCGGAACATCCTGACGGGATCTTTCGCTTGTTCATCTGACCTCCCGGTTTCGTCTGGCGATATGAGGGCGCGGGCGCCCGGACGATGCTAATTCAGGGCCGAAGGGGATGTCAACGGGAGAATTGACCGGGCCGGCGAAAAGCCGTTATAGTGCCCGTATGGACACGCTGACAAGGCGGAGATTCCTCGGAGGGTCTTTGGCCGCGGCCGCGGCCGCCGCGTCCCGGCCAGCGGCGGCGGCCGCCGCGCCGGGCGACTTCGGGCCGGCCCAGGCCGGGGATTTCGCGCTCGGCCTGGCCTCCTACACCTTCCGGGAGTTCGATCTCGACGCGACGCTGGCCCAGTCCCGCCGGGCCGGCCTCACCCGCCTGACCCTGAAGGACATGCACCTGCCGCTCGAGAGCCCGCCCGAGGCCATCCGGGCGACGGTCGACAAGGTCCGGGCCCAGGGATTCGTCCCCTACGGCTGCGGCGTCATCTACATGACGACCGAAGCCGAGGTCGACCGGGCCTTCGCCTACGCCAGGGCCGGCGGCTTCGAGATCATGATCGGCGTCCCCGAGCACGGCCTGCTCGACCGGGCCGAGCGGCGGGCCCGCGAAACGGGCATCCGGCTGGCCATCCATAACCATGGGCCGGGCGATCTCCGCTACCCGACGCCGCGGTCGATCCTGGAACGGATCGGCGGCCGCGACCCTCGGATCGGGGTCTGTTTTGACGTCGGCCATTGCGCCCGGGCAGGCCTTGATCCGGCGGCGGAGGCCGCCCGTCTGGGTCCGCTGATCCTCGACGTTCACATGAAGGACGTCTCCGCGGCGACGGCCGAGGGCGTCACGGTCGAGGTGGGCCGGGGCGTCATCGACGTCCCCCGCCTGCTCGGCGCCCTGGGGCGGATCGGCTACCGGGGCACGCTCGCTTTCGAGCACGAGAAGGACGGCCGGGACCCCCTCCCCGGCCTGGCGGAATCCGTCGGCTACGTCCGTGGGGCGCTGGCGGCCATGGCCGGAGGTTCGAACAGAAGATCCTGATCCCGAGGAGGCGATCCGTGATGGAAACACCCGGTCGAGCGACAGCCCCTGCCACGGCAAAAGAGCGGCTGGCCAGCCTGGACGCCTTCCGCGGTTTCGACATCCTGACGATGATCTTCGTCAACTATATCGCCGGGATGAAGGCCATCCCCTTCATCCTTCGCCACGCCAAAGCCGATCAGAACGTCTTCACGCTGACCGATGTCGTCTTCCCCGGCTTCCTCTTCATCGTCGGGGTCTCCATCCCCCTGGCCCTGACGAAACGGCGGGCCGAGGGCCGGTCCGGCCCGGCCCTGATCGGCCACGTGCTCGTCCGGACCCTGGCCCTGCTCTTCCTGGGCGTCATCCTCGTCAACGAGGACCGCTTCTCGGCGGCGGCGACGGGCCTGAGCCGGGACCTCTGGTACTTCCTGGCCACGCTGGCCGTCTTCGCGCTCTGGACCGTCGTCCCGAAAAGCGCGACGGCGAGGACGAGGCGCCCCCTCCTCGGCCTCAAGATCGCCGCCGCGATCGTTCTTCTCGTCCTCGTCATCGTCTTCCGGGGCCAGGGCGCCGAGGGCCGGGTGACCGCGCTCCAGACCTCGTGGTGGGGCATCCTGGGCATGATCGGCTGGTGCTACCTGGCCGCGAGCCTGCTTTTTCTGGCCTGCCGCGGCGACCGGACTGTCCTGGCCGGGGCCATCGGATTGATGACGGCCCTTTACATCGGGGCCCGGCACGGCGCCCTCGACTTCCTCGGCCCGGTCGCGGAGTTCCTCAACATCGGCAGCCTGTTCGGCTCCCACGCGGCCATCGTCACGTCGGGGATGCTGGCAGGGACGGTCTTCCTGCCGGGGAACGATGTCGGGACGCCGGCCCGGCGGACCCGCTTCCTGGGTCTCCTCGGCGGAGCGCTCGTCCTGGCCGGGTTCATCCTCCGGCCGCTGCACGGCTTCAGCAAGATCTGGGGCACGGAATCCTATTGCCTGGCCACGGCCGGCCTCTGCTGCCTTCTCTTCCTGCTTTTTTATTTGGGCCTCGACGTCCTCAAGGGCCGGAAAGCGGCCCGGTTCCTCGTCCCGGCAGGCCGGAACCCTCTCCTGGCCTACCTTCTGCCCGGGCTCATCGGGAACGCGGCCGGCCTCCTTGGGACGCTCCTTCACGCCGACATCGACGGCCTGCTCTGGCCGCTGGCGGGGACGGGCGGCCTCCCCGGCATGATCAACGCGGCGGTCATGACCGGGCTCGTCCTCCTGCTGACGGCCCTGCTGACCCGGGCCGGGCTCGTCCTGAAGCTCTGACCGGCTCCTGCCTGCCATCCTCCCTTCGGAAGGCGAAACCTTATCCTGGCCAGCACACACCGGCGGCGGGCCGCTTTTCCGGCGCCGCGCCGGGTGGTAGAATGAAAGAAACAGCAGGTCGGGAGGAAGCGATGAAAAAACGCGTCCTGGCGGCAGTCGTTCCTTTGGCCTTCGGCCTCGCGGCCCTCGCCGCCGCGGCCATCGCGGCGGCCAAGCCCAAGCTCGATCCCGAAAGCCGGACGTTCTACGAGACCGCCCGCCTGATCATGACCAGGGAAGAGTCCAGGATCTGGGCGCGGCTGCCTGACGCCGTGAGCCGCCGGGAGTTCATCGCCGACTTCTGGCTCAAGCGCGATCCCGATCCCGGCACGCCGGAGAACGAGTTCCGCAGGGAGTTCGAGGCCCGCGTCGCCTATGTCAACAAGCGGTTCAACAAGGAAGGCGGCCCCGGCTACAACACCGACCGCGGCCGCGTCTATCTCTTCATGGGCCCGCCGGACAAGGTCGAGGAGTACAACCCGGACTACACCACCTCCGTCCACGGCTTCACCGACATCTGGGTCTACTACGGCCGCCAGCTGGCCGTGGTCTTCGCCGACGAGAAAGGCGACGGCAGGTTCCGCATCGTGGAGACCGAAGGCGATTTCTTCGGGGCCATGGACCTCATGAAGCTCGGCCGCCGCGTCGGGCCCGACGACGTCTTCGCCAGCCCGTTCGTCAAGTTCGAGACGGTCTACGATCCCGCAGCCCGGGAGATCGTGGTCCGGCTCCCGGCCAAGGGCCTGATCTTCCGGGAGAACGATGACGGCCTCCAGGAGATCGGCCTCCGCTTCCTCGTCTACATCTACGCCGACGAAGGCGCGGACAAGCGGAGCTTCGCCGACGCCCGGAAGGCCGCGATGACGGGCGCCGAGCTCGACGCCCGCAAGACCGTCGAGTTCCGTTTCGCCCAGCCCCTGAAGCCCGGCACGCACTTTGTCGACGTGATCGTCATGGGCCAGGGCGAGCGCGGCGGAAAGATCCGGCAGATCTTCGAGATCAAGGTCGCAGCCGGGGCGGCGGGGGCGGCGGCCGCGGATTGACATCCCCCCGAAGCTCCGATACTATTGGCGACTCGGGTACAAGACAACCGTCATGAAACTGCACCTGTTCCCCAAGGACCACAAGTTCTTCGACCTCTTCCGGGAAGACGCCGCCAATCTGCGGGAGGGCGCCCGGGCCCTGCAGGACCTCGTCGACCATTACGAGGACGTCGAGGGCAAGTACCAGCGCCTCAAGGCTATCGAGCACCAGGGCGACAACCTCACCCACGAGCTCTTCGCCCGGCTGCGCGACACCTTCGTCACGCCGCTCGAGCGGGAGGACATCCACGGCCTGTCCAGCGGCCTGGACGACGTCCTCGACTGCATCGAGGGCGTGGCCAGCCGGATGTGGACCTACAAGCTGGGCCGGCCGACGCCCGAGATCAAGAAGCTCGTCGACATCATCGTCCAGGCCGTCGACCAGATCTTCGAGGCCGTCGACCACCTCAAATCGCTGGCCCATGTCCACGCCTTCTGCAAGCAGATCAACATCCTCGAGTACGAGGCCGACGTCATCTGCCGGGAGGCCATCTCCGATCTCTTCGCCAAGGCCGAGACGCCCGCCGAGATCAAGGATCTCATCATGCTCAAGGAGATCTACTCCCGGCTCGAGATCGCCGCCGACCGCTGCGAGGACGTGGCCAACGTCATCGAAGAGATCATCGTCAAGTCCACCTGAGCCTCATGCCCAGCGCCGGTTTCTTGTTCGTCGTCTTCATCATCCTGGTCGCGTTGGCCTTCGACTTCACCAACGGCATGCACGACGCGGCCAACTCCATCGCCACGGTCGTCTCGACCCGGGTCCTGACGCCGCGCCAGGCCGTCCTCTGGGCCGCCTTCTTCAACTTCGCCGCCTTCCTCATCTTCGGCACCAGGGTCGCCCACACGATCGGCGCGGGCATGATCGACATCTCGGTCGTGACGCCGCCGGTCATCTTCGCCGCCCTGCTCGGGGCCATCGGCTGGAACCTCTTCACCTGGTACATGGGCCTGCCGACGAGCTCCTCCCACGCCCTCATCGGCGGCTACGCCGGGGCGGCCATCGTCAAGGCCGGCCCGAAGGTCATCATCGCCTCGGGCTGGGTCAAGACGGTCCTGTTCATCTTCATCGCCCCCCTGATGGGCCTGCTCCTCGGCGTCCTCTTCATCACCATCACGACCTGGGTCGTCCGCCGCAAGAACCCGGCCCGCATCAACAAGGCCGCCCGCAAGCTCCAGCTCCTGTCGGCGGCCCTCTACAGCCTCGGCCACGGCGGCAACGACGCCCAGAAGACCATGGGCATCATCGCCAGCCTGATCTTCGCCGCCGGCTGGACAAGATCCTTCCACATCCCGCTCTGGGTCGTCCTCTCGGCCCAGGCGGCGATCGCTCTCGGCACCCTGTCCGGCGGCTGGCGCATCGTCAAGACCATGGGCCAGAAGATCACCAAGCTCAGGCCGATCGACGGCTTCTGCGCCGAGACGGCCAGCGCCATCAGCATCTTCTTCGCGACGCACGCCGGCGTCCCGGTCAGCACGACCCACGTTATCACCGGGGCCATCTCGGGGGTCGGGGCGGCCAAGCGGCTGACGGCCGTCCGCTGGGGCGTGACCCTGAGGATCGTCTGGGCCTGGCTCTTCACCATCCCCGGCGCCGCCCTGGTCGGCGGCGTCTTCTTCTTCCTCATCAACCTCGTCGACAAGTTCATCCTCTAGGAGAGGGTCCGGCCGTGCGAAAAGTGATCCGCCTCGTCGCGTTCCTCGCCGCCGGCCTGGCCGCCCTGGGAACGGCCGGCCTGGACGCGGCCGCGGTCCGGGCCCGCGATATCCTCCCGGCCGAGGGGCTCGCGGCTTCTAGCGTCGCCGTCCTGCGCGGACCGAAAGACCTCGACGCCCACTATTACCTCGCCGACGAGGCCGTGCTCGGGCTCGGCCGGAAGACCGACGCGGTCTTCGCCCGCTACGGGACCGGGGAGGGGGAAGCGCTCCTGCTCGTCGCCGTCTATCCGTCGGCGGCCGAAGCCGGCCGGATCTACGGGCGGTTCGGGCGTGATTTTTTCTCCGGGGCGTTCGACGGCGCCTCACCCCGGTTCGTCGAAAGGATCGAGACGGGCGACTGGACCGGGGCCGCCCGGCGGGGCCGGGTCCTGATCGTCGTCCTGGAGGCGCCGGACCGGGCCGCCTGCGACGGCCTGCTCCGCGGCGCCGAGGGCAGGGCCGCGGCCGCCGGGGCGCGCTGAGCCGGGCCGCATGGCCCGGCCGGCCTCACTTCTCCTTGGGCCCGGGCTTGGGCCCGGCCAGGGTCCCGTCGTTGCAGGGCTCGTCTTCGTCGTAGTTCCGGGCCATCTCCGGATTCGGCGCCAAGGTGCAGACCGGCAGGGGACCCATCTCCTTCCGGCAGCACAGCGGCACGGGCTTCCCCGTACAGACGGTGACCTGCTTTCCGCAGACCGCGCAGGCATAGACCACGCTGGACATGACTATCCTCCCCTTCTTCTACCTCGTTCCCTTCCATTTTATCACCCCGCCGAAGCCGTCTCAAGCGGCCGGCAGGGGGGACGACACGCCCGGGCGGGAGCGGCCCGGCGGGTTGGCGGTTGACAGGCGTTCCGCTATTCTTGTAGTGTCATGAAGAGCGTTTCCGCGATGGACCTCAAGAAAGATCTCGTTCTCGGCAACTATCGCCTGGTCGAGGAGCTCGGCACGGGCGGCATGGGCGTCGTCTGGAAGGCCCGCGACCTCAAGCTCGACCGCGATGTCGCCCTCAAGCTCCTGCCCGAGGGCACGGCGGGCGATCCCGAGCGGCGGGCCTTCTTCGAGCGCGAGGCCAAGGCCGTCGCCGCCCTGAGCCATCCCAACATCGTCACCGTCTACGCCGTCGGCGAGGCCGAGGGAACGACGTTCTTCACCATGGAGCTGGTCGACGGGCAGCCGCTTTCGAAGCTGATCGAGCCGGGCGGCGTCGATCTCGACCGCTTCCTCGGGCTGGCCCTGCCGCTCGCGGGCGCCGTGGCCGCCGCCCACGCCCGGGGCATCATCCACCGCGACCTCAAGCCGCAGAACATCATGATCGACGCCGCGGGCACGCCCAAGATCCTCGATTTCGGCCTGGCCCGAATCCTGTCCCCGCTGCCCCGGGCCCTCGGCCCCGACGAGCCGTCCACGGCCACGCTGGACTCCGATTTCGCCGGGACGATCGCTTACATGTCGCCCGAGCAGCTGCGGAGCAAGCCGCTCGACCACCGCACGGACATCTTCTCGCTCGGCGTCATCCTCTTCGAGTGGGCGACGGGCCGCCAGCCCTTCGCCGGCAAGTCGGGGCCGGAGCGGATCGCCGCCGTCCTCAAGGACGAGCCTCTTTCGGCCGCCGAGCTCAACCCCCGGCTTCCCCGCGAGATCGACCGCATCCTCGGCTTCTGCCTCGAGAAGGACCCCCTCCTGCGGCTGGCCTCGGCCAAGGACCTGAGGGCCGCGCTCGAGGCGCTCCGGGCCGCCGGCGCCGGCCCGCGCCCGCCCGAGCTTCCATCCATCGCCGTCCTGCCGTTCGCCGACATGAGCCGCGAGAAGGACCAGGCTTATTTCTGCGACGGCATCGCCGAGGAGATCATCAACGCCCTCTGCCGGGTGCAGGGCCTGCGGGTCGCCTCCCGCACCGGCTCGTTCCAGTTCAAGGACTCGTCGGCCGGCCTGCGCGAGATCGGCCTGGCCCTCCGGGTCGACAACATCCTCGAAGGCAGCGTCCGCAAGTCCGGGAACCGGCTGCGCATCACGGTCCAGCTGATCGAGGCCGCCCGCGGCTTCCACCTCTGGTCGGAATCCTTCGACCGCGATCTCCACGACGTGTTCGCCATCCAGCAGGAGATCGCCCGCGCCGTGGTCCGGTCGCTCCGGGTCACCCTCAGCCCGCAGGAGAAGGGGGCCCTGGCCGAGGTCCCGACGAGCCACGTCCAGGCCTATGACTATTACCTGCGCGGCCGCAGCTTCTACTATCGCTACGGCCGCCATGACATCGAATTCGCCCTGCAGCTCTTCTCGCGGGCGACCGATCTCGACCCCGAATACGCCATGGCCTGCGCCGGGCAGGCCGACTGCTGGTCATATATCTATCTTTATGCCGAGCGGAAGGACGCCGTCCGCCTCCAGGCCGAGGCGGCCGGCCGGAGGGCCGTCGAGCTGGCCCCCGAATGCGCCCAGGCCCAGGCTTCCCTCGGCGCGGCTCTCTCGCTCGGCCCCGCCAAGGAGGAGGCGCAGGCCGCCTTCGAGAAAGCCATCCGGCTCGACCCGACGCTCTACGAGGCCTGGTACTTCTACGCCCGGCAGGCCTTCGCCAGCGGCGACCTGCCCAAGGCCCGCACGCTCTATGAGGAGGCCATGCGCGTCCGGCCCGGGGATTTCTACGCGCCCCTCCTCGTCGCCCAGGTCTACCAGGAGCTGGGCCGCCCCGAGGACGCCAGGGCCGCCCGCGAGCGCGGCGTGGCCCTGGTCGAGAAGCACATCGACCTCCACCCCGACGACGCGAGGGCCCTGTACATGGGCGCCAACGGCCTCGTCGCCCTGGGCGAAAAGGACAAGGGACTGGAGTGGGCCCGGCGGGCCCGCCGCATCGATCCCGACGACCCCATGCTGCTCTACAACCTCGGCTGCATCCACGCCCTGGCCGGCGACGTCGAGGAGGCCATCGATTGCCTGGAGCGGGCCGCGGCCGGCGGGCTGCTCCAGAAGGGCTGGTACGAACACGACGGCGACCTCGACTCCCTGCGCTGCCACCCCAGGTTCAAGGCCCTGCTCGAGAGGATGTGAACGAACGCCCATGCCCACGCTTGTCAAAGCTTCCGGACTGACCAAGAAGTACGGCGACCTCGTCGCCGTGGCCGGCATCGATTTCGAGATCGAGGAAGGCGAGTGCTTCGGCTTCCTCGGCCCGAACGGGGCCGGCAAGACGACCACGGTGCGAATGATCCACTGCGTCTCCCCGGTGACGGCTGGAACGCTCACGGTCGGCGGCCTGCCGTCCGGGATCGACAACCGGGCCCTCAAGATGATCACCGGGGTCATCCCCCAGGAGATCAACCTCGACAACGACCTGACCGTCGAGGAGAACCTCATCATCTTCGCCCGCTTCTTCGACATCCGCCGCCGGGAGGCCAAGGCCCGGCTGGCCGAGCTCCTCCGCTTCGTCGAGCTCGAGGCCAAGGCCGACTGCAAGATCTCGGACCTGTCGACTGGCATGAAGCGCCGCCTGCTCATCGCCCGGGCCCTGATCAACCGGCCCCGGCTCATCGTCGCCGACGAGCCGACGACCGGCCTCGACCCCCAGGCCCGCCACCTCATCTGGCAGCGGCTCCGCCAACTCAAGGCCCAGGGCGCGACGCTTGTCCTGACGACCCAGTACATGGAGGAGGCCCAGCAGCTCTGCGACCGGCTGGTGGTCATGCACCAGGGCAGGATCCTCAAGGAGGGCACGCCGTCGCGGCTGGTCGAGGAGGAGATCGGCCGCGAGGTCGTCGAGGTCCGGACGCCGCCTGACGACGACGGCCGGATCCTCGGCTATCTGGCCGGCCTCGGCTGCGCCCACGAGCGCGTCGGCGACACCCTCTATTTCTACTGCCGCGACGGCCACGGCCTGATGAAGAAGCTCCTCGAGCTCGACCTGCCCAACACCCTGAACCGGCCGGCCACGCTCGAAGACGTTTTCCTCAAGCTCACCGGACGGAGCCTCCACGAATGAGCCTCTCCTACCGCATCGCCTACGTCTTCCTGAGGAACCTCTACTCCTACAAGCGCTTCGTCCTGCCGACGTTCCTGGTCAGCCTCGTCGAGCCGCTGTTCTATCTGGTCACCTTCGGCATCGGCATGGGCGCCTACATGGGCGCCTTCGGCGGCAAGCCCTATCTCGATTTCCTGGTGCCCGGCGTCCTGGCCTCGACGGCGATGATGTCCGCCTCGTTCGAATGCCTCTACGGCACCTACGTCAAGATCGTCCACGAGCGGGTCTACGATTCCCTGATCGCCACGCCGGTCTCGGCCGACGACGCCGTAGCCGGGGACATCGCCTGGGGCTCCTTCCGGGGCCTGATCAGCGGCGGCCTGATGATGATCGTGGCCCTGTTCATGGGCGTCGCCCCGGCGGCGGCCTGGCGGGCGGCCGTCCTGGTCGTTTTCATGATCTTCGTCGGCGTCCTCTTCGGCTCCCTGGCCATGATCGTCACCTCGATCTCGCCGAGCTTCGATTTCTTCAGCTATTACACCGAGCTCGTCATCACCCCGATGCTGTTCTTCTCCGGGGTCTTCTTCCCGCTCGACCACTTCCCGGCCTGGATGAAGGTCCTGGCCGAGTTCCTCCCGCTGACCCACGCCGTCCGGATCTCGCGGGCCGTCTTCACCGGCGACTCGGCCCCGGGCCTGGGCTGGAGCCTGCTCCTGCTCGTCGTCATGGCCGCGGCCGCGTTCTTGGTCTCCACCCGGATGATGCGGAAGCGCCTGATCAAATAGACCTTCTCATAGGAGCGTCCCATGGCATTCCGGTCCCGCCGCGCCGTCCCCGCCGCGGCCTCGATCATGATCCTTCTCCTCGCCGCGTCCGTCCGGAGCGGCGTCCCGGCGGCCCAGGACAAGGAGACCGTCGGGCCGAAGGGCGCTGGCCGCACGGTCCTGCCGGTCAACCAGGTCGTGACTCCCTACGGCACCCAGCTGACCTTGCCCGGGCTCCGGCCCCAGGCCCTGGCCCTGTCGCCCGACGGGACGCTCCTGGCCGTGTCCGGCAAGACGTCCGAGCTGGTCATCATCGACGCCCGCAGCGGCCGGCTGAAACAGCAGGTCGCACTGCCGGGCGAGGAGCAGGCGGACTATCCCCCCGAGACGGTCTCCCCGATGATCCTCGAGCCCGACGAGAAGGGACAGCTTAGCTACACCGGCCTCGTCTTCGCCGCCGACGGCCGCCGGATCTACATGAGCAACGTCGACGGCAGCGTCAAGGTCTTCGCCGTCGGCCCGGACGGCGAGGTCCGGCCTTCGCACACGATCCCCCTGCCCCTGGCCGGAGCGCCGAAGCGGGCCGAGGAGATCCCGTCCGGCCTGGCCCTGACGCCCGACGGCCAAAGGCTCTATGTCTGCGGCAACCTGTCCAACCGGCTCCTCGAGATCGACACGGGCACGGCCAAGGTCCTGCGGACGTTCGACGTCGGCGTGGCGCCGTTCGCGGTCGTCCTGGCCCGGGGCAAGGCCTACGTCAGCAACTGGGGCGGCCGGCGCCCCGCCCCCGGCGACCTGACCGGCCCGGCCGGGCAGGGCACCGAGGTCCGCGTCGACCCGGTCCGGCACATCGCCAGCGAGGGTTCCGTGAGCGTCGTCGATCTCGGCGCCGGGACGGTCGCCGGGGAGATCCTCGTCCAGCTCCACGCCTCGGCCCTGGCCCTGTCGCCCAACGGCCGCTGGCTCGTCTGCGCCAACGCCGCCTCGGACAACCTCAGCGTCATCGATACGGCGACCGACGCCGTGGCCGAGACGATCTGGGTCAAGGCCTCGCCGGCCGACCTCTTCGGCGCCTCGCCCAACGCCCTGGCCTTCTCGGGCGACGGCAAGACCCTGTACGCCGCCAACGGGACCCAGAACGCCGTGGCCGCGATCAAGTTCAGCCCGGCCCGGCGGAGATCCAGGCTGGTGGGGCTCATCCCGGCCGGCTGGTTCCCCGGCGCGCTGGCCCTGAACGCCAGGCAGGGCAGGCTCTATGTCGCCAACATCAAGGGCCACGCCGTCGAAAAGATCCCGTACAAGCAGACCGGCGCCCCGGGCTTCAATTCGCACCAGTATCACGGCTCGGTCTCGATATTCGCCGAGCCGCGCCGGCAGGAGCTCCGGGACCTGACCGCCATCGTCTACGCGAACGAGCGCCGCGACCGCATCGCCCGGGCCCTGCTGCCGGCCCGGCCGGGCCAGCCGGCCCGGCCCGTGCCCGAACGGATCGGCGAGCCGAGCGTCTTCAAGCACGTCGTCTACGTCATCAAGGAGAACCGGACTTACGATCAGGTCCTCGGCGACGTCGCCGCCGGGAACGGCGATCCGGCCCTCTGCATCTTCGGCGAGAAGGTGACGCCCAACCAGCACAAGCTCGTCCGGGATTTCGTCCTCCTCGACAACACCTACTGCAGCGGCATCCTCAGCGCCGACGGGCACCAGTGGTCCACGACGGCCTTCGGCACGGATTACCTCGAGCGCTCCTTCGCCGGCTGGCCGCGGAGCTATCCTGACGGCATGGGCCCGGACGAGGTCGACGCCCTGGCCTACGCTCCGAGCGGCTTCATCTGGGACAACGCCCTGAAGCACGGCGTCACGATCTGGAACTTCGGCGAGTTCACCATGCAGGACTGCGGCTGGAAGGACCCCGCTCTCAAGGGCGAGCCCAGGTGGGCGGACTACTGGGACGAGTACGTCAATGGCCGCGGCCTGGTGAGGATAGGCAGCCGGCCGGCCATCCCGACTGTCGCCCCCTTTTCCCCGGCCGACACGGTCGGCTGGAACATGGCCGTCCCCGACCAGTGGCGGGCCCGTTACGTCGTCGACCAGGTCGCCGCCTGGGAAAAAGAGGGCCGCCTGCCCCAGCTCATCCTCATCTGCCTGCCCGACGACCACACCAGCGGCACGAGCGAGGGGTCGCCGACACCGGAGGCCTGCGCCGCCGACAACGACCTGGCCTTCGCCCGCATCGTCGAGGCCTTCGGCCGCAGCTCCTTCTGGAAGGAGACGGTGATCTTCGGCATCGAGGACGACCCCCAGAACGGCTGGGACCACGTCAGCGGCTACCGGACGACGGCCTACTGCGCCAGCCCCTACACCAGGCGCGGCGCCGTGGTCAGCACCCAGTACAACACGACCAGCCTGCTGCGGACGATCGAGCAGATCCTCGGCCTGCCGCCCATGAACCAGTTCGACGCCACGGCCACGCCGATGTTCGACTGCTTCACGGCCGAGCCGGACTTCAGGCCGTTCGAGCCGGTGCCCAACAACATCCCGCTCGACACGATGAACCCGCCCAAGGGTCAGATCGCCGACGCCCTCCTGCGCCGCCACGCCGTCCAGTCCGGCCGGCTGAACTTCCGCCAGGTCGACGCCTGTCCCGAGGACACGCTCAACCGCATCCTCTGGCACGCCGTCAAGGGCAGCGCCGCCCCCTACCCCGCCTGGGCCGTGACGCTGGTCGAGGAGGACGACGATTAGGCTGAAGGGCCGGCGGACCTGTAAAAATAGCTCTTTCCTGCGGTAACGAACATGATGTAAAATCGGCGCGGCTCATAATCCGGACCCAAGGAGCGTCCCATGGGCGTGCTCAAACCCGTCGACTGGCTCATCGTCCTCGGCTACTTCGCCATCGTTCTCGGCATCGCCTGGAAGGTCATGCGCGAGAAGCAGCGGACCTCGACCGACTATTTCCTGGCCGGCCGCAACCTGGGTTGGCTCATCATCGGCGCGTCCATCTTCGCCTCGAACATCGGCGCCGAGCACCTGGTCGGCCTGGCCGGTTCGGGCGCGACCGACGGCGTGGCCATGGCCCACTACGAGCTCCACGCCTGGTGCCTGCTCGTCCTGGCCTGGGTCATGGTGCCGTTCTACATGCGCTCCAAGGTCTTCACCATGCCCGAGTTCCTGGAGAGGCGCTTCTCGCCGACGGCCCGGACGGTCCTGTCCCTCATCTCCCTCGTCGCCTACGTCCTGACCAAGATGGCCGTCGGCATCTTCGCCGGCGGCATCGTCTTCAGCGTCCTCCTGCCGGAGCTGAACTGGTTCGGCCTCGACAGCTTCTGGATCGGCTCGATCCTGGTCATCCTCATAACCGGCCTCTACACCGTCCTCGGCGGGCTCAAGGCGGTCGCCTACACGGAGGCCATCCAGACGTTCATTTTCATCATCGGCTCGGCCCTGGTGACCTATTTCGGGCTGAAGGCCCTGGGCGGCTGGGGCGAGCTGCGCCGCATCGCCGGCTCGGAGATGTTCAACCTCTGGAAGCCCCTCGTCCCCCACGGGATCCAGGGGACCTGGGCCCCGGTCAAGGAGGCCGGGCGGATGGCCTGGTACTTCAACGACAACTATCCCTGGATCGGCATGCTCTTCTGCGCCCCGATCGTCGGCCTGTGGTACTGGTGCACCGACCAGTACATCGTCCAGAGGGTCCTCGGCGCCCCCAACGAGCGCCAAGCCCGGCGCGGCGCCATCTCGGCGGCTTTCTTGAAACTGCTCCCCGTCTTCATCTTCATCATCCCCGGCATGATCGCCTTCGCCCTGGCCAAGAGCGGCCTGAACCAGCCCCTGCGTCAGGAGCTCTTCGGCGGCGGCACGGAGCTCATCCGCGCCAACGCCCAAAAGGCCTTCCCCATGCTGGTCGCCAACGTTCTTCCGGTCGGCGTCCGGGGCATGGTCGTGGCCGGGCTGCTGGCGGCGCTCATGAGCTCGCTCGCCGGCGCCTTCAACGCCGCCTCGACGCTTTTCACAATGGACTTCTACTCGCGATTGAAGCCGCACGTGACCCAGGAGAAGCTCGTCTGGGTCGGCCGGGTGGCCACGGGCGTCATGGTCCTCATCGGGCTCCTGTGGATCCCGGTCATCCGCGGCGGCAAGGGGCTATACGATTACCTCCAGGGGGTCCAGTCCTACCTGGCCCCGCCGATATTCGTCGTTTTCTTCTTCGGCATCTTCATGAAGCGGCTGAACGCCAAAGGCTGCCTGGCCGCCCTCGGCACGGGTTTCGCCCTCGGCCTCTTCCGGCTGGCCGTCGACACGCCGGTCAAGCTCATCCCGGGATTCTCCTATCCCCAGGGCTCGTTCCTGTGGATCGTCAACCACATCTTCTTCCAGTACTTCAGCCTGATCATCTTCCTCGTCAGCGTCCTGGTCATGATCGTCGTCAGCTACGCGACCGAGGCGCCGTCCTACGAGAGGATCAGCGGCCTGACCTACGGCACGGTCACGGCCGAGCACAGGAAGGAATCGCGGGCCAGCTGGACCAGGGCGGACGTCATCAGCTCCATCATCGTCCTGGCCCTGATCGCCGCCGCCTACATCTACTTCACCGGATGAGGACGGCGGCCGCGGCGGGTTGACGGCCCGCGAAGCGCCCTGGTATACTCGCGGGCTCATGGCCATCGGCCTGACAACTCTATTCCTCGGGGGACGATCATGAAACGCATCGGCTCGCTCTCCAGGTCCGTCCTTTTCGCCGCCGTCCTGGTCCTGGCCTTCGCGGCCGCGGCCGGCCACGCCCAGGCCGTCAAGAAGCCCCTCGGCTACGACGCCTGCAACGGCTGGCGCTCCATCCAGGGGACCGACCTCTCGCGGGACGGCCGCTGGCTCGTCTACGCCCTTGTCCCGCAGGACGGGGACGGCGAGCTCGTCGCCCTCGACCTGCAGGCCAACAAGGAATTCCGCGCGGCGAGGGGCAAGCAGCCGGTCGTCACCGCCGACGGCAAGTTCGTCGTCTTCGCCGTCGCCCCGGCCAGAGCGGACGTCGAAAAGGCCAGGAAGGACAAGAAGAAGCCCGAGGAGCAGCCCAAGAGCGGGCTGGGGATCATGGACCTGGCTGCCGGCCAGGTGACAACGATCGAGCGGGTCAAGAGCTTCAAGGTCCCGGAAGAGTCCGGCGCCTTCGTAGCCTACCTGCTCGAGCCGCCGCTGAAGGATCCCGACGAGAAGAAGGACGAAGCGAAGAAGGAAGAGGTCAAGCCCGAGGCCAAGCCGGCCGAAAAGCCGGCGGCCAAAGCCGGGGAAGCCAAGAAGGACGAGCCGAAAAAAGAGGAAAAGAAGAAGGAGCCCGGCACCGACTTCGTCCTGCGCGAACTTGCGACCGGCAAGGAAACGAAGATCGCCGAAGTCGTCGACTACGCCTGGAACAAGCCGGGCAGCCGGCTCGCCTACTCCGTGTCCTCGAAGGCGCCCGAGAACGACGGCGCTTTCGTCCTCGAGCCGGCGACCGGCCGTACGGCCGTCCTGCTCAGGGGCCTGGGCAATTACAAGAACTTCGCCTTCGACGAGAAGGGCGGCCAGCTGGCCTTCACCAGCGACCGGGACGACTACAAGTCGGAGAAGCCGGCTTCCAGGCTCTATCATTGGACGGCCATGGCCGCGGCGGCCGTCGAGCTCGCGCCGGCGCTGGCCAAGGGCTTTCCGGCTGGCCTGGCCGTCAGCGAGAACGGCATGCCCCGCTTCTCCAAGGACGGCGCCCGGCTCTTTTTCGGCATCGCCGAGGCCCCCAAGCCGGAGCCGAAGGACGCGCCCGAGCCGGTCAAGGTCGATATCTGGAACTGGAAGGATCCCACCCTCCAGCCGATGCAGAAGGCCCAGGCCGAGGAGGACCGGAAGCGGACGCAGATGTGCGTCATGCACCTCGGCCCCAAGGACAAGACATTCGTCCGGCTGGCCACGGCCGATGTTCCGGAGATCGATCTCTCCGAGGACGCCAAGCTGGCCCTGGGCAGGTCCGATCTCCCCTACCGCCAGCTCGTGTCCTGGGACCGCGGCTACGAGGACGATTACCTGGTCAGCCTGGCCGACGGCTCGCGGAAGCAGGTGCTGGCGAAGAGCCCGTACGGCGCCCGGATCTCGCCGGGCGGCAAGTACCTGACCTATTTCAACGACGACGACCGCAGCTACCGTGCTTACCGCGTCGCCGACGGCAGGACCTTCAATCTCACGGCCAAGCTCGGCGTCAGCCTCGTCGACGAGACCTGGGACACGCCGGACGAGCCGAACCCGTACGGCCTGGGCGGCTGGACCGACGGCGACGCCGCCGTCCTCGTCTACGACCGCTACGACGTCTGGGAGGTCGCGCCCGACGGTTCCGGGGCCCGGATGATCACCGGCGGCATCGGCCGGCGGGACAAGATCGCGTTCCGCTACGTGAGCCTCGACCCGGAGCGGAAGACCGTTCCGGCCAAGGAGCCGATCCTCCTCGCGGCGACGAACGAGACGACCAAGGCCACGGGCTTCTATCGGGTCAGCCTGGCGGCGCCCGGCGATCCGGTCCGGATCGTCATGCGGGATAAGCAGCTCGGCGGCCTGCGCAGGGCGAAGAACGCGGATGTTTACGTCCGCACCGAGCAGCGCTTCGACGAGTTCCCCGACCTCTGGGTGAGCGGGCCCGATCTCGCCGCGGCGCGCCGCGCGAGCGACGCCAACCCGCAGCAGGCCGACTACAATTGGGGCAAAGCGGAGCTCGTCGAGTACACGAACGGCAACGGCAAGGTTCTGCCGGCCGTTCTCATCAAGCCCGAGGACTTCGACCCGTCGAAGAAATATCCCCTGATGGTCTATATCTACGAGACCGAGGCCGTGGGCCTGAACCGCTATTATCCGCCCGCGCCCGGGACGAACATCAACTTCACCCGCTACGTCAGCAACGGCTACGTCCTGCTGAGCCCGGACATCGTCTACGAGGTCGGCTATCCCGGGCCGAGCGCCCTGAAATGCGTGGTCCCGGCCGTCGAGAAGGTCCTGGGGATGGGCTTCATCGATCCGAAGCGGATCGGCATCCAGGGCCACAGCTGGGGCGGCTACGAGATCAGCTACATGATCACCCAGACGGATCTCTTCGCCGCGGTCGAGGCCGGCGCGTCGGTCGTCAACATGACCAGCGCCTACGGCGGCATCCGCTGGGGCACGGGCATGTCCCGGGCCTTCCAGTACGAGAAGACCCAGAGCCGCATCGGCGCGCCGCTCTGGTCGCGGGCCCTGCAGTTCATCGAGAATTCGCCCCTCTTCTGGGTCGAGCGGGTCCGGACGCCGTACCTGACCATCCACAACGACGAGGACGACGCCGTGCCGTGGTACCAGGGGATCGAGTTCTTCTCGGCTCTCCGCCGCCTCGGCAAAGAGGCCTACATGTTCAACTTCAACGGCGAGAAGCACGGCCTGCGGGAGCGGCCGGCGCAGAAGTACTGGACCGTCCATCTGGACGAGTTCTTCGACCACTTCCTCCTGGGCAAGCCCCGGCCGGAGTGGATGGACAAGGGCGTCCCCTACCTCGAGCGCGGCCGGCGGGACATCGACGCGCTGTTCGAGCCCGCGGCGAAGGGCGGCGAAGAGCCGAAGAAGTGACCTGGCCCGGCCGTCGCCGGGCCCGGCTCAGCGGGCGTCCGGGGCGGCGGCGTCCGCCTTGTAGGCCCAGGCGATCATCTGCTCGTCGGGCGTCCGGAGCGGCTGCCGGTCGAAGCCGCCGAAGATCTCCCAGCGGGCGAAGCCGGCCGCGGCGAAGAGGAGCTCGAGCTCGAACCGGTAGACCCAGCGTTGGGACATCCTGAACTGATGAACGGACTTCGGGCGCTCGGCGGCGTCGAGCTCCCAGATCTCGACCTGCGAGTCCTGCCGCTGGCCGACGACGTCCTTATGCCGGTTGTCCCACATTTGGACCTTGCCGCCGCCGGGCAAGGGGGCCTCGTGCTCGAACACGGAGCGGCCTTCCGGCTCCTGCCAGTAGGCCGGTCCGGGATAGGACAAGTGGAGGACGAGCGCCCCGCCCGGCTCGAGGTGCGCCAGGGCCGCCCGCAGGCAGGCGATCTGGTCGGCGCTCGTCTCGCAGTGGGCGAAGCCGTTGAAGGCGCAGAAAATGCGGGCATAGCGCCGGCCCAGCTCGAAGGACCGCATATCGGCGACCTCGGCCCGGACCGGAAGGCCCGCCTCGGCGGCCTTGTCGCGGAGGCGCTCGATCATCGCCGCGCTGGCGTCGAGCCCGTCGGCGTCCAGGCCGGCCCGGCGGAGGGCCAGGAGGACCCGGCCCGTGCCGCAGCCGAGCTCGAGCACCGGGCCGCCGGCCGTTCGCGCCGTCTCGAGCCAGTACGGCAGGTCGAAATCGAGCCCGTCGAACAACAGGTCGTAGAGCTCGGGCGCTTCGTAAGGCGAGGGCTGGCTGGCGCTGTCAGGCATGAGGTCTCCTTTTTTGTTATGATACGGGAGATGAAGGGTCTTGGCAAATGCGCTGCCCCGAGGCCCTTGAGATCGTCGAAGGAGGACGGCCATGGCCATCCCGATCTGCCAGGTCGACGCTTTCGCCGAGGAGCCGTTCAAAGGCAACCCGGCCGGCGTCTGTCTGATCCCGACGCCGGCCGATCCGGGCTGGATGCAAAGCGTCGCGGCCGAGATGAACGTGGCCGAAACGGCCTTCCCTCTGGCCGAGGGCGACGGCTTCCGCCTGCGCTGGTTCACGCCCAAGACCGAGGTCAGGCTCTGCGGCCACGCCACCCTGGCCGCGGCCCACGTCCTCTGGGAGCGCGGCCTGCTCGCCCCGGACCGCGAGGCCCGGTTCGAGACCCTGAGCGGGGTCCTGACGGCCCGCCGCGACGGCTCTCTCGTCGAGCTCGACTTCCCGGCCCGGCCGCCTCTCCCCGGGACGCCGCCATGGTCCGACGCGGTGGCCGGAGCGCTGGGCATCAAGCCCCGGGCCATCGTCCTGAGCGCCGAGGACGTCCTTTTCGAGGCGATGGACGAGGGCGCCGTGCGGAGCGTCGAGCCCGACTTCGCGGCCCTGGGGGCCCTGCCGGCCCGCGGCGTCATCGTCACCAGCCGGTCCGCCGATCCCCGCTTCGACTTCGTCTCGCGTTTCTTCGCGCCAGCGGTCGGCATCGACGAGGACCCGGTGACTGGCTCGTCCCACACGGTCCTCGCGCCATACTGGGCGGCACGGCTGGGGAAGACGTCTTTCACGGCCTATCAGGCCTCGGCCCGCGGCGGCATCCTGCGTCTCCGCCTCGACGGCGGCCGGGTCAAGATAGCCGGCCGGGCCGTCACCGTCGTCAGGGGCGAGATCCTCGTCTGATCGCCGCCGGATAGCGACCGCCCGCCCGGCCTTGCATATCGCAAGATTGTCCGCTATCCTGGGACTGCAGGGGGCAAAATGGATCCTGACACAAGCCCGGCCAAGGCGGATTTGCAGCTCCAGATTCTCGTCGTCGACGACGAGCTCAACATCCGCAAGACGCTCGCGCTCTGCCTCGAAACCGCGGGCCACGCCGTGACCGCGGTCAGCAACGTCAAGGATGCCCTGGCCGAGGCCTCCCGCCGCCCGTTCGATCTGGCCTTCGTCGACCTGCGGCTCGGCGTCGATGACGGCCTCGATCTCATCCCGGCCCTTCTCGCCGCGACGCCCGGGCTCAAGATCATCGTCATCACGGCCTACGCGTCCATCGAAACGGCCGTCGAGGCCATCCGCCGCGGCGCTTCCGACTACATCCCCAAGCCGTTCACCCCGGCCCAGATCGACCTGGCCGTCCGCAAGGTTTTCGAGGTCCGGTCGCTCGAACAGAAGGTCGCGGCCCTTCAGGAGGACCTGGGCCGCCAGCATCCCGAGATCGACCTCACGAGCACGAGCCCGGCCATGCAGAGGGCCGTGGCCCTGGCCCGTCAGGCCGCGTCTTCCGAGGCGACGATCCTGCTGCTCGGCGAGAGCGGGACGGGGAAGACCGTCCTGGCCCGGGCCATCCACGGCTGGAGCCGCCGGGCCGGGAAGCCGTTCATCGCCGTCTCCTGTCCGTCCTTCGCGCCGGACCTCCTGGACAGCGAGCTCTTCGGCCACGTGCGCGGCGCCTTTACCGGCGCCATCCGGGACAACCCGGGCCGGATCGCCGCGGGCGAAGGCGGGACGCTCTTCCTGGACGAGATCGGCGACCTGCCTCTGGCGCTGCAGCCGAAGCTCCTGCGGTTCATCCAGGAACGGGAATACGAGCGCGTGGGCGATACGGTCACCCGGAGGGCGGACGTTCGGCTGATCGCGGCCACGAACCGGCGGCTCGAAGAGGCGGTCCGGGACGGCCGTTTCCGGGAGGACCTATTCTATCGCCTCAGCGTCATCCCCATCGAGATCCCAGCGCTGCGGGACCGGCCCGGCGACATCCCCGGGCTGGCCGAGCGGCTGCTGGCCTTCCACGCCCGCGCCAATCATCGGACGTTCCTGTGCTTCACCGATGAAGTCGTCCGCGCCCTGACCGGCTATGGCTGGCCGGGGAACGTTCGCGAACTGAGCAATACCATCGAACGGGCCGCGATCATCTGCCGGGAGGACCGCATCGGCGCCGAGTGCCTGCCGCCGGGACTCGCGGCCGGCGACGCCGAGATCAGGATCGGGGATCGCGTCAGTCTGGACAAGCTCGAAGAACAGCACATCCGGCGCGTGCTGGCCGCCACCCGTTCGCTTCAGGAAGCGGCTTCCGTGCTGGACATCGACCAAGCGACGCTCTGGCGCAGGCGGAAGAAGTACGGCATCTGACGAAGCAGCCCGTCTTTTCCCATAGCGGCTTCCGGCAGATGCATTGCATCTTTCAATCAACAACCCGGTCGAGACTTGCGATATGCACGATGCCCTCCCGGCGTCTTTTCGTATATTATTCAATATAAACATTTTAATTGGATAAAGCCTTGGCATGGGTCTTGCTTATATTCCAATCCAAGGAAAACATATCATGCTCGGACTCCGTCAGAAATTATCGCTTGGCTTTGGAGGATTGCTTGTCATCATCGCCGTCATCGGGGCCCAAAGCATCGCCTACCTGTCGCGGCTCGGCCAGTCCATTGACGTCATCCTGCGCGAGAACTACCGAAGCGTCATCGCCTGCCAGGAGATGAAGGAGGCCCTGGAGCGCATCGACAGCGGCGTGTTGTTCACGCTCCTCGGGGACTCCCCGCAGGGAGAAGCGCTCATCCTGAAGAACAAGGGCGTCTTCGAAGCGGGGCTCCAGGTCGAGATGAATACGATCACGCTCCCCGGGGAGGGCGAGAAAGCCCGGCTCCTCAGGGACGAATACGGGCGTTATGCGGCGGCCCTCGACAAGGTCAAGGACGCGACGGCGCCGCCGGAGGTCCGCCGGGATGCCTACTTCCGGACCCTCCTGCCTCTCTTCGGCCGGATCAAGGCCACGGCCGACGCCATCCTCCAGATGAATCAGCAGAACATGAACGACGCCAACAATCGGGCCCGGCAGGACGCCCGGGCGGCCCGGCGGCAGATGTACCTGCTCCTCGGCCTGGGAACGCTCGTCGCCCTGGCGCTCGTCGTCTTCTCGCGGCGCTGGATCCTGCGGCCTGTCCGGAGCCTGATCAAGTCCGCCGACGAGATCCGCCGCGGCAACCTCGACCTGGTCGTCCCGGTCGGCTCGCACGACGAGATCGGCCACCTCGCCGAGTCCTTCAACGCCATGGCGGCGAGCCTCCGGGAATTCCGTCGGTCCGACCGGGCCAGGCTCGCTCGCGTCCGGCGGGCGACCGAGCAGGCGTTCGACCGTCTGGCCGACCCGATCGCCGTCCTCGACCTCGACGGCCGGGTCGAGGTCTCCACGGAGTCGGCCCGGAAGGTCTTCGGCCTGCGGCCGGGGGCCTCGGTCCGCGACCTGCCGCCGGACCTTGACGGCCTGTTCGGCCGGGCCCTGGCCGACGGACGGCCGGTGCCGCCGCGCTCCCAACAGAAGCTCATCCAGCAGTTCGTCGGCGGCGAGGAGCGCTTTTACCGGCCCGAGGCTGTCCCGATCCTGGACGCCGGGCGGCAGCCGACGGGGGTCATCCTCGTCCTTCAGGACGTGACCCAGCTACGCCAGCAGGACGAGATCAAGCGAAACGTCATCCGGACCGTTTCGCATCAGCTGAAAACCCCCCTGACGTCGGTGCGCCTGGCCATCCATCTCCTGCTAGAAGAGAAAATCGGGGCCCTCAACGAAAAGCAGGTCGAGCTCCTGGTCGCGGCCCGGGAGGACAGCGAACGGCTCCACGTGATCCTGAACAACCTGCTCGACATCAGCCGCCTGGAGGCGGGCCAGGCCCGCCTCGATCTCGAGATGGTCTCGCCCCGGGCGCTTATCCTTGACTCCCTCGAGCCATTCCGCCGGGTCGCCCAGGACCAGGGCGTCACCCTGGCCGCCGACATCCCCGGCGACCTGGCCGGCGTCCGGGTCGATCGCTCCCGCCTCGGCTTCGTTTTCGGCAATATCATCACGAACGCCCTCCAGCATACGCCGCCCGGGGGGAGGATCACGGTCAGCGCCGAAGAAAGGGGCGGGGAGGTCCGCATCTCGATCTCGGATACCGGCGGCGGCATCCCGGAAGCCTTTCTGCCCAAGGTCTTCGAGCCGTTCTTCCGCGTCCCGGGCCGGAAGGAAAGCCAGGGGGCGGGACTCGGCCTGGCCATCGCCAAGGAGATCGTCGAGGCTCACGGAGGCAAAGTCGGCGTCGAAAGCCGTGAGGGCCAGGGCGCAACGTTCTTTTTCACGCTGAAGAAGGCCGGCGGCGGCCGCGCGGAGGAGGCCCGTCATGAGTGATCTCCTGTTCGCGCCCATCGCCGGCGCCTTCTTCGGACACTGCGACCGGTACGTCCGGTCCGGTGAAAGGCTTTGACCATGATCGACATCGCCGGCCTCGCCATCGGCCTCCTGCTCATCGGCTACCTACTGCTGAGCGTCCTCCGGCCGGAAAAATTCTGAAAGGCCGACAGGCATGAACGTCTTCGGCGGACTCCAGCTGGCGCTCTTCCTGGTATGTCTCTTCCTCCTGACCAAGCCGGTCGGCCTCTGCCTGGACCGGGTCCTGGACCCCGGCGGCCGGACCTGGCTGGACCGGCCGGTGAAGCCGGTCGAACGCCTCTTGTACAGGCTTCTCGGCGTCGACCCGGGAAAAGAGCAGGACTGGCACGCCTACACCCGCTCGCTTCTCCTCTTCAGCCTGGCCGGGCTTCTCTTCACCTATGCCGTCCTCCGTCTCCAGCACCGCCTGCCGTTGAATCCGCAGCGATTCGGGCCTCTGGCGCCCGACCTCGCCTTCAACACCGCGGCCAGCTTCGCGACCAACACGAACTGGCAGAACTACGCCGGGGAGACGACGCTGTCATATTTCTCCCAGATGGTCGGGCTCGTCTTCCACAACTTCGTCTCCGCCGCCGCCGGCATCGCCGTCGCAGCGGCCCTGGTCCGCGGCCTCGCCCGGCACGCGTCCCGGACGGTGGGGAACTTCTGGGTCGACCTGGTCCGCGTCAACCTCTATCTGCTCCTCCCCCTGTCGCTCGTCCTCTCGCTCTTCCTCGCCTCCCAGGGGGTCGTCCAGAACTTCCGGCCGTACGTCAAAACGGCGGCCGTCGAGGGAGCGACGGGCGCCGGGGCCGGCAACGCGATCGCGGCGCAGGTCCTGCCGCAGGGCCCGGCGGCCTCCCAGGTCGCCATCAAGATGCTCGGCACGAACGGCGGCGGGTTCTTCAACGCCAACGCCGCCCACCCCTACGAGAATCCGACCCCCCTTTCGAACTTCATCCAGATGCTCGCGATCTTCCTCATCCCGGCCGGCCTGACCTATTACCTGGGCCGCAAGGTCAAGAACCGGAAGCACGGCTGGGCTGTCTGGACGTCCATGGCCCTCCTCTTCCTCGTCGCGGCCATCGTCTGCTGGAAGGCCGAGAGCGCCGGCAATCTCCGCCTCCGGGCCCTCGGCCTCGACCCGCGCGGCGGCAGCATGGAAGGCAAGGAGGTCCGCTTCGGCGTTCCGGCCTCGGCTCTCTTCGCCACCGTCACCACGGACGCCTCGTGCGGCGCGGTCAACGCCATGCACGACTCCTTCACGCCGCTCGGCGGGCTCGTCCCGCTCGTCAACATCGAGCTCGGCGAGGTCGTCTTCGGCGGCGTCGGCTCGGGCCTCTACGGGATGATCGTCTTCATCGTCCTGGCCGTCTTCCTGACGGGCCTGATGGTCGGGCGGACCCCCGAGTACCTGGGCAAGAAGATCGAGGCCTATGACGTCAAGGTCTCCGTCCTGGCCATCCTCGTCCCCATCTTCGCCATCCTCGGCTTCTCCGCCGCGGCCTCGGTCGGCCGGTGGGGCCTGGCCGGCCTCGGCAACGCCGGCCCCCACGGCCTGAGCGAGATCCTCTATGCCTTCTCCTCGGCGGCGGGCAACAACGGCAGCGCCTTCGCCGGCCTCGACGGGAACACGCCGGCGTACAACCTCACCCTGGCCCTGGCCATGCTCTGCGGCCGCTTTGTCATGATCGTGCCCGTCATGGCCTTGGCCGGAAGCCTGGCGCGGAAGAAGCTCGTCCCGGCCGGCGAGACGAGCTTCCCGGTGAGCGGGGCGATGTTCATCGGCATCCTCGTCGGGACCGTCGTCATCGTCGGCGCCCTGACGTTCCTGCCCGCGCTGGCCCTCGGCCCGATCGTCGAGCACTTCCTGATGACCGGGTCGGGCGTCCTGTTCTAGGAGGGTTGAGATATGCCCGCCCTGAAACGCTCTCTCTTCGACAAGGCCATCGTCGGCCGCGCGGCCCGCGACGCGGTCCGCAAGCTCGACCCGGCCCATCTCCTGAAGAACCCCGTCATTTTCGTCACGGAAATCGGGGCCCTGTTGACGACCGCCGGGATCGTCCTGAGGAGGGGAAGCGAGCCGGCAGGCTTCACCGTCCAGATCTCCCTCTGGCTCTGGTTCACGGTCCTCTTCGCCAATTTCGCCGAGGCCATGGCCGAGGGCCGGGGGAAGGCCCAGGCCGACGAGCTCAGGAAAACGCGGACCCGGACCGTGGCCAACCGCATCGGGGAGGACGGGGCGCCCGAGCCTGTCCCGGCCGAGCGGCTCCGGAAGGGGGACCTCGTCACCGTTTCCGCCGGCGAGACGATCCCGGCCGACGGCGAGGTCATCGAAGGCGCTGCCACGGTCGACGAATCCGCCATCACCGGCGAGTCCGCCCCCGTCATCCGCGAGGCGGGCGGCGACCGGAGCGCGGTCACCGGAGGCACGCGGGTCCTGTCCGACCGGATCAAGGTCCGCGTCACGGCCGACCCCGGCCAGAGCTTCCTCGACCGGATGATCGGTCTCGTCGAAGGGGCCGAGCGGCGGAAGACGCCGAACGAGATCGCCCTGACCATTCTCCTTTCGGCGCTGACGATCATCTTCCTCGTCGTCGTCATGACCCTCAGCCCCTTCGGCCGCTATTCCGGCGTCCCCCTCACGGTGACGGTCCTGGTCGCCCTCCTCGTCTGCCTCATCCCGACGACGATCGGCGGCCTGCTCAACGCCATCGGCATCGCCGGCATCGACCGGATGGTCCAGAAGAACGTCCTGGCCATGAGCGGCCGCGCCGTCGAGGCGGCCGGGGACGTCGACGTCCTCCTTCTCGACAAGACGGGGACGATCACGCTCGGCGACCGGCAGGCGACGGCCTTCCTCCCCGCCCCGGGGGTGGCCGCCGAGGAGCTGGCCGACGCCGCCCAGCTCGCGTCCCTGGCCGACGAGACGCCGGAAGGCCGGAGCATCGTCGTCCTGGCCAAGAACTACGGCCTTCGGGGCAGGTCCATCGCCGACCTGCCGGGAGCGGCCTTCATCGCCTTTTCGGCCCAGACCCGGATGAGCGGCGTCGACCTCCAGGGGCGGTCCATCCGCAAGGGAGCGCCGGACGCCATCCAGGCCTTCGTCCGGGCGGACGTCCCCCTCCGGGTCCACGACGCGGTCAGCGATATCGCCCTCCACGGCGGCACGCCGCTCCTCGTGGCCGAGGCCGGCCGGGTCCTGGGCGCCATCGCGCTCAAGGACATCGTCAAGGGCGGCCTGCGCGACCGGTTCGAGCGGTTCCGGGCGATGGGCATCAAGACGGTCATGATCACCGGCGACAATCCCCTGACCGCGGCGGCCATCGCCCGCGAGGCCGGCGTCGACGATTTCATCGCCGAGGCCAAGCCCGAGGATAAGCTGGCACGCATCCGCCGGGAGCAGGCGGCCGGCCATCTCGTCGCCATGACCGGGGACGGCACGAACGACGCCCCGGCCCTGGCCCAGGCCGATGTCGGCGTGGCGATGAACACGGGGACGCAGGCAGCCAAGGAGGCCGGCAACATGGTCGACCTCGATTCCAACCCGACCAAGCTCATCGAGGTCGTCGAGATCGGCAAGCAGATGCTCATCACCCGGGGCGCCCTGACGACCTTCAGCATCTGCAACGACGTCGCCAAGTACTTCGCCATCATCCCGGCCATGCTCGTCGGCGTCTTTCCGGTTATCGCCCCGCTCAACGTCATGGGCCTCCGCTCGCCCGCGAGCGCCGTCCTCAGCGCGGTCATCTTCAACGCCCTGATCATCGTCGCCCTCATCCCCCTGGCCCTGCGCGGCGTCCGCTTCCGGCCGCTTGGGGCGGCGGCCCTCCTCCGCCGCAACCTCTTCATCTACGGCCTGGGCGGCCTCGTCGCGCCGTTCCCGGGGATCAAGATCATCGACCTCATTGTCAACGCCCTGCATCTTGTCTAGCAGGAGGAAAGGAGCGCGGACATGACAAACGGGCTCGCGGAACTCCGGCGGTCGTTCATGGCCGTGGCGGCCCTCGCGGTCATCCTCTGCGGCTTCTATCCGCTGACCTCTTGGGTCGCGGCCCAGGTTCTCTTCCCCGGCCGGGCCAACGGGTCCCTCCGGACGGCGAAGGGGGTCGTCGTCGGCTCGGACCTCATCGGCCGGGGGTTCTCGGGTCCGGCCTATTTCCATCCGCGTCCGTCGGCGGCCGACGGCGGCCGCGACGCCGGGCGATCCGGCGGCTCGAACCTGGGGCCGCTCTCGCGCAAGCTGGTCGAGGCCGTGGCCCGGCGCGCCGCCGAGTACCGGGCGGAGAACGGGCTCGGCGCGGGCACGCCCCTGCCGGCCGACGCGGTGACCGCCTCGGGGAGCGGGCTCGATCCCCACATCTCGCCCGAGAACGCCCGGCTCCAGGCCGGCCGCGTCGCCCGGGCCCGCGGCCTGGCCGAGGCCCGCGTGCTCGCCCTGATCGAGGCATCGACAGAGGGCCGGACGCTCGGCGTCCTCGGCGAGCCCCGCGTCAACGTCCTGGCACTGAACCTCGCGCTCGATGGAGTTGCCCGTGGCGGACGATAGGGCCGACGCCTTCCTGCGCCTGATCCGCAACGCCCAGCGGGGGCGCCTGAAGGTCTATCTCGGTTATTCGGCCGGGGTCGGCAAGACTTACCGGATGCTCGAGGAAGGCCACCGGCTCAAGGCCGAGGGCATCGACGCCGTCATCGGGCTCCTCGAGACGCATGGCCGGGCCGACATCGCCAAGCTGGCCCAGGGCCTTGAGGCGGTCCCCCGGCGGATGCAGGAATACCACGGCATCGCCGTCGAGGAGATGGATGTCGACGCCATCCTGGCCCGCAAGCCCCAGGTCGCCCTCATCGACGAGCTCGCTCACACGAACGTCCCCGGCAGCCGGAACGCCAAGCGGTACGAGGATGTCCAGGATATCCTGGCCGCCGGCATCCACGTCATCAGCACCCTCAATGTCCAGCACCTCGAAAGCCTCTACAACGTGGTCGAGAATGCGGTCGGGGTCAAGGTCCGCGAGCGCATCCCCGACTCGATCCTGGCCGAGGCCGACGAGATCGTGGACGTCGACCTGGCGACCGCGGACCTGAGGCAGCGCCTGGAGGAGGGGAAGATCTACCCGGCCGAACGGATCGAGGCCGCGCTGACGAACTTCTTCACCCCGTCCAACCTGGAGAAGCTGCGCGAGATGACGCTGCGCGAGCTCGCTTCGCAGATCGATCTGCGGCGGCGGGAGGCCCAGGGGGCGGAAGCGGGCGCCTCGTCCGACCTGGTCATGGTCTGCCTGAGCTCGCACGGACCGAACAGCGAAAGGCTCCTGCGCTACGGATCGCGCCTGGCCGGCCGGCTCAACCGCAACTGGTACGCCGTCTACGTCCAGACGCCGTCGGAGGAAGCCACGGTCATCGACGCCGCGGTCCAGCGCCACCTCTCCGAATCCCTGACCTTGGCCAAAGCGCTCGGGGCCATGGTCTTCACCTATCAGGGCGAGGACATCGCCGACACGCTGCTCCGGTTCGCCCGGGAGTACCGGGTCGGCCACATGGTCGTCGGCCGGGCCCAGCCCAAGCCTCTCTGGAAGCGCTTCGGACGGAACACGAACATCGTCGAGACCCTCATCCGGAACGCCCGGGGCATCACCGTCATCGTCCTCGACACCGGCGCGGAGCCGCCGGGAACCGTCCGGCCCCAACCCGAGGTCCCCGAGGATGCGACAGCCGAGACCGCGACCGCCGGCCTCTCGGACGCGGCGGAGGCCGGCAGCGGGCGGCTGAGCCGGTGGATGTCCCCCCGGCGGATCGTCATCTGGGAAACGGCCGCGGGCAAGGCGGAGGTCCTGAGGGCCCTGGCCTCGACCGTCGGACCGGAGGCCGGGGACGGGGATGCGGAAACCCTGTTCGGATCCGTCATGAAGCGGGAGAGCGAGGGATCGACATTCTTCAACGAGGGCGTCGCCTTCCCTCACGTTCGCGTCGAGGGGCTGGCCGGGCCCGTCGTCGCGCTCGGGCTGACGAAGGAAGGGGTCATAGGCGTGGCCGCGGAAAAGCCCATCGAGATCGTCTTCCTCCTCCTGTCCCCCGCCGAGGTCCCCGAGGCCCAGGTCAGGCTCCTGGGCCTCGCCAGCCGGGCGGCGCAGAACCGGCGCCTCATGCAGGTCCTGCGGTCCGTCCGGACGCCGGAGGAGGCCGTCCGGGCAATCTGCGATTGGGAAGCCCGGGAAAGCCGGGAGTGATCCCGCGGCCTCAGCCGGCGGCGCCCGTCCCGGCGGGCTTGTCTTTGCCCTCCAGCCTGTTCTCCAGAAGATTGATCCCCTGAAGGATGACGAAGGCCTCGTCGTCGGTCTTGATCTCGGCCCGGAGGCCGGAGTTATGCAGGAGCGCCTTCATCCTGTCCGCGAGATAGGCGATGGAGTTGGAGACGTAGAACGGAAAATACCAGAAATAGCCGAATGCCAGGATCAGGCCGAGGACCCCGACCCCGGCCATGAGCCTGATGATCCTCTCCGAATCGCTCTTCGCCGCCAGGCTCTTCCGCTCGACCGCCTGCATGTTGAGGTCGGTGATGTTGGAGACCGTGCGCCGGAGCCCCTCGAAGGCGGGCAGGTACTCGTCGAAGTACAGGGCGCGGCCGCCCTCCCCCTTGAGGATCCGAAAGCAGATGGCGGCGTACAGCCCATAGCCCTTTTTAACCGAGTTCACGTATTCCTGCTCGTGGATCTCGGTGATGTTGCCGCGTTCGGAGTTGAAGTTGCTCTCGAATTCTGTCCGGGCGGCTTCAAAGAGCTTGACCTGGTAGTCCGAAGCCTTCTCCGTCCCGGCCGGATTAAGCGCGATGTTGCCGACGGCCGTCCGCATGTCCTCGAGCGCTGAGGTCATGTTCCTGGAGAAGACCAGGGAATTGTAGTTGTCCTTGAGGATGTTCGCCGCGTCCTGCGAAAGCCTGCCAATATGATAGGCGCTGAAGATCACAAGAGCGAAGATGATGAAGAACAGGAAACCCAGGCCCAGGGTCATTTTCTTCTTGAGTGTCATGGAACCCCCTGCCACCGTCCTCAGATGAAACCGCATCTATTTTAGTCCAATCCCCGGAGAATGGGAATCCGGCGTCTGCGCCGGCCGATGGGTTTCGCTAGGGAATGGCGACGCGGACGGGCGTGGGCTTGAGGACGCGGACGAGGTCCCGGGGATCGATCTCGACCAGGAAGCCGCGCTTGCCCCCGTTGATCCAGATCCTCGGTAGCTCGAGGATGGACGCTTCGACATAGATCGGCAGGGGTTTGCGCAGCCCGAAGGGAGACGTGCCGCCGACCTGGTAGCCGGAGTGCCGCTCGGCCGTCTCCGGCGCGCAGGGATGCACGGACTTGACCGCCAGGATCCTGGCCATCTCCCTGGTCGAGACCTCGCGGTCGCCATGCATGAGGATGACGAACGGCCGTTTGGCCTCATCCTCCATGATCAGCGTCTTGATGACGCCGTGTTCGTCTATGCCGCTCTGGGCCGCGAACGCGGCGGTGCCGCCGTGCTCGACATAGGCATACGGCTGCCCCTTGAACTCGACCCCGGCCTGCCGGAGAGCCCGGACGGCCGGCGTCATCGGCGTCTTATCGGGTCCCATCGGGCCGCTGCTCCGGCTCGGTATGGACGACGACCTGTTCGATCTCGGGGACGGCGGCCTTCAGGGCTTCCTCGATCCGGGTCGACGTCCGGTGAGCCTCCCGGACCGGCAGGTTCCGGTCGAAGCCGCAGTGGAGGGAGACCGCCAGCCGATCGCCCAGGCGGCGGACGACGATGCTGTGGCAGCAGGCCCGCCCGGCCACGACGTCCGTGACGGTCCTGATCCGCTCGACGAGCGGCCCCTCCTCGGCCGTGACGTCCCGGCCGGTCGAGACGCCCGTGCCGCGCGATTCGATATGGGTCGTGACGCGGGCCAGGGTCGGGATCTCGGCCCGGAGGTCCTGCTCGACGTGGCTGGCCAGATCGTGGGCCTGGTGAAGCAGGAGATGATCGTCGACCTCGATGTGCAGATCGACGTGGATCTCGCCGTTTTCCTCGTGGACGCTGATGTTGTGGGCCGGGATCTGGTTCCGCTCGGCGATGCCGCGGATGCGCCGGGCCAGGTTCTCCCGTTCGACCTCGCCGGGATCGGTGTGAACGACGACATCGGCGCCGGGGACAAGGCCCTGGATGCGGGCCTCGACGCCGCTGGCGATGGCGTCGGTCCGCTCGACCGTCAGGTTGCGGTCGACCTCGATGGTCATGTCGATGAAGACCTGAGGGCCGGAGCGGCGGAGCCGGACCTGGCCGGCCTTGATGACGCCTTCGACCGCGCCGGCGGCCGCCGCGATCTTGTCCCTGAGCCCGTCGGGGGCGCTGTCGAGCAGGACGTTGACCGTCCGCTTGCCCAGCTTGTAGCTGACGAAAAGGACGAGCACGGCGACGCCCAGGGCGGCCACCGCGTCGGCCCGGTTGAGCACGGCGGCGTGCTTCGGGGCGACGTTCTTGCCGGTCCAGACGAGGACCAGGCCGACGAGAACGACTGCCGAGCTCCAGATGTCGGTCGAGAAGTGCAGCGCATCGGCCTCGAGGGCCTGGCTCCGGTGCTTCCGGGCGGCCCGCAGGAGCATCCGGGACCTGGTGACGTCGATGGCGATCGAGACGACGACCACCAGGAAAGCCCAGAGGCTCGGGTCGACCGGCACCGGGCGGAAGAAGATGCGCTCGACGGCCTCATAGATGATCCAGGCGCAGGTGACGAAGAGCAGGACGGTTTCGATGAGGGCCGAGAAGTTCTCGATCTTGCCGTGGCCGTACGGATGGCCTTCGTCGGCCGGCCGGTCCGAGATGCTGACGGCGACCAGGGTGACGACCGCGGCCACGAGGTCGAGGCCGGAATGCGCCGCTTCCGCCAGGATGCCCAGCGATCCGGTCAGTAGCCCGACGACGAGCTTCATCCCGGTCAGGCAGACGGCCGCGCCGACGGAGCTCCAGGCGGCCCCGCGCTTTTCCCTCCGGTCGGCTTCGGAGGGCATCGCATCGACGTTCGACATCGCTCGCTCCTTGGCGGACTCGGAATGATGTTAGCATGCGCGGCCGGCCGTTGCAACGCGGCCCGGGCGCCCGGCGCCTTTTTGGCCTGCCGCTCCCTCGAGGGCCCGGCAGGACCGGGACCGAAAAGGTCTTGACCGTGTCCGCCGCATCCTGTATTCTTCGTCACGCGAGACCGAATCCGCAGGAGGTCGACATGAAGAAGGTTGCCGCGTTCGCCAGCCTCCTCCTCGTCGCCGCGTTCGCCGCCGCCCAGACGGCGACGGTCCTCTCCGGACCTTTCGACGAGGCGCTGGCCAAGGCCAAGAAAGAGAACAAGCTCATCCTGCTCGATTTCTACTCGGGTGGCTGAGGGAGCTGCAGACTGCTGGTTCAGCAGTTCTACAACAATCCCAAGTACGCCGATTTCCTCAACAAGAACGTCATCCTCTACCGGGCCACCCGGGGCGACAAGATCGGGGACGCGATCTACGAGCGGTTCAAGATCAACGCCACCCCGACGGAGCTCTTCGTCGACAAGAACGGCCAGGAGGTCGACTGGATCGTCGGCTACGGCCCGCCCGCCGACAAGCGCCTCGAACGGGTCAAGAAGTCGCTGGCCGGCATCGACACCTACGCCTCCCTGAACGCGCTCTACGCCAAGGACCCGGCCAACATCGAAGTCGCCTACAAGCTGGCCGAGAAATGCAGCGAGCGTTATTCCGACGCGCTGACGGCCCGGTCCCAGGATCTCTACAAGAAGATCCTGACCATGGACATCGACGGCCGGACGGCCTCCTTCTATGACGAGAATCTCAAGGCCACGGTGCCCTACGTCGAGGCCGCCGAATTCGCGCTCGGCCAGGCGGCCGCCTTCGGCCGCAAGCCCGACCCGGCGCCCCTCCGGGCCTTCATCGGGAAGCGCCCGAACAGCCCGTTCGTCAAGAACGCATATGCTTACCTCGGTTATTACTATGGCCAAGTGGCCGTCAAGGAAGATGCGGACAAGTTCTTCGACGAGTACACGGCCAAGTACCCGGACAACAAGTCCGCGCTCAACGGCTATGTCGAGCGCATCATCAAGGACAAGGACCCGCTCGACAAGGGCATCGGGCTGGCCCTCAAGCTCCAGGAGATGGCCGGCTATCCCCCCAACCCGGACTACCAGCAGAACCTGGCCCAGCTCTACGCGCTCAAGGAGGATGCGGCCAAGGCCGACGAGGAATACGGCCAGGATTTCGCCTCGAGCTACGTCACGAGCGTGATCTCCGCCTTGACCGGCTATGCCAGCTTCTGGATCGACCAGGGCCGGAACCTCGACAGCGCTGAGGAGGCGGCTGATATCGCGGCGGCCGGCATCGGCGCCATGAAGGAGGCCCCGGCCTACTTCCTGTCCCAGGTGGCCGGCATCTTCGGCAAGCTCAAGAAGGGAGACAAGGCCCTGGCCGTCTACGGCCCGGAGATCGCCAAGAAGAACTGGGACGATCAGGGGGCCCTGGCGAGCTATGCCGGCTTCTGGAACCGCCAGGGGACGAACCTGGACAGCGCCCTGGCCGCGGCCAAGCGGTCGGTCGAGCTGACCTCCGATTATTACAACAACTTCGTCCTGGCCCAGGTCCTGTTCAAGCTGAAGGATTACCCCGAGGCCCTCAAGGCCGCGGAGAAGGCCGTCGAGCTGGTCAAGCCGATGGCCGCTAAATATGAGGGCTTCCCGATCCAGCAATACGAGAACCTCGTCAAGCAGATCCAGGAAGCCATGGCCAAGAAATAGCGTCAAGGGGGCACGGGCGACGGGCCCGTGCCCCCCGTTTGACAACCCTCCGGCCCTCCCCTATGATGCTTGCGGGCGGCCCACGATGAGAAAAGCTGTCGGACCCCTGCTCCTGATCGGTTTCGCCCTTTCGTTGCTCGCTGCCGCTCGATCCTCCGGCCCCGGCCAGTCGCTCGACGACCGCGTCCGCCGCTTTCTCGACTCCCAGAAGGACCAGTGGCGCGAGGAGAACGTCACGGAGACCGACGGCAGGCTGCTCTACGACCTCATCCTCAAGAAGCGCTACACCCGGGCCCTCGAGATCGGCACCTCCACGGGCCACTCGGGCATCTGGCAGGCCTGGGCGCTGAGCAAGACCGGCGGCTCGCTCATCACCGTCGAGATCGAGGAGTTCCGCCACCTGGCCGCGGTCCGGAACTTCAAGGCCGCCGGGCTCGACGGCCTCATCGACGCCCGCCTGGGCGACGCCCGCCGGATCGTCGCGGGGCTCGACGGGCCGTTCGATCTCATCTTCATCGACGCCGACAAGAACTGGACCCTCAACTATTTCGAGGTTCTGCTCCCCAAGCTGGCCCCGGGCGGCTGCTTCGCCGTCCACAACGTTTCGAGCCTGGGCTACATGAAGGGCATCCGCGATTTCCTGGAGAAGGTCCGCGGCCTCGATTTCATGGACACGACCATCGACGGGGCCGCGAGCGGCGGGATGTCCCTGAGCTTCAGGAAGAAGGCCCCGGCTTGACCCCGGGCCCCCTCTCCCCTTAAGATTCCCTGGAACCGGCGCGAAAGGAGACCTTCATGAAGCCTCGCCAGATTTCGGGCGTTCTCCTCTTGGCCGGCGCCCTGACCGCGCTGGCCCTTGCGCCCCGGCCCGCGCTCGCCGCCGACGCCCCGTCCGGGCAGGTCCTCGAGGGACTCAAGCTCCCGAGCGCCATCCTCGGCCGCGACGTCGCCTACGCCGTCTATCTGCCGCCGGGTTACGAAGCGTCGACCCGGCGATTCCCCGTCGTCTATCTCCTGCACGGCTACACGGACGACGAATCCGGCTGGATCCAGTTCGGTGAGATCCAGCTGGCCGCCGACCGAGCCATCGCCGACCGGGAGATCCCGCCGATGATCATCGTCATGCCCGATGGCGGCGTCACGTTCTATATCAACGACGCGGCGGGCAAGGTCCGCTATGAGGACATGTTCGTCCGGGAGCTCATCCCGTACATCGACCGGACGTACCGCACCCGGCCGGACCGCGAGTTCCGCGGCGTCGCCGGGTTGTCGATGGGCGGCTGGGGCACGCTGGTTTACTCGTTCCGCCATCCCGATCTCTTCGCCGCCGGGGCGGCCTTCAGCGCGGCGGTCTGGTCCGATGACGACATCGCCGGCATGAAGCAGAAGGACTGGGACGGCCTCCTCGGCCCCCTGTTCGGAGCGGCGGGGAAGGCGGGCCGCGACCGCCTGAGCCCCCATTTCCGGGAGGTCAGCCCTCTCGCCCTGGCCGGATCGCTGCCAGAGGACTCGCTGAAGAAGGTGCGCTATTACATCGACTGCGGCGACGACGATTTCCTGATCAGGGGCAATTGCGCCCTGCATCTGCTCCTGACTGACCGTAGGATCACCCACGAGTTCCGGGTCCGCGACGGCGGCCACACCTGGACGTACTGGCGGACCGGCATCGTCGACGGGCTGAGGTTCATCGGCCAGAGCTTCAACCGCTAGGATCCGCCGGCCCGGCCGCCTGTCCGGCCAAGAAATTCTTGACAGTCTCGCCGCTTATATACTAGATTTAGTGTGGATTACAATGGCCAGCAACTACTTTTGGGGTCCTGCATTGTGCCCCGTCCGGGCTTGCCGCCCGGCGAAGCGGCTCGGCCGACTAAATATCATCATTGGATATAGAGAGGCTGGCCCCTAAATGGCCCATGAACACACGGAAAAGACGCCGGCGGGCGGCCTGCCCGTCGTTCTTGTCGTAGATGACGACCTCGCCTATCTCGAGAAGCTCCAGCGCACCCTGCGCGACCACTACACGGTCCATACCACGACCAGCGGCGTCGAGGCCATCCATCTGATCAAGTCCCTGCCGGAGGTCAACGTCCTCGTGGTCAACGAGGATCTGCCCCGGATGAAGGGCACCGAGCTGCTGCGCTTCCTCAACGAGATCTTCAAGAACTCCGACGCCATCATCAAGATCCTGCTGACCGAGAACGCCTCGAACGGGACGACGATCGACCTGGCCAGCTACGGCCGCATCGACTGCTGCCTGGCCAAGCCTTCCGATCCGGCCGTCATCCGGCGCAAGGTCAGCTTCCTCATCGCCCAGCGGTCGCGCGAGAAGCGCTCATCCATGCGCGTGACCCTGGACGACTCGAAGGACATCCTCATCGAGACCGAGGCCCTCGGCGAGGCCACGCTGGTCAACCTCAGCGAGAACGGCATGTTCCTGCGGACCCTGTCGCCCACGCCCGAGGGCTCGGCCGTCCCCCTGCACATTTCGCTTCCCGATGGGCGCCGGTACACGCTCGAAAGCCGGATAGTCCGCCAGGACGCCGACCAGGGCGGGGTCGCGGTCGAGTTCCAATCTCTCGACGACGCCAGCCGCTTATCGATCCTCCAGTTCATGGCCGACTATGTCGCCATCCGCGACCTCGACGAGCTCAAGCTGCGTTACCCGTTCCTCAAGACCGACGAGATGGTCCTGTTCACCGATTCGGTCAAGATCGAATCGCTCATGCGCGAGGCCCTGGCCCGCAAGGTCGAGGTGGCCGCGGTGCCGGCCCGGTCGGCTGGAACTCCGGAGATCCTTTCGTTCTCTGAGATCGATGCCCCGTCGGTCTGCCAGATCGCAGGCGAGAAGCTGGACGTCAAGTTCAAGACTTCCGACCTCCTCTTCGTCTCCTACCAGATCGGCTACGCCACCTACAATTTCGAGACCATGATCGCCCGGATCGCCGCCGACGGCCAGACCATGGTCTGTCTCTACCCCCGGGTCATGTTCTACTCGGAGAAGCGGGCCGAGCGGCGGATCACCCCGGCCGGCGACCTGCGGGTCGAGATCCCCCTGCCGCCCCCGTATGACCGCAAGGTCCGGGGCGTCATCACTGACATCAGCCCGAACGGCGTGAGCTTCGTCGCCAACGGGGACACGCCGGTCCTCCTCAAGGGGACGCCGATCGAAACCATGTCCATCCTCGACGGCGACCAGGTCCTGTGGCAGGAGACCGGCGAGGTCCGCTACGTGGCCCGGGCCGGCCGGGACGAGGGTCCGGGACTGAAGTACGGCGTCCAGTTCGGCATCAGCCGCATGAGCATCCAGTCCGTCCACGCCCCCGACGCGGATTTTGCCCGGCGCAGCGACGAGACTTCCGAATCGGACGTCGTCCGGATCGCACCGGTCTTGCCGGCCGATGTCTCTGCAATAGACTTGGCGACCCCTCACGTTGTCCGCATGGAGAATTCTCGCGGCGAAGAGATCGTCGGCTTGCTGAATACATCCTTGCCTCTGGATAACCAGCCCGTTCCGGTCGTCATCGTCCCACCTGCTTTCGGCAAGACAAAGGAGATCCTGTTCGGGTTGGCGCTGACATTAGTCCAGAATTTCCGGGCCATGGGCAAGCCCCTGGCCGTCCTCCGCTATGACGGAATACGGCGCAAGGGAGAGAGTTACAAGGACCCGGAAGCATCCGAGCCACCATGGGAAACCCTCAATTCGAGCACCAGCCAAGGCGCTGATGATATCCGGGCGGTGATCAATTGGATACACGCTAATCCCAAGCTCAAGGCCGGTCCCGTCATCCTGGCCACGTTTTCCCTGGCAGCCTTGGAAGCCCGGGTCGTTCTCCGGGACCCCGAATATCGAGGGCGGATTCACTATTGGATTTCCTGCATGGGGGCCCTCGAGTTCCGGCACATGATGAACCGGATCAACTGTGGCCTGGACCTCCTCGAACAATACCAACTCGGCATCGACCTAGGCGTCTATCCTATCCTGGGGAACCATATCCGCCACATGCCATATGCGTCGGATATTATCGCCAACGGGGTTGGCACGCTTGAGCAGGCCCGCGAAGATATGGGCCGGGTAAGTCTGCCTGTGACCTGGATCTACGGCCAACACGACAAGTGGATCAAGCACGAATTCGTCCGCGATGTGATGAGCGTCCAGGTTGATGTCCCCCGTGAGGTCATCGCCGTACCCATTGGCCATAACGCCAGGACCTCGCGCGAGGCCCTGCGCGTGTTCGGCACAGTCACGTCGCTCATCCACCGGTTCCTCGAGGGCTCGACCATCCAGCCGCTCATGCCGAGCCGGAAAGACATGGAGATCATGCGCCGGGCCGAGAAGGACCGGCTGCCGCCTCGGGACCTCAAGAACAAGAAGAGCTATTGGCGTCACTACCTCGTCGGCGAGGGGCACCTGCTGGGCTTCGGCGTCATGGCCATGGCCGAGGAGTATCAGCAGCTAATGCGAGATCAGCTCCGCGCGCTGGACCTTCGTCCCGGCGACCGGCTTCTCGACCTCGGCGGCG
The DNA here is from genome assembly GCA_039683095.1 of Acidobacteriota bacterium. NCBI lineage: Bacteria > Pseudomonadati > Acidobacteriota > Acidobacteriota bacterium. The sequence goes on along the minus strand of JBDKSB010000001.1, from coordinate 575,809 downwards.
GAACTGGCAACTTTCTCGAGCATGTCGTCCAGGGGCACGGCGGTATTCCAGTCGAGATCACCATCGCCGACCTCGTCCCGGATGCAATGGCCCAAGCCCAAGAGAAGCTTCGGACCCTCGGCGTCCCTGCAGATCAGCGCGGGCGCGTCAATTTCGTCGCCCTCGATCTGGAGATGAGCCGCTATCGGGCCGTCCGCCGCTTCCTCGACGGCGAGATCGGCACATTCGAGGAAATGGCCGATAAGGTTGAGAACCTGACCCTCGAGAGTGCCCGGAAGATCCAGGAAGACTACTCGCCTCGCCTGCACCGTATCCTTCGTGGCGAAAGGATTACCGGGGATCATGACGACTGGCTAAAGACCCGCTTCGATCTCTATGAATACCGGATCATCACCGACTTCAATTCTGCCGCTCGTTTCGTCCGTCGCCTGGATCAGGCAGCTCCGGAATACCGTAGGCTTATCCTGCCCGGGAACCTGGAGGGAACATGCCGCCTGCCATTCGGGTCCGGCGGCTACAACAAGGTGCTGATGAGCCTTGTCCTGTCCTACATCTTCAACCCGGCAGAGACGCTCCGCGAAGTCAGGCGGATCATCGAGCCGGGCGGCCTGCTCGTCTTGTCGAGCATGCGGCCAGACACAGATGCCTCGGGGCCCTTTACCCGGTTGCTTGAGCGGATCGAGGCCATGCCCGACGAATCCCTGCCGTCCGAAATGCCGAAATCGCTCCTGCTTGATTCGTTGCGTTCGTTCCTCAACGACGTTCAGGAACTCAACGAGCTCGAAGAGGCGGGCACATTCGATTTCTTCGACCCTGAGAAGCTCGAAACCCTGCTGGATGAAGCCGGCTGGGTCACGGTCCGGAGGATCGTGACCTATGGCGACCCACCCCAGGGCTATATCGTCGTAGCCAAACCGAGAGTGACCCATGACTAAGGCAGAAACTCTAAAGGCCGCACGGGACCCCGAGTTCGAAGAGCGCCTTTATCAGGAGTACGGTCTCAAGAGCCGAGGCCGGCTGGTCATTACCCTAAGCGCCCTTCTCTACGCTTCGTTCATCTTCCTCGATTGGGTCCACGCCCCACAGACGCTCTTCGGCATATTCCTGGCTATCCGCATCGCGGTCCTCGTCGCCCACATCATCCTGTTCTTCCTCCTAGGCCAGGCGAAAACGAACCGCGCCTGCGCCCGGATCATCATTGTCGTAGGGTCCTTTGACGTCGTAGGCATCGGGGTCATGATCTATCTCCTGGGCGGATTCGCCTCAGCCTATGTTCAGGGACTTTATATCATCATCATCGGTTCGTTCATCGCTCTGCCGTTGTCCTTCCGGGACACGAACTTCGTTTTAGCCGTGACCGCAGCGTCCTATCTCGTCCCCAGCTTCCTCAACCTCAACAGGGGGCACGTCAACTGGCGCGACGTCGTTACAAACATCTATTTTTTGACCTCTATCTCGATCATCGGCGGCATCGGGTCGTTCTTTATGGATAAGCTCCGACAACGGGAACTCCGGAGCCGTCTCCAACTCGAGGCCACCACGAGCCAACTCAAGGAATCCAACATCAAGCTCAAAAGCCTTGATGAGCTCAAGACCCAGTTCTTCGCCAACGTCAATCACGAACTCCGGACGCCGCTGACGCTCATGCTGGCCCCCCTCAGGTCCCTTCTCGAAGGCAAGATGGGCCACCTGACCCCCATTCTCAAGGACACCTACGAAACAATGCAGCGCAACGGCTACAAGCTGCTCAAGCTGATCAACAACCTCCTCGATCTGAACAAGCTCGAGGAAGGGAAAATGCGGCTCAAGGTCAACGCCCTGAACCTCGTCGAGTTCATCCCGCCGATCCTCGCCTCGGTCAAGCCGCTGGCCGACCAGAAGCAGATCCGGCTTTACTACCAGCATCCCCCGCACCCTGTCGAGCTGACCCTCGATGCCGATCAATTCGAGAAGGTCCTCTTCAACCTTCTTTCCAACGCGCTGAAATTCACGAACAAGGGCGGCAAGATCACGGTTTATATAGAGGACCGTGATCACACGGCCACCATGACGGTCGAAGACACGGGCATCGGCATTCCGGCCGAGATGCTCGAGACGATCTTCGACCGCTTCTCCCAGGTCGACGGCTCCAAGTCGCGCGCCCAGGAAGGAACGGGTATCGGGCTGGCCCTGGCCCGGGAGATCGTCCTCCTCCATAAGGGGACGATCCACGCCGAAAGCGAGCTCGGCCGCGGTTCTCGTTTCATCGTCGAGCTTCTCAAGGGCGAGGATCATTTCGAAGATGAAGTGCTCGATCGCCGGATCGAGGACTTGCCCATCGGCCTCAAACGGCGGACGACCGACACCGAAGAGCCGCGCGTCCAGGACATCGTCACGGACTACCGCCGCCTCCAGCTGGTCGATCTCGAGAAGGTGGATATCGAAAGCGGACGGGTGGACCAGGCCAAGATCCACGACGCCCTGATCCTCTGCATCGACGACAATCCCGAGGTCCTCAAGCTCATGAAGATGCTCCTGGCCGACGAGTTCGATCTCGAGCTCATGACCTCGGCCGAGAAGGGCCTGAAATTCCTGCGGGAGAAGAACCCCGACCTCGTCCTCTGCGACGTCATGATGCCGGGCATGGACGGCCACACGTTCTGCCGAGCGGTCAAGTCCGATGCCGCCCTGAAGCACATCCCCATCATCCTGGTGACCGCCCGCTCGGGCGCGGAAATGCTGAACGAGGGGCTCCAGGCCGGCGCCGACGACTACATCTCCAAGCCCTTCGACTCGACCGAGCTCAAGGCCCGCATCCGGGCCCTGCTCCGCATCCGCGAAATGGAATCGGAGCTGGCCCTGGTCAACCGCAACCTCAAGATGCGGACCTCCGATCTCGTCGAGCAGCAGCGGTCGCTGTTCCTGTCGACGGTCAAGTCCCTGGCCTCGGCCATCGACGCCAAGGATGAGTACACGCGCCATCACTCGACCCGGGTCACGGACTTCTCGCTCAAGATAGCGGCCAAGATGGGGTTCAGCGAGAAGGAGCTGAGCGATCTCGAGCTGGCCGCCGTGCTCCATGACGTCGGCAAGATCGCCGTCCCGGAGAGCATCCTGCACAAGCCGGGCAAGCTGACCAACGAAGAATTCAAGCTGATCAAGGACCACCCGGCCCGGGGCGAGGCCATCCTCAGCCCGGTCATCGAGCTCAAGGAGATCGCGCGGGTCGTCCGGGCCCACCACGAGCGCTACGACGGGACGGGCTATCCCGACCGGCTGAAGGGGCGCGAGATCCCCCTGGGCGCCCGGATCATGGCCATCGCCGACACCTACGACTCCATCACCTCGGAGCGCCCCTACCGCAAGGCCGCCTCCCACCGCTACGCGGTCAAGGAGATCATCAACTGCTCCGGAACGCAGTTCGATCCCGAGGTTGTCGAGAACTTCCTGGAGATCGCCGGAACGCTCGTACAGGACAAGGAGCGGGACAAGGAACAGCCGGACAGCGGGGCCTGAGACGGCCCGTCCCCGAAGCGGGACAGGGCAGGGCCGGACGAGAGGACGCGCATGCACATCAGCTATTACGCCCTCAGCCTGTTCGTCGGCGCGATGATCGCCGGGCTGGTCGCCGTCGTCGCCTCACGGCGGGCCGCCACGCCCATCGGGCGCTCCCTGGCCATGCTCATGGCCGCTGTCTTCGTCTGGTCGCTGGCCGCGGCCGTGGAAGCGTATGTGCCCGGCCAGGACAGCCAGGTGCTGATGTCAAAGATCGCGTACCTCGGCATCGCCACGGTCCCCGGCCTGATCTTCCTTTTCGCCTTCAGGTTCCTGCATCCCGGCCAGACCGTCTCCCGGGGCTGGTCCCTGGCCCTCTGGGCCGTCCCGGCGCTGACGATCGTCATGGCGTTCACGAACGACCGGCACCATCTCCTCTGGTCGAGCATCACGCCGGGCCCGGACGGAGCGGCCGGCCCCCTGATCTATGGGCACGGATCCTACTTCGCCGTCCACGTCGGTTACTCGTATGCCCTCCTCTTCGCCGCCGCCGGCCTCTTCATCGCGGCCGCGGTCCGGTTCAAGGGGCTCTTCCGCCGGCAGGCCCTGGCTCTGCTCCTGGCCTTCGCCCTCCCGACGGCGGCCAATGTCTCTTACATCTCCGGGTTCTCCTTCTCGGAAAGGGGCTACGATTTCACGCCGGTGGGCTTCGCCTTCTCGGGGTTCTTCCTCCTCTGGGCCATGTTCCGGCTCCAACTCGTCGATATCGTGCCCGTGGCCCGGGAGCGCGTCATCGAGAGCATGGGCGAATCGCTCCTAATCCTCGACGAGGCCGGGCGGCTGGCCGCGGCCAATCCGGCCGCTCGCCGGCTGATCGCCGAAGCCGGCGGCCCGGCCGAGGACGTGCCTGAGGGCAAGCTGCTGGGCAAGCCGGCCGGGGAGCTCGTGCCCGGCTGGCCGGAGCTGGCGGCGGCCCTCCGCGAGCCGGCCTCCGCCGAGCGCGAGATCGTCTTCCGGAACGGCGCCCCGCGCTCGTTCGACCTGCGCCTGTCCCCTCTTCTCAGCCACACGACCCTGGTGACGGGCTGGGTGGCCATCCTCTACGACATCACCCGGATCAAGAACGCGGAGACCGCGGCTATCGAGGCCCGCAACATCGCCGAAACGCTCCGGCAGGCCGGCCTGACGCTGAGCTCGAAGCTGGACTTCAATCAGATCTCCGCGCTTATCCTCGACCTCCTGCGGCGCGTCATCCCCTATGACATCGGCGCGTTCATGACCGTCGATGGGAGCGAGCTGCGGCTGGCGGCCATCAAGCGGCCGACGGAGCACCGGAACCTCATCGGCGAAACCTATCCCCTGGCCGGGTCGCGGCTCTGCAACATCGCCGTGCAGAGGATGCATCCTCTGATCAGCGCCATCGCCGGCCCCGAGGACATCCTGCTGCCGATCCGGCCGGATCTGGGCGTTCATTCGTTCCTCGGCGTCCCGGTCGTCTTCCGTGACCAGGTCATCGGGCTCATCGCCCTCTACAACCAGGGCGAGCGGGCCTTCGCCGAGGAGAACGCCCAGATCGCCGAGCTCTTCGCCAGCCAGGTGGCCATCGCCATGGACAACTCCCGGCGGCTCGAGCAGATGGAGAAGCAGGCCATCACCGACGGGCTGACCGGGCTCTACAACCGGCGGGCCTTCGCCCTCGCCGGCGAGAAAGAGGTCGGGCGCGCCCGGCGTTACCAGCGGCCTCTGGCCCTCATCTTTTTCGATATCGACCATTTCAAGGACGTCAACGATTCCCACGGCCACCTCATCGGCGACCACGTCCTGCGCGTCCTGACCGATCTGGTCACGCGGACGACGCGGGCGACCGACATCGTTTGCCGCTACGGCGGCGAGGAGTTCATCGCCCTGATGCCGGAAGCCGACCGGGACGAGGCCCTGGCCATGGCCGAGCGGCTGCGGCAGGAGATCTCCCGGATGACCGTCGTCACGGCCGGAGGGACGCTTTCCCTGACGGTCAGCCTGGGCGTCGCCGCGCTGCGCCGCGAGGAGGACGAGACCCTCGAGGACCTCATCGCCCGCGCCGACCGGGCCATGTACCAGGCCAAGGCCGCCGGCCGGAACACCGTGCGCGGCTGACCTTGCCCGACCCCGCGCCGCCTGTGTTATAATGGCTCCTTTTTCGGAGGTACCCATGGCCCATATCAGACCCTTCCGGGGCGTCCGTCCCCGCAAGGACATCGCCCATCTGGTCGCCGCCCCGCCCTACGACGTCCTGACGTCGGAGGAAGCGCGGGAGATGGCGGCCGGCAATCCCTATTCGTTCCTGCACGTCGGCAAGCCCGAGATCGACCTGCCCCCGGCGACCGATCTCTACGCGGACGCCGTCTACGCCAAAGGCAAGGAGAACTTCGAGCGCTTCCTCCGCGAGGGAACGATCGTCCAGGACAAGACCCGCGACTTCTATATCTACCAGCAGGTCTGGGGCGAACATGTCCAGGTCGGCCTCGTCGCCGCGGCCTCGTGCCAGGATTACCTCGACAACGTGATCAAGAAGCACGAGCTGACCCGCATCGACAAGGAAAACGACCGCATGCGCCACATCGAGACGCTCGGCGCCCAGACCGGGCCGGTCTTCCTGACCTACCGGCGCAACGACGCCGTCGACGCCCTCGTCGCCGAAGCCATGCGCCGCGCTCCCGAGGTCGACATCACGACGTCCGACGGCGTCCGCCACGTCTTCTTCGTGATCGACGAGCCGGCCCTGGTCGGCCGGATACAGGCCGCCTTCGCCGCGATCCCCTGCCTCTACGTCGCCGACGGCCACCACCGCTCGGCGGCCGCGACGCGGATCAAGGTCGAACGGGACCGCGAGCGGCCGGGCCGGACCGGGGAGGAAGAGGACAACTTCTTCCTGGCCGTCATCTTCCCCCACAGCCAGATGAAGATCCTGCCTTACAACCGGGTCGTCCGCGACCTCAACGGCCTCGAGCCGAAGGCCTTCCTGGACCGGGTCGCGGAGAAGTTCGTCGTCCGGCCGGACAGCCCCGCTGTCCCCGTCCGGAGCCGGGATTACGCCGTATTCCTCGACGGCCGCTGGTTCGGCCTCGAAGCCAGGCCGGGGACGTACGATCCGGCCGATCCCATCGGCGCCCTCGACGTCTCGATCCTGCAGGCGAACCTCCTCGCGCCCATCCTCGGGATCGCCGATCCCCGTACGGACAAGCGGATCGATTTCGTCGGCGGCATCCGCGGCACGGCCGAGCTCGAGCGCAAGGTCCGCGGCGGCGGCTTCCGCGTCGCCTTCTCGCTCTACCCGACGACCATCGAGCAGCTCTTCTCCGTGGCCGACTCCGGCAAGACCATGCCGCCGAAGTCGACCTGGTTCGAGCCCAAGCTCAAGGACGGCCTCGTCGTCCACATGATCGACGAATGAGCCCCGCGATCCCTCCCGGCCTCGTCGCCCGCGTGCGGAAAGAGGCCGGGGCCTTCTTTCGCGGCGCCCGCGGCAGCCACGACTGGGACCACACCGAGCGCGTCCGCACGCTCTGCCTCAGGATCGGGCGGAAGGAGAAGGCCGATCTCGGCGTCCTCGAGCTGGCCTCGCTCCTCCACGACATCGGACGCGAAGCGGAGGACCGGTCGCGCGGCCGGCTCTGCCATGCCCGCAGCGGCGCGGCCCTGGCTCGGTCCATCCTCGAGCGCCAGGGCTGCGACCGGGCCGTGATCCGGGCCGTGGCCGGCTGCATCCGGACCCACCGCTTCCGCCGCGGCGGCGCCCCGCGGACGCTCGAGGCCCGCATCCTCTTCGACGCCGACAAGCTCGACTCCATCGGGGCCGTGGGCGTCGGCCGGGCCTTCCTCTTCGCCGGCGAGGTCGGGGCCCGGCTCCACGACAAGGATATCGACGTCGCCCGAACGAAACCCTATTCTCGGGAAGACACGGCCTACCGGGAGTATCTGGTCAAGCTCGGCCGGGTCCGGGACCGCATGACGACCCGGGAGGGGCGGCGCCTGGCCGCCGGCCGGCACCGCTTCATGGCCGCCTTTTTCGCCCGGTTGAACAAGGAGACGGACGGGACCCTCTGAGATGGCCTGGCACCAGGTTTACAACCCCTTGGGCAACGTCCTGCTGTCGACGCTCGTCGCGGCCCTGCCCATCGTGCTGCTCCTCGGCGGGCTGGCCGTTCTGCGGCTGCGGGCCCATGTCGCCGCCCTGGCCGGCCTGGCCTCGGCGCTCCTCGTCGCTGTCCTCGCCTTCGGCATGCCCCTCGGCCTGGCCGCGCGGACGGCCGGGCTGGGGGCGGCCTACGGCCTCTTCCCCATCGGCTGGATCATCCTCAACGTCATCTTCCTCTACGACCTGACCTGCGAGAGGGGCCACTTCAAGGTCATGCAGGAGAGCCTGACCGGCATCACCCGCGACCGGAGGCTCCAGCTCCTGCTCATCGCCTTCTCCTTCGGCGCGTTCTTCGAAGGCGCGGCTGGCTTCGGGACGCCCGTGGCCGTCACCGCGGCCATCCTCATCGGGCTCGGCTTCGCGCCGCTCACGGCGTCGGGGCTGTCCCTCGTCGCCAACACGGCCCCCGTGGCCTTCGGCGCCCTGGGCACGCCCATCGTGGCGCTGGCCGGCGTCACCGGCCTCGACCTGCGGCAGCTCAGCGCCATGGTCGGGCGCCAGCTGCCGTTCTTTTCCGTGCTTATCCCGTTCTGGCTGGTCTGGGCCTATTGCGGATTCAGGAAGATGACGGAGGTCTGGCCGGCCCTGCTCACGGCCGGGGTTTCGTTCGCCGTGCCCCAGTTCCTCATCTCCAACCTCCACGGCCCGTGGCTGGCCGGGGTCGGCGCGGCCGTCATCTCCATGGCCGCGCTGGTCCTCTTCCTCAAGCGCTGGCGCCCCAAGACCATCCTCGAAAGCGAGCCGGGCGCCGGGACCGCTGACCCGCCGCCGGCCGCGCGGCGCCGTACCGCCGGCGAGCTCCTGCGGGCCTGGCTGCCGTGGATCATCCTGAGCCTGTTCGTCTTCCTCTGGGGCACACCCCAGTTCAAGGCCTTGCTCGACGGCCTGTCGGCCGTCCGCTTCCCGGTCCCCGGCCTGGACCGGCTCGTCTTCCGGATGCCGCCGGTCGTGCCGGCGGAAGCCGCCGAACCAGCCGTCTTCGCGTTCAACTGGCTTTCCTTCACGGGCACAGGCATCCTGTCCGCGGCCCTCGTTTCGGGGCTGTTGATGGGATTCTCGCCGATTAGGCTCGTCCGCGCCTACGGCCGGACGCTCAAGCGGGTGCGCTTCTCGCTGCTGACCGTGGCCGCGATGCTTGCTCTCGGCTACGTCACCCGCTACGCGGGGCTCGACGCGACTCTCGGGCTGGCCTTCGCCCGGACGGGCGTCCTCTATCCCTTCTTCGGGACCATGCTCGGCTGGCTGGGGGTCGCCCTGACCGGCTCGGACACGTCGTCCAACGTCCTGTTCGGCAGCCTCCAGAAGATCTCGGCCCAGCAGCTCGGCCTGAGCCCGGTCCTCATGGCCTCGGCCAACAGCGCCGGCGGCGTCATGGGCAAGATGATCGACGCCCAGTCCATCGTCGTCGCCTCGACGGCCACCGGCTGGTACGGCCATGAAGGCCGGATCCTCCGGTTCGTCTTCTTCCACAGCCTGGCCCTGGCCGCCCTCATGGGCCTCTTCGTCCTGCTCCAGGCCTACGTCGTTCCGTTCACACGGATGGTCGTGAAGTAATCGTCAACGGGGAGTTTTCCATGAGTCTCGCGCCTTTCCCCAATTTCCGATTCTTCAGGACGCATCATTGCGTCACGGGATCGATGCGGCACATCTATGATTTCCACGGCCACCCGATCAGCGAAGAGATGCTGCTCGGACTCGGAGCCGGAGTGAGTTTCGTTTATTGGCACGCCAAAGGCCAACCGCCGTTTATCGGAGGGCGGGGCAACGCGGGGAGGCCCGGTGAGGAGGGATTGGAAAAAACAGCCGGACGGCGAACCGGAGTCCTGGTCGCATCTTTTCGCACCGCCAGCGCTAAAAAGGCGGAAGCGGCTCTGCTCGAGATGCTCGGCGCAGGACGGCCGGTGATGCTGCAGGTGGATATGGGCTATCTACCCTATTTCGATTTCCACGGCAAAGAGTATCATTTCGGCGGGCATGTGGTCGTGGCCTGCGGGTTCGATCCGGCTGGAGGCGAGGTTTTGATCGCCGACCGGGACGGCGTCCCGCATCCGGTGGCGCTCCAGGTCCTGGCCGAAGCGCGCGCTTCGAAACATCGGCCTTTTCCACCCGATCATCGATGGTACGCCTTCGATTTCGGCGGCAAGCACCAACCGGCTGCGGAAGAAGTCCGGCGGGCCGTCGCCGAACAAGCGAAAGCCATGCTGGAGCCGCCCATCTCCAACCTCGGCATCGAGGGCATCCGCAAAGCGGCGGCGAGAACGCCAAAATGGCCGGACGTCATGGGTGGAGATGCTCTGCGCGACGCGCTGCTCAACGCCTGGATTTTCATTTCTCCCACGGGCGGATCGGGCGGCGGCCTCTTCCGGCTGATGTTCAGCCGTTTTCTGCGTGAGGCGGCGGCCGCCGACGGAGACGAGATGCTGACGGTCTGCGCCGATCAATTCAAGGACATCGGCGACCGCTGGGAAGCGCTGGGCCGGTGGTTTCTCGACGCTTCGCGAGCCACCGCCCCGGCCTCACGAATGGGCGAGTGCGCGTCTCCTCTGCTGGCTCTGGCCGACCGGGAAGAGGCCGCCTGGAAGCGTCTGCGCGAATGGGCCGGAGCCTGAGCCGCAAGCCTTTCCCCGGCCCGACGGCCCGAGTTATCGGAAACATAAAAAAAGGGCACGCGCGCCGGGCGCATGCCCCTTTCGAAATTCGGATCAGGCCGGTGGGGGCCTGACGATCAGCCGACGATCTTCGCCGTGCCCTTGTATTTGCCTTCGATGCGTTCCTTGGGCAGGTACTCATTTTCCATCGCCCGGTAGTCCTTGAGGCCGACGAAGTCGGTGTACTCCTCGAATGAGGCCACCCACTGGGTCTGGCCGGCCAGGATGCCGGTCGGGGACGCCTTGAGCGCCTGGAAGAAATTCATCAGCGCCTTCTGGGCGACCATGATCGAGGCCACGGGGATGGAGACGCGGCCGACGCCCATTTTCGCCAGCTCGGGGATGGGGATGAGCTCGGTCTTCATGCCGCTGACGGCGTCCATCAGGTTGACCGACAGCGGTCCCTTGATGCCCTTGATGGCCTTTTCGATGTCGGCCCGGCTCCTGATGCCGTCGATGAAGGCCAGGTCGGCCCCGGCTGCGAGGTACATGTTGCAGCGCCGGATGGCCTCGTCGATGCCCATGCCGGCAAAGACGTCGGTCCGGGCATTGATGATGAAGTCCTTGTCCAGCCGGTCACGGACCTGGGCGCAGGCCCTGATCTTGCCGGCCATCTCCTCGGCGCTGATGACTTCCTTGCCGGCCATGTGGCCGCAGCGCTTGGGGAAGATCTGGTCCTCGAGATTCATGCCGGCGACGCCCATGGCGATCAGCCGCTCGGTCAGCCAGGCGGCGTTGACGGCGTTGCCGCCGCCGGTGTCCATGTCGGCCATGACCGGGATGTTCACGGCCTGGGCGATGTTCCAGGTGATGTCCATGACGTCCTTCATCCGGATGAGGCCGACGTCGGGCTTGCACAGGTAAGATCCGGCCAGCCCGTAGCCCGAGACCTGGATGGCCTCGAAGCCGGCCTTCTCGATGGCCTTGGCGCTCAGTGCGTCGTGACAGCCGGGGACGGCCACGGCCCGGCGTTCCATGATGGCTTTGCGCAGGATTGTGGATTTCTTCATGATGATGGACTCCTTTTGATTGAAAAACGGTCTTTTATTTTACATCATCGGGGAGCCCGTGAAAAGGGGCCTGCCGCCGTCTTGACAATTCGCTCCTGTTCGTGAAGACTGGGCCCATCTCCGCGGCGCCTGGAGAACGCCATTCCGAGGAGGCCCCATGAAACGGTCGAGAAGTCTTGCCCTCGCGGCCCTCATCCCGGCCGCGGCGCTCGCCGCCTTCCCCGCCGAGCCGGGCCAGTCCGGGACGACGCGGCCGAAGGCACTGGATCCCGCGGCCGCCCGGAAGCGGGGAGCAGGCAAGGAGGCGGCGAAGCGCCTGTACCGGGCCGCGGAAGAGATGCAGGAGATGCAGACGAGCTTCAATCTCCAGTACCTTGAGCTTCAGAACAGGATCGCCCGCGAGAACCGGCAGTTCTCCCTGATCCAGAACATCCTGAAGGACAAGCACGGCACGGCCAAGAACGCCATCAACAATGTCCGCTGAGCGTTGTTTGACAGTCCGCGATCGACCTGATAATAAGATGGGCTGAGGCCTGAGATGGAATCCGCCGCCGAACGCTGGGTCGCCGACCAGGAACGCCTGGCCAAGCCGGCCCGGGTCTACTGGTGCGACGGGTCGGACGGCGAGGCCTGGCGCCTGCTCGAGATCGGCATGAGCGAGGAGCGCCTCAACGGGCCGGTCTTCCAGCCGCTCAATCAGAAAACCTGGCCGACGGCCTACCTCCACCGGTCCGCCTCGAACGACGTCGCCCGGACCGAGAAGGTCACCTTCGTCTGCCATCCCACCAGGGAGGCCTCGGGACCCAACAACAATTGGATGGACGTCGGCAAGGCCAAGAAGCTCATGACCGGGCTCTCGGACGGCTGCATGGCCGGGCGGACGATGTACGTCATCCCGTACATGATGGGCCACCCCGACTCGCCCTACGCCAAGGCCTGCCTGATGGTCACCGACTCGTCCTACGTCGCGATCAGCATGCGGGTCATGACCCGGATAGGCACGGAGATCTTCGAGAAGCTCCGCAACCGCGAGGACTTCATCAAGGGCTTTCACTCGATCGGCGACCTCGATCCCGACCGCCGCTACGTCATGCACTTCCCGGAGGAGGGCCTGGTCTGGAGCGTCGGCTCGGGCTACGGCGGCAACGCCCTGCTCGGCAAGAAGTGCGTCTCGCTGCGCATCGGCTCCTACCTCGGCTACAAGCAGGGCTGGCTGGCCGAGCACATGGTCATCATGGGCATCGAGGACCTGCACGGCCGCAAGACCTACATCACCGCAGCCCTGCCGAGCGCCTGCGGCAAGACCAACCTGGCCATGATGGAATCGGCCCTGCCGGGCTACCGGGTCTGGACGCTCGGCGACGACATCGCCTGGCTCAACATCGGACCGGACGGCCGGCTGTGGGCCATCAACCCCGAGGCCGGTTACTTCGGCGTCGCGCCGGGGACGTCCATGAAGACGAACCCGAACATGATGAAGACGATCAAGCGCGGGGCCTTCAACCCGACGCTGTTCACCAACGTCGCCCTGAACACCGAAACGAACGAGCCCTGGTGGGAAGGGATCGACGGGCCCGTGCCGGAGCACATGCTCGATTGGCAGGGCCGGCCCTGGACTCCGGCGCTGGGCACCAAGGCCGCCCATCCGAACTCCCGGTTCACGGCCTCGCTCATCAACTCGCCCATGCTCGACAAGGAGGCCGCGAACCCCCGGGGTGTGCCCATCTCGGCCATCATCTTCGGCGGCCGCCGGACCCAGCTCATCCCCCTCGTCACCGAGAGCTTCAGCTGGGCCCACGGCGTGTTCATGGGCGCCCGGATGGGCTCGGAGACGACGGCCGCGGCCACGGGCCAGGTCGGCGTCGTCCGGCGGGATCCCATGGCCATGCTGCCCTTCTGCGGCTACAACATGGCCGACTACTGGCGCCACTACCTCAACATGGGCAACCGCATGTCGCGGCCGCCCCGCATCTTCTCCGTCAACTGGTTCCGGGTCGACGACCGGGGCAAGTTCATCTGGCCCGGCTTCGGCGACAACATGCGCGTCCTCAAATGGATCATCGACCGGGTGAACGGGAAGGTCCCGGCCAGGGAGACCCCGGCCGGCTTGGTGCCCCGGACCGAGGACCTGGACATGAACGGCCTCGATATCCCCAAGGACAGGCTCGATAAGCTGTTCGAGGTCCGGATCAAGGACTGGAAGTCCGAGGTCGACGGCATCCGGGACTTCATCAAGCCCTACAAGGGCCGCCTCCCCGCCGAGATCCGCGAGCAGTACGAGAAGCTCGAGCGCCAGGTCCGCTGACGCCTAAACGGCGCCTTCCCGGGACACGGGCGATCCGGCCCGTCCCTGCATCTTCCCGCCGAAGAACTCCGGCCCGCGCGGCGCGTAGAAGGCCAGCACGACGAGCGAGACGACGCCGGTGAAGACGAACGGGAAGGCGATGCCGAGAACGTCGGACAGGATGCCGGAGACCAGGCTGACCAGCGCCCCGGAGACGAGCTGGATGTTGCTGACCCAGCTGAAGGCCATGGTCTGGCCGGCCGCGGGAACGCTCGAGCCGACGAAGGTGTGGAGCGAGGGGTAGGTCATCAGCAGGAAGCCCCCGAAGGCGAGCAGGCCGGCCACGGCCAGGCCCCGGGTCGGGGCGAAGCCCAGCATGAAGAGCGCCGCCGCGGCGCCGCCCAGGCTGGCCAGGAAGACGGGCTTGCGCCCGAAGCGGCGGCTCCAGACACCGTAGCCGTACCCGGTCACGGTCCCCAGCCCGATCCAGAGGGCCAGGAACAGGCCGGTCTGGCCCATGGGGATGCCGTACTTGCGGTTGAGGAGCGAGGGGGCATAGTAGACGGCCACGGACCAGCCGGCCCCGCCGAAGAAGAACCCCGGCACGAACCGTCGGATGGACCGGAGCGAACGCCACCAGCTGGCCGGCTTGAGGGACGGCCGCTCCTCGCTCCGGGACGAGACGCCGCGCAGGATCCAGGCCCCGAGCCCGGCCAGGACCAGGCCGAAGACGGCCCAGACGAAATGAGGGGTGCGCCAGCCCCAGCGCTGGGCCAGGAAGCCCACGGTCAGGTAGGCCAGGCCGACGCCGAGGTTGCCCGAACCGCTCTGGATGCCCATGGCGTCGTCGAGCTCCCGGCCCGACCCGGCCTGCGATTTGGAGACCCAGGCGATGACGATGGGGTGATAGAAGCTGGCGCAGATCCGCAGCGCCAGGAAGAGGAACAGCAGCGCGGCGTAGGACCGGGCCAGCGGGATGACGGCGAGCGAAGCGCACAGCCCCAGCCCGCTGAGGACCATCAGGGTGCGGTACTCCTTCCGGAACGACAGCCGGACGACCAGGAACTGGACGACGAGCGAGGTCAGCAGGCCGAGGTTGGACAGCACGCCGATCTGGGCGTAGTTGGTGATCAGGAACTTTTGGGCCAGCAGGAGGGGAAAGACCATCGGCGTGATGACCGTGGCCGCGTCGGTCAGGGGGTGAAAGAGCGAGGCCGACAGCAGGATCTTCTTTTTCACGGCCGAGGTCACGTTCGCCAGGCCGGGCCCGGCCTATCGCCCTTCGTAGGATTCGACGATCGACTGGTAGACGAGGGCCTTGAACTTCGCCTGCGCGTCGCTGCCGGTCGCCGGCAGGAGCTGGGTCATGAAGACGGCCACGAGCTTCTCGGTCGGGTCGACCCAGTAGGTCGTATGGTAGGCGCCGCCCCAGCCAAAGGCCCCGACCGAGCCGGGTTCGCCGTTCCGGCCGAGCTCCCTGGTCACCCAGAAGCCGAGGCCGAAGCCGCTGCCGGGGTTGTTGTAAAGCGGCCCGCAATGGTCGGCCGTCATGAGCTCGACCGACTTCGGGCTGAGGATGTGGACGCCGCCCCACTCGCCGCCGCTCTGGAGCATGAGCAGGAAGCGGGCGTAGTCCTCGGCCGTCGAGAGGAGCCCGGCGCCGCCGGCGTAGCAGAGCCGCGGCCCCTTGAGATAGGCCCGCTCTCTCGGGTCGGCGACGAACCCGGCCTTGCCGTCCTTGCCGATGCCGTAAACAGCGGCCAGGCGGCCGGCCTTATCCTCGGGCAGGAAGAACGAGGTATCGGCCATGGCCAGCGGTTCCGTGATCTTCGTGCGGATAAAATCGGCCAGGCTCATGCCCGAGACGACCTCGACGAGATAGCCGAGGATGTCGATGTTGTAGCCGTAGATCCATTTCTCGCCCGGCTGGGCGTCGAAGGGCAGCCCGGCCAGCTTCTTGATGTAGACGCCGACGGGTTCCGGCCGGTCGGCCAGGAACCAGCCCTGGAGCCCGGCGGCCTTGTAGAGGTCCTTGGCCGGGCCGTTTCCATAGGAGATGCCCGCGGTATGGGTCAGGAGGTCGCGGATGGTGATCTGGCGCCTGGCCGGGACGATCTTATAGCCGGGCCCCTTCCTGGACCCGTCGGGGACGGCCACCGTCGTGGCCTTGAACTCGGGGATGTACTTTGAAACCGGGTCGCTGAGCAGGAGCTTGCCCTCCTCGGACAGGATCATCACGGAGACGCTGGTCAGGGCCTTGCTCTGCGAAGCGATGCGGAAGATCGCGTCAGTCGTCATGGGGGCACCCGTCGAGGGGTCGAGCGTGCCGCAGGCCTGGAGGTAAGCCACCTTGCCGCCGCGGGCGACGAGCGTCACCACGCCGCCGAGCCGGCCTTCGTCGACGTACTTCTGCATGACCGCGCCGATGCGATTGAGCCGCTCGGTCGATAAGCCCACGATCTCCGGCCGCGCCCTCGGCAGGTCGGCCGCCAGCGCCGGCAGCGCCAGGCCGATCAGAGCCGCCAGCACCATGAATCTGTACGATCTATTCCGGTTCATGCGGGCCTCCGTTCATCTCGCGATCATCTTTGCTTATACCAGAACGGCCGACATTCCGTCAAAGAGCCGGGGTCGGACCGGGGGGGTCCTATTAGCCTGGCAGTCCGAGGTGACATTATTGCCCGGCAACCACGCGGGAGCCCGGCGGCTTGTTCCTGGTCCCTGATATTCGTATAATGGGAGGCCATGCCCCGCCCGGCGAGCTCGGAGAAAGGACGATAACGCATGCATCTCCAGGTCATCGACTGGATCATCGTCGCCGTTATCATGCTGATCTGCTTCGGACCCGCCCTGTTCTTCCGCAAGCGCTCCGGCACGAGCACGTCGGAGTTCTTCGCTTCGGGACGCGCCGTGCCCTGGTGGCTGGCCGGGCTGTCCATGGTGGCCACGACCTTCTCGAGCGACACGCCCAACCTGGTCACCGACATCGTCCGCCGCAACGGCGTCGCCGGCAACTGGGTCTGGTGGGCCTTCACCCTGACCGGGGTGGCCACGGTCTTTTTCTACGCCCGGATGTGGCGCCGCTCCGAGGTCCTGACCGACCTCGAGTTCTACGAGATCCGCTACTCGGGCAAGGCGGCCGGCTTCGTCCGGGGGTTCCGCTCGGTCTACCTCGGCTTCTTCTTCAACTGCATCATAATGGCCACGGTCAACCTGGCGGCCTGCAAGATCGCCGCCGTGCTCTTCGGGCTCGAGCGCTGGCAGACGCTTCTCTTCGTCGGCCTGCTCAACGTCGTCTTCGCCGCCCTGACCGGCCTCTGGGGCGTTCTCATCATCGACATGATCCAGTTCTTCGTCAAGATGACGGCCGTCATCGCCGCGGCCTACTTCGCCGTTCGCGCCGTCGGCGGCATGCCGGCCCTCATCTCGAAGCTCTCGGCCACGCCGGGCCCGGGCGGCATCAACTTCCTGAGCATGCTGCCGAACTTCAAGAGCAACTGGGACCTGGCCATCGCCATCTTCATCATGCCCCTGGCCGTGCAATGGTGGGCGGTCTGGTACCCCGGGGCCGAGCCCGGCGGCGGCAGCTACATCGCCCAGCGCATGCTGGCCTCGAAATCCGAGAAGGACTCGCTCGGCGCCGTCCTTTTCTTCAATATCGCCCACTACGTCCTCCGGCCCTGGCCCTGGATCCTCGTGGGCCTGGCCTCGATCATCGTCTTCCCGCAGCTCTCGGACATCCAGAAAGCCTTCCCCCACCTCAACCCGAGCCTCATCGGCCACGACATCGCCTACCCGGCCATGCTCAAGTTCCTGCCGGTCGGCTTCATCGGCCTGATGGTCGGAGGGCTGATCGCGGCCAACTCCTCGACCAACCTGACCCACCTCAATTGGGGCGCCTCTTACCTCGTCCACGACTTCTACCGCCGTTTCATCAACAAGACGGCCACCGAAAAGCATTACGTCATGGTCGGCCGGCTGGCCACGATTGTCCTCTTCTTATGCGCCGGCGGGCTGGTGTTCATCCTGGACACGGCCAAGGACTCCTTCGACATCATCCTCCAGGTCGGGGCCGGGACCGGGCTGCTCTACCTCGTCCGCTGGTACTGGTGGCGGGTGACGGCCTGGTGCGAGGTCAACGCCATGATCTCGTCGTTCGCCTTCTCCATCTTCCTGCTCGTCCTGCGCAAGTTCGGCGTCTTCGTCCCGACGCATTACGCCCTGATCCTGACGGTCGTCGTGACCACCATCACCTGGATGCTGACGGCCTTCCTCGGCCCCAAGACCGACCCCGAGACGCTGATCAGGTTCTACAAGAAGGTCCATCCCTTCGGGCCGGGCTGGAAGAAGATCCGCGAGCGGGCGGGCATCTCCGAGGCCGAAGCCAAGGCCACCTGCGACAACTTCCCTCTCGCCCTCGCCGGCTGGGTCTCCGGGTCGCTGACTATCTGGTCGGCCCTGTTCACGGTCGGCAACATCCTCTACGGGCGCTGGGTCTACGCCGGAGTGCTCCTGGCCGTGTTCATCGTGGCGGGGTTCGTCCTGCTCAGGGTGATCAACCGGCTCTGGGCGAACAACGGCAAGAACGACAAGGGCGCCGTGAAGGCGCCGGCCGCGGCCAACCTGGGCTAGAACCGGGTATTGAAGACCGGCAGGACCCGGAGTCCCCTGGGATTGTCGCGGACGATGTTGACGACCCCGACCTGGAGCCCCTTCTCGATCCTCCAGGCGTAGTTGACGAGGCCGAGGCTCAAGCCCTTGACCGGGCCCTGGCAATAATTGAAGGCGCTCGCGGCCAGTCCCGCGAGACGGCCGTCTTTGACCACGCGGACCATGCCCGCGGCCAGGAATATCCCCTTCAGGTCCTGGCCGCCGACGCCGAAGCCGCAAACGGCCAGGCCGCGGATCTTCGGCGCGCCCGCGCCCAGGCCGCAGAAGACGATCCCGTCGATGGACTCGCCGGCCCCGACGCCGAGCCCGGCCACGGCCACCCCGGTCAGCTTCTCGCCGCAGCCGCCGCCCAATCCCCCGACGAGCAGGCCGGTTATGTTCTCGCCGGCTCCCCCGCCGAGACCGCCGATGATGACGCCGGTCGCGCTGCCGCCGGCGCCGGCCCCTAATCCGCCGGCCAGGAAGCCCACGGCGTTCTCGCCCGCCCCGACGCCTAGCCCGCCGAGGGCGACGCCGGCCAGGTTCTCGCCCGCGCCCGCGCCCAGGCCGCCGATCATGAGGCCCTTGACGCTTTCGCCCGCCCCGACGCCCAAGCCCCCGATGCTGAGGCCGGCCAGGCTCGTCTCGGCCATGGCGCCGAGAAGGCCGACCTGGATGCCGCGGAGGCGGCCGCCGCCGGGCGCGATCCCGGCCGACAGGCCGGTGATCAGGGCATCCTTGTTGTCCCGGGACGGCTGCCACAGGGTCACGTTGACCCCGGTGACGCTCCGGACCCCGCGGTCGCGGAAATTGAAGCGCAGGCCGGTGAAGTCTTTTGAGTTGCCGAAGCTTACCCCCCACTTTCGCGAAGGAACGTCCAGGCTCTGGGCGAAGACGCCTCCGGCCAGGGACGGTCCCAGGAACAGGGACATTAAAAGGAACATGGCCGACGCGGTCCGAAGGATCGCGGCGGCCGGCTTGATGGCGCGCATGGGTCGCTCCTTTGTCTTCTCGCTACAGAATCCTACGCCAGATCGTTAGACGAAGCCAATCCGGAAATGGTTCCCTCGGCTCCGCATCGGCATGTCTTGTGTCCCGGGTTCAAACAACGTATATTGAACCCCCCAAAGATCCCGATCCGGAGGGAATGATGTCTCAGACGCCGCAGAAAGCGAATTGGGGCCCGATCCTCGTCCTGGGCAGCCTCTGGGGGCTTTCGGAAGCCGCACTGGGGATGTTCCTGCGCCAATGCGCCTCGACCCTGTCCGGCTCGGTCATGACCGGCGCGGCCCTGTTCTTCCTGGCCGCGGCCTGGGCCGTCTCGCCCCGCCTGAAGACGATCGGCGCGATAGCCGCGGCGGCCGCCGGCTTCAAGCTTTTCGACGCCCTTCTCCTGGGCCTGCCCGTCCTCCACGGGGCCATCGGAAATCCGATCTTCGCCATCATCATGGAGGGCGCGGCCTTCTGCCTGATCCTCGGCGTGATCAGCCCGTCCGTGGCCCGGAAAACGGCCGGACAGGGGCTGGCCGGGGGTCTCGCGGCCCTCGTCGCCGTCAACCTCTTCCCTCTCGTCAGGTACGTGACGGGCGTCACGGCCTGCGCCGCCGGCACGGGCTATCCGCTCTCGCTCTATTACGCGCCGGTCGCCGTAGCCCTCTCGGCCCTCACGGCGCCGCTGGGCCTGCGGGCCGGAGCCGCCCTGGCCGGGCTCGAGGGCCGTCCGGTCCGCCTGGGCTGGCTGCCGCCGGCGACGGCCGCCCTGTCCCTCGGCCTCCTGGCCCTGCTGCGGCTGGTCTAGCCGGAGGCGGCGCGACCCTTTCGTTTGACTCGCCGGCAGGGAACGACCTACTATATCCCCGCGAAGGGACCGCGCCTGACGGAAAGGGGATCGCCATGCACGCGCGCATGATCCGGATGCAGGTCAAGCCCGAGCGGATCGACGAGGCCGCCCGGCTGTTCTCCGAGGAGGTCGTCCCCGGCTGCCGCAGCCAGCCCGGCTACCGCGGCTCCTACTTCCTGGTCGACCGCAAGGTCGGCGAATGCGTGCCGGTCACCCTCTGGAACACCGAAGGCGACATGCTGGCCACAGAGGAGAACCGCTTCTTCCAGACCCAGCTCATGAAGTTCCTGGGGCTCTTCCATCACGGCCTCGTCCGCGAGTCCTATGAGATCGCGGTCGTCGATCGCGGATAAGCGGCCGGCGACCTCCGATCCCGAAAACGACCGTCCTCCTCGTCGAACATCCAGACAGCCGCTTTTCCGCTCGGGCCAAGCCCTGTCGGGGGCGCTTTGCCGGGCCGGCCGATTGTGTTATAAATCCTCCGAAAACGAGGTGACGCCATGACATCGATCAAGAGACCTGCTCTCGGCATCCTGTTCCTGGCCGTCCTGGCCGCTATCTCCGCCAGCGCCCAGACCCCGTCCCCGAGCAACCTGGTCCAGCAGGGCGACGAGCTCTACGCCCAGCGCGCCGACCTGGCCAAGGCCAAGGAGGCCCGATCCAAGTACGAGGCCGCCCTGGCCGCCAAGGATGACGACTACGGGGCCAACTGGCGGCTGGCCCGCGTCCTTTATTGGATCGGCGATCACACCCCGGGCAACGACGCCAAGAAGACGATCTTCCAGCAGGGCGTCGAACACGCCAAGAAGGCCGTCGAGCTCGGCTCGGACAAGGCCGACGGGCATTTCTGGCTGGGTGTCTGCTACGGCGTCTACGGCGAGGCCAAGGGCGTCTTCAAGAGCCTGGCCCTGGTCAAGCCGATCAAGGCGGAGATGCGCCGCGTCCTCGAGATCGACCCGGCCTACGACCGCGGAGGCGCCGACCGCGTGCTCGGCCGCGTCTTCCACGAGGTCCCCGGGATCGCCGGCGGCAGCGAGAAGACGTCCCTCGAGCACCTCCTCAAGGCGGTCGGACACGGCCCTCGCGTCGGCCTCAACCTTCTCTACCTCGCCGATACCTACATCTCGCTCGACCGGATCGAGGACGCCCGCAAGACCCTCGAGACGATCCTGACCCTGGAACCCCTGCCCGACCTCCTGCCCGAGACGGCCGAGGAGCAGGCCCAGGCCCGCGAACGACTCGAAAGGAAGCCTTTCAAGAAAAAATGACCGGGTCAGCGACGGGACCCGCCCCCCGGGTCCTATACGAAACGGACGATTATCTCGCGGTCGACAAGCCGGAGGGCGTCGTATCCATCGCCGAGGCGGGCCGCGGCGGCCTGCCCGGGCTGCTCAAGGACGTTTTTCCCGGCCGGCTCTTCCCCGTCCACCGGCTCGACCGGGACGCCTCGGGCATCATCGTTTTCGCCAAGAACGCCGCGGCCCACCGCCACCTCAACGGCGAGTTCGACCGCCGCGAGGTCCGCAAAACCTACCTGGCCGTCGTCGACGGCGCCGTGGCCGGGAGCCGCGGCCAGGTCAACGCCCCGCTCCGAGAATTCGGCTCCGGCCGCATGGGCGTCGATCCCAGGCGCGGCAAGCCGTCCTCGACCGGCTGGAAAGTGGCCGAGAGGCTCGACGGTGCGACCCTCCTCCGCGTCTCCCCGTCGACGGGCCGCCGGCACCAGATCCGCGTCCACCTCTATCACTCCGGCCACCCCATCCTCGGCGATCTCCGCTACGGCGAACGCGCCCGCCAGGAGCGTTTCCCCCGGCTCATGCTGCACGCCCTGTCGCTCGAGTTCGCCCTCCCGACCGGCGAGCGGGTGACGGTCGAAGCTCCCCCGCCCCCGTCCTTCGAGGCGGTCGTCGCCGGCCTGCGGCGCCCCCCGGCCGTCCGGGCCTCGCCTGGAAAGAAGGAAGAGAAGCCTAGAAAAGCGTGAGCCCGCAAAGGAACTGACCATGACCCGAGATTCCGTTCGCGCCGCGCGCGCCGGCCGCGCCGGCCGTCCCTCCATGCTCAAGTTCGTCCTGATCGTCTCGCTGGCCGCCCTGACCGGTTATCTCGCGCTGCCGCCGTCCGCGGCCCTGACCGGCGCCAGCGCCGCCCCCCGAAAGGCCGCCCTCCGGCCGGCCGCCGACGGCGCCAGGGCCTTCGCCGATGTCGCCTTCCTCGCCTCCGACGATCTCAGGGGCCGGAAGGCCGGCCGGCCCGAATATCGACGGGCCGCCGAATACGTGGCTGCCGAAATGAAAAAGGCCGGCCTCGAGCCGGGCGGAGAGAACGGCACCTGGTTCCAGGAGGTCCCGTTCAAGCCCTGGACGGATTTCGAGCCGCCCACCCGCCTCGAGATCGTCGCCCCCTCTCATCGCGCTTATTTCGCGGGGCGCGCCCGCGACTTCGTCCCTGTCAACGGCACGGGCTCGGGCCTGGTCCGCGGCCGGCTGGCCTTCGCCGGCTACGGCGTCGCCTCGGCGAATGACGGCTGGGACGATTATGCCGGGCTCGAACCGAAGGGCCGGATAATCGTGGTCATGCCCGGCCTGCCCGACTCCCTGGGCGACACGGCCAGGTCCGCCTGGACCTTCGCCCGGAAGGTCAAGACGGCGGCCGAGAAGGGCGCCGTCGGCCTGATCGAGATGGACCTGAGCGCGCCGGGCGAGCCGCGCCAGCCGGGCCCGCCCTCCGGCCCCAGGCCGCAGCCGGGGTTCCTCGCTCCGGGCGCCGCCCCGGACGGATTCGTGGTCCTGCGCGCCGGTCGCGATTTCCTCGACGACGCCTTCTATCTTGCCGGCGGCAGCTGGCGCGACCTCGTCAGCAAGACCCTCCGGCTCAAGAAGCCGTTCCCCAAGTGGCTCGAGGTCGAGGCCGAGATGGAGGCGCACTTCGTCTCCGGCGAGCGCACGGCCCCGAACGTCGTCGGCGTTCTGCGGGGCACGGATCCCAGGCTCAAGGGCGAGGCCCTGGTCATCGGCGGCCACCTCGACCATCTTGGCGTCGGCATCGACGGCTGGATCTACCCCGGGGCCGACGACAACGCCACCTCGGCCGCGACCGTCCTGGAAACCGCCCGAACCCTCCATGCCGCAGGCTTCAAGCCCGCCCGGACCATCGTCTTCGGCGCCTGGGCCGGCGAGGAGCTCGGCCTCCAGGGCTCGCGCTACTACACCGAGCATCCCGTCATCCCGCTCGACAGGACCATCCTGTACATGAACATCGACATGGTCGGAAGCGGCGACAGCGACCTTCTCGTCGGCGGCATGACCGAGTTCGCCGAGCTCTACGGGATCGCCAAGAAGGGGCTCGACGCGGAGACGATCAAGCGCCTCAAGCCCCGGCCCAACTACCGCGGCTCAGACCACACCTCGTTCTGGAGCAAGAACGTGCCGGCCGTCAGCCTCCGCAGCGGCGAGGCCCTGACAGGGAAGCTCGACGACGAGCATCCCGAATACCACCGGCCCGGCGACGGGCCGGCCCTTATCGAACCCGAGCGGCTGCGCGAGGCCGCCCAGTACCACGTCGATATCCTCCGCTATCTGGCCTCGTGCCGCGACAACCTGCTCGACCCCGTCCACCGGACGATGTTCCTCCACCGCGACGCCCTGGTCGTCGACATGCACTGCGATACCATCGCCCGGGCCATGGCCGGCGAGGACCTGGCCAGGGACCTGCCCAAGGGGCACATCGACATCCCCAAGCTCGAACGAGGCGGCGTCGACCTCGAGGTCTTCGCCTGCTTCGCCCCTCCGCCCCGGAACGAGGCGGAGAAGCTCCAGTCCTCCCGCGGGGTCTTCGCCCAGATCGAGGCGGTCCACGAGCTCGTCGGCAAGAACCCGGACAAGCTGGCCCTGGTCCTCGCTCCCCAGGACGTGAACGCCGTCCGGAACGAGAAGACCGGCGTTTTGATCGGCATCGAGGGCGGCTACGCCATCGAGAACGACCTGGTCCTGCTGCGCGAGTTCTTCCGGGCCGGCGTCCGGCTGATGACCCTGACCCACTGGACCGCCACCGACTGGGCCGACGCCTCGGGCGACCCCAAGCCCGTCCATGGCGGCCTGACCGAGTTCGGCGAGAAGGTCGTGGCCGAGATGAACAGGCTGGGCTTGATCGTCGACGTCTCGCACGCCGGCGACGAGACCTTCTGGGACGTCCTGCGCCTGTCGAAGGCGCCTGTCATCGCCTCCCATTCCGCCTGCCGGGCCCTCTCGCCCCATCATCGGAACCTGAGCGACGAGATGCTCAAGGCACTGGCCGAGAAGAACGGCGTCATCGGCATCACGGCGCTGCCCGAGTTCCTGAACAGCGCCCTCGCGGGCATGCCGGAGTCCCTGAAGGCCCGGCCGCGCGTCGACGTGGGCACGGTCGTCGATCACATCGACCACGTCGTCCAGGTCACGGGCGATTGCGACCATGTCGGCCTCGGCTCGGATTACGACGGGACGACCGACACGCCGGCCGGGCTCGAGAACATCGGCCTGCTGCCCAACATCACCAAGGAGCTCGTCCGCCGGGGCTACAAGCCGGCCGACATCCGCAAGATCCTCGGCGGCAATTTCCTGCGGGTCTTCCAGGCCGTCGACAAGGCCAAAGGCCAATAGGGCCGGGCCGGCGGGGCCGTCCCCGGCGGGGAGGGCCGCTCAGGGAGCCGCGCCGAAAACGGTTGTTTTTGGCGCCGAAATCGATAAACTGGTATCTTATGATCTCGAGAACCCATGACAGATGATCCTGAATTCGGGGCAGAGCCCGACGCGGCCCCGCCCGAGACGGAACTGGAGGCGCCGGTCATCCTGGACCGGTCCAGGCACAGCATCTCGCGCCGCGACATCGACCCCGACTGTCTCAAGGTCCTCTATCGCCTGAGCAACCACGGCTTCACGGCCTACCTCGTCGGCGGGGCGGTCCGGGACCTGATGCTCGGCCGCAAGCCGGCCGATTTCGACGTCGGCACCAACGCCCACCCCAACCAGATCAAGAAGCTCTTCCGCAACGCCTTCCTCATCGGCCGCCGCTTCCGGCTGGCGCACGTCCGCTTCCAGGGCGGCAAGGTCATCGAGGTATCTACCTTCCGGCGCAAGCCCGACGAGGAAGAGCTGGCCGCCGAGCGCGAGGAGGAGGCGGCGCGCGCCGGCAAAGCGGCCGGCGAGACGGAAGGGACGGCCGAGGGGATCGCCGCGCCGGCCATGGAAGAGCCCGAGGAGGCCGGACCCGCAGAGCCCGGCCCGGGCGATGCCGGAGCCCCGGCGCCGGCCGAAGGCCCGGACATCCCGGACGCCGCCGCGGCAGGTCCGCGGCGCGGCCGCCTGCCGCTCAAGCCCATCGCCTACGGCACGCCGCGCGAGGATGCCTTCCGCCGCGACCTGACCGTCAACGCCCTCTTCTACGACATCGCCACGTACTCGGTCATCGACTATGTCGGCGGGCTGGAGGATCTGCGGGCCGGCCGCATCCGCATCATCGGCGATCCGGACACGAGCTACGTCGAGGACCCCGTCCGGATCTGGCGCGTCCTCCGCCATGCTTCGCGCCTCGGGTTCGGCATCGAGGAAAAGACGGCGGAGGCCATTCCCCGCCACATCCGCCGCCTCGACGCCTGCTCCGGGGCCCGCATCTTCGAGGAGCTCAACAAGGACATGAAGTCAGGCAGCGCCAGGCCGTTCTTCCAGGCCTGCCGCACCTACGGCCTGCTGCCCCGCTTCCTCGGCAACGTCGGGGAGATCTATCAGGCCTCCGACAATGCCTTCGAGCGCCTGACCTTCCTCCTCGGCGCCCTCGACGCCTCCATCCAGGCCGGCGGCGCGCCGCCGCCCGAGGTGGCCTACGGGCTCCTCCTCTGGCCCTGGGCCGAGCCCCTGCTCGCGGCCATCCGCGGCGACAAGCCCAAGGTCCTCTACGATGCCTTCCGGGGCGCCCATGCGACGGCCACCGTGCCGAAGACCCTGCTCCTCGAGACCGTTCACACCCTGGTCATCGTCGATCACATGCTCCGGGCCCTGGCCGACGGCAAGATGCGCTGGGCGCTCAAGGAACGGCCCCACTATCCCGAAGCATCGCGGATCGCCTCCCTCCTCGTCGAGGGCACCTTCGGATCCTGCGACGACCCCTTTTCGGTCATCTACCGGGACCGGTTCGGCACGCGGCCGAGATCTCGGCCCCACCGGCACCGCCGGAAAAAGAAAACCGTTCCGCCCCCTCCCCCGGCGGATTGACATCCCTGATCAAGGAGCACGTCCATGAGCACCTCGCCCGGCCGAACGTTGACCCTCGACGGCTACCGCCCGCGCCGCTTCCTGAGCTTCCTGGCCGGGTCGGGCATGGTCGCCGCCTCGGTCCTGACCATCGACCACTTCTTCAAGGCCAACTATCCCAAGACCATCTTCACCGGCTCGTTCTGCGACGTCAGCGCCTTCTTCAACTGCGACAGCTCGGCCTTCTCGGAGATCTCCCAGATCATGGGCGTGCCGCTCGGCTTCTTCGGCCTGTTCATGGGCCTGCTCATCGTGCTCGGCACGGTCTTCCCGTCCGAGGCCTTCGAACGGACCAACAAGTCGCTCTCGCTCCTGAACGTCGCCGGGGTCATCACGCTCTTCCTCTATTCGGTCCTCCACCTCGGCAGCCTCTGCCTGCTCTGCTCGGGCTTCTACGTTTTCTCGATCTTCAACTTCATCCTCTTCGCCGTCTACGGCATCGACCACGAGGCCGGGAGCCTCATCCGGCGCTGGGCCCGGCCGTCGATCAAGCTCATCTTCGTCTTCGCCCTGGCCGCCGCGGCCGGCGCCTACGGCATGATCCTGTACCACAACGCCCGCAAGGACGCCCAGTCGGGCACGGCCGTCAACATCGTCAAGCAGTACTTCGAGCTGCCCAAGGTCGCCCCGCCCTCGTTCCTTTCGCCCTACTGGTCGGTGAAGTCGACCGAGAAGTTCGAGGACGCCGCCATCCAGATCGTCGAATACACGGATTTCATGTGCCCCGACTGCCACTACCTGAGCCAGCAGCTGGACAAGCTCAAGAAGGAGTTCGCCGGCCAGATCAACGTGGCCATCCAGTTCTTCCCGCTCGACGGCGCCTGCAACACGGTCGTTCCGGAAAAGGCCAACCTCCATCCCGGAGCGTGCGAGCTGACCTATCTTGCCGCCGGCAACCCGGCCCGCTTCCCGGAGATCCATGACGAGCTCTGGGCCAACTTCGCCCAGCGCAAGGACCCGGCCTGGCGGGCGGCGCTGGCCAAGAAGTACGGCACGGAGAACGCGGCCGGCGACCCGGCCCTGCGCGATCTCGTCAAGAAGATCATCGAGACCGGGGCCGAGTACGAGAAGACCTCGGACAAGTTCGCGCACGGCATCCGCTCGACGCCGACCATGATCATCAACAACCGGATGATCATCGGGACGCTCCCCTACGACCATCTCAAGGCCATCTTCCAGGCCCTGATCGACGAGCGCCAGGGCGGCGCGAAGAAGTTCATCGAGAACTGGGTCGAGCCGTCGCGGAAGAAGAAATAGGGGCGCCGCCATGCCGCCGGCCGGCCGCCGTCTCGCAGCCGCCGCTGCCGCCGGCCTGTTCGGCCTCGCGCTCCTGACGCCGCCGGCCGCCGCGGCCGCCCCGCCGGGCCGGCCCCAGGCGCGCATCAACGAAGCCCCGGGGGCCTCCCCGCGGCCGGGTCAGATGCAGCAGCGTCTCTTCGATCTTATCAACGGGGACCGGGCCCGGGCCGGCCTGGACGCCTTGACGCTCGACGCCGAGCTCGGCGCGATCGCCCTGCGGCACAGCGAGGACATGCGCGACAACGATTTTGTCGGCCACCTCTCGCCGAGGAAGGGTGGCTCCGAAGAACGGCTGCGCGCGGCCGGGGTCAAGGCCCTCCTGGCCGCGGAGAACGTCGCCAAGGGCTACTCCCCAGACGAGATCCACCGGGACATGATGAATAGCCCCGGCCACCGCGGCGCCATCCTCCACCCGGAAGCGACCCACGTCGGGATCGGCGTCGCGTCGAAAAAGGAGGGGGACCGGGAGGCCTACTTCGTCACCGAGCTCTTCATCCGGCGCATCCCCGCGCTCGGCCCCGAGGCAAAAACCCTCCTCCTGCTCGATCTCAACGGGCTCCGCCGGGAGGCCGGCCTCGCGGCGCTCGAGGAGGACGCCGCGCTGACGGGCATGGCCCTCGGGACGGCCCTCGAGTTCCTGAAGGATCCCGGCCTTTCCCGGAGCGGCGTGATGGACGGGTTGAGGCGTCGGCTGGAGAAAACCAGGCCGAAGATCCGGTCGGCCGCCGCCACCTTCCTGGCCGTCGGCTCTCTCGAGGAGGCGGTCAAGGAGCTCGGCCCCGACACCAAGAGAGCCCGGGCCAGGCGCGTCGGGATCGGCATCGCCCAGGGCACGCGTCCGGACCTCGTCACGAACGCCATCATCCTGGTTCTGATCTTCGTGGAATGAGCGGGCAGCCGGCCTAGAAGTCCAGGCCGAACCTGACGAAGACCTCGTGGCTCGCGGGAGCCGGGCCGGCGAAGAGGGGGGAGATCCGGAGGGCCTGCCGGCGGTATTCCAGGGTCAGGGTCGCTTCGACATCCCCCTGTTCGTAGAAGGTGTAGCGGCCGCCCGCGCTGAGGCGGTTCCGGACGGACCAGGCGCCCAGAACGGCGGCCCGCGATCCGTCGGCGAGGGCCTCGAACCGGACGGCCGCGACGGCCGGATGGGCAAAACGCCGGCTCCGGCGGGCCCGGTAGTTGCGGCCGGCCGTCTCCTTCATCTCCTGCGTGATCACCAGGTAGGCGGCCGTGAACGACAGGGCCGATTCGCGGAAGCTCCGGCCCAGGCCGGGGACATCGTCGCGGCGGAGGGCCTTCATATATTCGGCGCTGAACTCGAGGTGCTCGAACCAGGGCAAGCTCAAAGAAGAGCCGATGTTGAGGGTGGTCAGGCGGCGGGCCTGGCCCGGCTCGCTGGCGAGGGCGGCCGAGATCCGCCAATCGTCCCCGGCCGGGCTCGAGACGCCGGAGATGATCCAGGAGCCCACGCCGGCCGCGGCGATCTCGGGAAGATCAGGCACGGCCGGGCCCAGGAGCCCCGACCGGGCCAGGTGGTCCGCGCCGACGCGGCCCTTATAGGCCGTGAGCGAGAGGTCGGTCGAACCGGGAGCCTTGACGCCCACGGTCAGCCCGACGGCCTTGGTCTCGTAGGCGTCCTGGACCAGGAGGTCGCTCGCCAGATATGTTTCGAACAGCCCGAAGGGCTGGATCCGCTTGCCGAGGACGAGATAGATCGGCGTGTGCGGCAGGGTGATGTCGAAATGGGCCTCGTCGACGGCGACGCCGGGATCGCCGCCGTTGAGCGGATCTCCGATCCATTCGGAGTTGATGACGATCGTGGCCGACAGCCAATCGGCGACGTCGGCCTCGACGCCGAGCTCGAAGGCCCGGAGGTAGAGGTCCGTCGCGGCGGCCGGGGACGATCCGTCGCCGGCCTTCCTCCAGCGGCCCTCGCCGGCCAGGTAGCCGGACAGGCTGATCATATCGAACCACTTGGGGCCTGGCGGAGCTTTGGCCGGAGCTTCCTGGGCGTTGAACGAGGCGGGCGGGCGGGGCGGCCCGGCGAGGGCGGACAAGTTCAGGAACAGAGGAAGCAGCGCGGCCGGGACGGTTTGACCTGAGGCGGACAGCGCCGAGGCCAGCGCGAAGAGCGCCGCCAGCGCTCGGACAAGCAGAGCGGGTCCTCGTTCCATCACCCGGCTTTTCCCGCCCCATCTTGACATACCGCCAGGAGGGTGTCAACGCGCCGGCCGGACCTGCGGGGGGCCGGTGCGGCGTACGTATCTGAAGCGCCGCGCCGGGCCCATCAGCTTGGATGTCGGGATTTTTCCATTTCGAGGCCCGGTTTATCAGCGAAAGGGCCCTAAATAGCCCTTTTTTGCAGATTTCGGCGGGAATCGGATGAAACGTCGCCGGCCGCCCCGCCTTAAGACCTGACCGGAGGATGCCGCCGGGTCCGGATTCTCAACCGGATTTGCGGGAAAACCTGGTCCATTCGTCAAGAAAAAGCCGCCATCCAGGCCAAAAATGAGGAGGTTTTTCTGAGCAGGGGCCGCGCCCTAAAAAGAGACCGTCAGGGAGAGCAGGCACGCTTGGGATCAAGCTCGGCCCCGCCGCTCAGGGCAGGAAATTCGCGGCGTCCTGGGAGATGGCCGTGCCCAGGTAGAAATCGAGGGCCTTGGCCACCGTCAGGATGACGAATCCCAGGACGACAATGGCTAGGACGACGAGGATGACAGCCTTCGAGGTCGAGACCTTCTTGGCCAGGCCCTGGGGGGCCAGCACGTCCCAGAGAGACTTCCCGACGAAGCCGATCATGATCATCAGGCCCAGGAACAGCCGGTAGCTGAAGACGCGGCCGTGGGCCTCGTCCGAGGCGTCGATATGGAACAGGGGCGAGACGAGCCAGACGGCGAAGAGCAGTACGAGCGCGGTCAGGCTCCAGGTCAGCGCCTTTTTCTGATCGATGCGGATCTTCATCCCGGACCATTATATGCGAAGGAAAAAACAATACCAAGGAGTAATTTCCTCGAGGTTTCCCGGATTCAGAGGCTTCCGGCGACGGCCTGATGAAGGACCATCTCGGACTCGGTCTTCGTCGGTTTCGTGACCAGGATGCCTCGGTCCGTTTGGGCGAAACCGCCGCGGCCGACTATCGTGTCCCTCGCGGCCGTCAGCCAGGCCTCGACCCCGGCGTAATCGGGATGGTGCCGTTCGTTGCCGTCGATCGGATAAAGGACGTATTTCGCCGACCAATAGTCCAGGGCGACGGGGTCCTGACCGGCCAGGATCGTGTCAACCCGGGTGGTGGCCGAGGCCGGGTACCCGATCAGGGCGGCCTGGGAGACCCAGATGGCGTCCATGATGTTGAGAACCGGCGTCAGGACCGAGGCCATCATCTTGCCGCAGGTTTCTCCGAGCCCGGCGTAGTGCCGAAAGCCCGACTGGCCGTCGGACATCGAGACCAGGCCGTACATGTGCTTGATGGCCCCGGTGATCTCGGAACCGCCCGTGTCGTGGTGCTTGAGCACGGGGATGTTTATGAGCTTGAGGTTCTCGTCGTAGGAGCTCCCGCTCCAGACGCCTTCGCGGAGCTCGACCCGCCGTCCGCCCGGCGTCGTGAAGCAGGGGTAGGACACGTTCTCGAAGACGCGGTAGCCGTTCGCCGCGTGCTCGCCGGCGCCGATGAAGCTCGCCCGGACGGGATCGAGCAGGAACGCCGAGACCCTGGGGTCGTCGAACAGGCTGTCGGCGAGCCAGAGGAACGAATGGCTCTCATCCTGGGCGTTGGCGTGGACCTCGGCGTTGCCTTCGTACGAACTCGATGTGTCGCAGGCCAGGCTGCCGCGGCCCTGGCCGTTCTCGACGATGACCGCCTCGCCGCGGAACCCGTCGGGATGCTCCAGGATCCGCTGGATGACCCCCCGGACGAGATCGCTGTTCGTGCAGCCGCGGTACTTCCATTGGGCGTTGACCTTGATGAGCACGACGTCATCGGCGGCTATCAGTCCGTTCGTCCCGTTCAGCGCGCCCGCGACGGACGTCCGGTAGAACTTGAGGCCGTTCTGCCCCATCAGGTTCAGAAGGGTATCGACGCCGGCGTGGCGGTTCCCCGAGGTGAAGGGATCGGCCGGGATCCGGGTCACCTGAAAGATGGCGTTGCGCGCGTCTGCCGGCCCTCCGGGAGAGGTCGATCGCCCGCAGCGATCGAACGACAGCGCGGCCGCCAGGACCGAGCTCCCGCCGAGCCTGACGAAATCCCGCCGTTTCATCGGCTCACCGTCCCCTCATCGGCTGAGTCGTCCGAGCCGGATAGATCATGGGATCTCCCCGCTCCACGCGGACCGGATCCCGGCGCTCCGGATCCGCCTTCCGTGCTGACCCGATCACAAGTTATTCAATTCAAATGGGATTGTCAAGGCGGCGGGAAGCGGGGCGGCCCTCCTGGCCTTCGCGGCGGCGTCGATTAAAATACTCGCGATGCGCGCGCGCCGCCGAACGGGCTGCCGGTGCCTGCCGGGCCGTCTCTACGACCTGGCGTTCAGCGGCGCATTCAGGGGGCTGAGGCGCCGGGTGGCGCTGGCCGTCGCGGCCGAGACGGAAAGAGTGGACCTGGACCCTCCTTCGGGTTTATGATTCGGCGGAATGGTCATACGGGAAGGAGCGCACATGACAGCAGCACGTCGGTCCGTCAAGAAGCCGGTTCTTCATGGCCTTCCGCTTGGCGCTTTCGCCTTCACGGTCCTTCTTTGGGCCGGGCCGCTCGCCGCCCAGGACATGCCCGGACGGCCGGGGGCCTCGCTCGACGCCGCCAAGGCGCCGGCGGTCGCGGCGCGCCGGGCCAGGCTGATGGAAACCGTCAAGGACGGGATCATCATCATCCCGTCGCAATACAAGACCCGGGACGGCCTGCGCGACAACCTCAACTTCCTCTACCTCACCGGGCTGAAGGAGGCCGACTCCGTCCTCGTCCTCGATCCCGGCGGTGCGCCGCGCCAGACGATCTTCCGGCGGCCGGCCGGCGGGCCGGGAGGGCGGGGCATGACGGGCGAAGCGGCGGCCATGATCGCGCCGGCCAGGCCCGGCGGCCCCGGCGCCCGCGACGGACAAGCCCCGGCGGCCGGCGGCGCCGCTGCGGACCAGGGTCTGGTCGAGAAGCCGAACACACAGCTTCCGTCGGAGTTCTTCCGCCTGGCCATGGCCGGCCGCCTGACCCGCGTCTATCTCCCGTTCTCCGACCTCGATTTCCTGTCCCGGACGTTCGTCGCGGCCGGCCTGCCCAATCCCCTGTCGCAATCCGAGGCCGTCCTCAACATCGACCCGGCCATCTCGGAGCTGCGCCTGACCAAGGACGCCGGCGAGATCGCCGTCCTGCGCGAAGCCATCGACCTCACGGCCGAAGCCTTGAACGAAGCGTTCCGGGCCGCGGGGCCCAAGATGCGCGAGATCGACCTGGCCGCGATCCTCCGTTACGCGTTCGACCTGCGGGAGACCGAAGACTCGTTCCTCCAGGCCGCGTCCGGCCCGAACTCGACCAACATCCACTTCGGGGCCACGGCCCGCCCCCTCGAGGCCGGTGACCTCGTCGTCTTCGACGTCGGGGCCTGGATCAGCGGCTATACCTCGGACATCAGCCGGACCATCCCGGCTAGCGGGCGGTTCACGAAGGAGGAGCGGGCCATCTACTCGCTCGTCCTCGAGGCCGAGAAGGCCGGTTGCGCCAAGCTCGGTCCCGGTGTCACCTTCAAGGCCGTCCAGACCGGGGTCGAGGATATCCTGATGGCCGGGCTGGAGAAGCTCGGCCTGGTCTCGGACATCCGGAGCGCCTGGCAGCGGCGCCTCTACATCCAGCACGGCTTCGGCCACGGCATCGGGCTCGACGTCCACGACGTCTGGAGCTGGCACAGCCCGCGCCTCGACAAGGTGGCCATGGCCCCGGGCATGGTCATGACCATGGAGCCGGGGCTCTATTTCCCCGAGGCCCGCTTCGACGCCTTCCTCGACACGCTCAAGGGCCAGGCTCCAGAAGCCGAGGTCGCGGCCTTCCGCGAGAAGGTCGGGCCGGTCTACAAGAGATATGCCGGGATCGGCGTCCGCATCGAGGACGACGTCCTGATCACCGCGGGCGGCAGCGAGATCCTCTCGGGGCGCGTGCCCAAGGAGATTTCCGACATCGAGAAGCTGATGAAGGAGAAGAGCCGGTTCAACGACTAGGGGATCAGGGCTTCCTGCGCTTGTATCTCGCCCAGATGCCCAGGCCGACCAGGCCCGCCGTCATGAGAGCGAGGCCCGCCGGCTCGATTCGGGCGTAAGAGCCGCCTTGGCCCCCGGGCTTCGCGCCGGGGTCGAAGGCTCGAAGCCCGGCCGTTCCACGCGCCGCCGACGACAGAAAGATAAAAGCCGCGGCCAAGAGGGAAAACACCCCCCCCCTTTTTCGGATCTTCACCTTGTTCCCCTCTTCCGCTGAGCGGAAGTGCCGGCCTATCGTTATATTTACGCCGGCCTTCGCGAATGTCAAGAACGAAGGAGGGGCGTCAGAAAACGGGCCTCCGCCTACCGGGCAGGAGCGATCGAGATCATCGCCCTCAGCGTCCGGAAGCCCTGGAGATAGTCGTCCGCGGTGAAGGCCAGGGTCCGGGCGTCGACCCGGGTGACGCCCGGGATCATCGCCCCCATGTCGGCCTGGGCGGAGACGTGGTAGGCGAGCTCGAAACGATAGGGGCCGGCGAGCTTATAGGGTTTGGCGGCGGCCAATTTGGCCAAGGCCTCCCTGGCGCCGGCCTCGATCTCCTGGCGGGCTTCGTCGAACGGCAGGAGCTTGGCCGCCAGCCGGCCATAGGCCTCCTTGACAGCCACCGTCACGACGTCCCGGCCCAGGATCTCGGTCGCCTGCCGGCAGACCGCCGTGTCGCCGGTGACGAGCACCACCGGAACGCCGTAGCAGCCGGCGATCAGGGCGTTGAGGCCGAGCTCCGGCATCTCGAGGCCGTTGACCTTGATGCCACGGACGACGCTGCTTGAGATCGTATGATCGAGTATGGCGTTCTCAGTCCCGGCCTTGGCGTGGTAGCCGACGAGGAGGCAGGCCTGGAAGGAAGGATCGATCCCCTGCATCATGGACAGAGGCTTCGGGGTGCCGGTGATGAGGGACGCCCGGGGGTCGAGGTCGCCGGCGTCGATATTCCGCATGGAGCCGTGGGAATCATTGACCACGACCTCGGTCGCCCCGGCCAGGAACGCTCCCTGGATCGCCGCGTTGACGTCCCGGGCCATCCATTTCCGCGCGGCGCCGTAATCCGGGGTGCCGGACGAGGTCTGGTCGGAGTTGACCACTCCCCAGATGCCTTCCATGTCAACGGAAATGAAGACCTTGAGGGGCGGCCTGGGTTTGGGCTGAGCCGGGGAAGGCAAGGCCAGGGCCAGCGCCAGAGCGGTGAAAACACCAAGGGTGATACGGGATCTTTTCATGTTAGCTCCTGTAGAAATCTCAATTTGCTTTTTTTCGGCTTGAAAAGCCTGATTTGACGGGTGTTTCGGGCTCGTTATTCGGGGTATCTTTATTGTTTTCTTTTTGTTGGCCTAGCCAAGGCGCCTTCCGGCCCGGACAGCGCTCGCGGTCACAGAGCTCACAGGCAACGAATCCCTCCTCCGAAGGGAAGAAGATCCCGGAAACCGACTTGCGCGGCACCATGAGCAGGCTGTCGGTCAGCCGCACGCCGATGAGCGTCTCCGTATCGCCGAAGATCGCGAAGAGCTTCGGCTGCTCGGTGATGGGCCAGTCGGCGAGCGACCCTGGGCTGAGGCTGGAGAGTCCCCGGACCCCGAAGCGCTCCTCGAGATGACCGGCGAGCCAGGCGGCGGCTTTCTCCAGGGCGATGTTCGCGATCTCCTCGAGGTAATACTGCTTGAGGAGGTCGCCCTGGGCGGAGGCCGCCCGCTCGAGCTCCTGCCCGATCGTGATGATGTAGGGGAAGACCTTGTGGGCCCGATCGAGGTTCTCGCCGAGGATATGGCTGTTGAAGGTCACCCCGGCCACCTCGACGGCGCTCTCGGCTTTCGCCCCGACAAAGGCGACTTCGTACAGGGCGCGCGGGCGCATGAGGCGCAAGGCCAGCGAGATCAGCCCGTCCAGGCTGTCGAGGCCAGCCCGCGCCGGATCGTACCTCAGACGGGCGGCCGTCTCGGCCGGGTCCAGGCCGACGGGGATCGAGGCGCATGTTCCCATGGCGGTCGTTCCATACTAAACCCAAGGGAACGGGAGAATCAAGGGACTTCGGAGCGGCCGGACGGCCGCTTTCGCGGGGGCCTTTATAAATCGCCGAAAATGTGCAAAATAGGGGCGAGGTGCAACATGAATTCCGTTTCCATCATCGGCACCGGATACGTCGGCCTGGTCACGGGCACCTGCCTGTCCGAGTTCGGGCTGAAGGTCATCTGCATGGACACCGACGCTTCGAAGATCCGGGACCTCGAGCAGGGCATCGTCCCGATCTACGAGCCGGGATTGGCTCCCCTCATCACCAAGAACGTCGCCGCCGGGCGCCTGCTTTTCACGACGGATATCGCCGAAGCGGTCGCCGCCTCGCGGGTCATCTTCATCGCCGTCCACACCCCGCCCAACGAGGACGGCTCGGCCGATCTCCAGCACGTCCTGGCCGCCGCCGGGGCCATCGCCCGGCACATGACCGGCTATAAGGTCGTCGTCAACAAGAGCACCGTGCCCATCGGGACCGGCCGGAAGGTCCAGGAGGTCATCCGGGCGGAGCTCGCCCGCCGGGGCCTGGCCGTCGATTTCGACATCGTCTCGAATCCGGAGTTCCTCCGCGAAGGGACGGCCGTGCGCGATTTCATGCACCCCGACCGGGTCGTGATCGGGGGGGACAACGAGAAGAGCCGGGAGATCATCCGCGAGATCTACAACGTCCTCTACCTCATCGAGACCCCGTTCATCTTCACCTCCCTCGAATCGGCGGAACTCGTCAAGTACGCGTCGAACGCCTTCCTGGCGGCCAAGATCGGCTTCATCAACGAGATCGCCAACCTCTGTGACGCGGTCGGCGCGGACGTCCGGGACATCGCCAAGGCCATGGGCATGGACGGCCGCATCGGCAAGTATTTCCTGCACCCGGGGCCCGGGTACGGCGGCAGCTGCCTGCCCAAGGACACCAAGGCCCTGGTTCAGATCGGGCAGGAACATGGGCAGCCGATGAACATCATCGAGGCGGTCGTCCGTTCGAACGCTCGGCAGAAGCACCACATGGTCGAGAAGATCGAGGCCCGCATGTCCGGCCTGAAGGACAAGGTCGTGTCCGTGCTCGGGGTGGCCTTCAAGCAGGGCACCGACGATATCCGGGAGGCCTCCGCGATCCCCATAATCAGGGAGCTTCTCGAGAAGGGCGCCCGGGTCAAGATCTACGACCCCTTTGCCATGGAGAACGCAAAGAGGACGGCCTTCGCCGACATCCCGGCGACCGAAAGCAGCCGGCACAACTCCCTGGTCGAGGGCGAGTTCCTGGCCGGCCCCTACAGCATCATGTACTGCGCCGACGAATACGACGCGGCCGAGGGCGCCGATGCCGTGGTGATCCTGACCGAGTGGAACCAGTTCCGCCATCTGGACCTTCCCCGGATGGCGTTGTCGATGCGGGGCAGGTTCTTCTTCGATTTCCGGAACATCTACGAGCCGGCCGAGGTGAAGGGCGCCGGCTTCGCTTATGAGGGGATCGGACGGCCGAAAACAGCCTGACGTCAGTTGCGCGGCTCAGGGGACAACGCTGCCCCGGCCTCAAAGAGCACGGCACCCCCCTCGAGAACCAACAACGGCAGAACCCCCGGGCGGGGGAAGAACAAGCCGAAACCTAATTCTTCTTGCCGCGTTTCCGCTTGGCGTAGATGCCCAGCGAAACCAATCCGGCCCCGAGCAGAGCGATCGTGGCTGGTTCCGCGACCGACCTGATGGGGCCGCCGCCATGCCGCGGCGGCCGCCGCGGGCCGAGGCTCGCGGCGCTGGCCAGAGACACGACGACCAGCATTGCGATCAACAGGTTTAGCGCTCTTTTCATGAGATCCTCCCTAACTCCCTTAGCCCATTAGGCGTCATTATTATCTTCAAAGGCCGGCCCAAAGTCAAGACGAGCCCCGGCACCGCTCTAACATCTGTATTTTGAGTCTCTTAGGACCCAGAGGACATATCCCAGCACGACCAGCCCCAGGCCGAAAAAGAGAAATCCCCCCGATCTGTGAAGGAACCCACCGTCGACGATCCGCATGTCCACGAAGTAAGAAAGGAGATAAAGCGTCATGATCCGGACCCCGTTCTTGAAGACGGAAACGGGGAAGACGGCGGCCGCGAGGACGATCTTCTTCAGCGGCCCCCGCAGGAAGAGCTGGCCCGCCAGGATGCTCGTGATCAGCAGGGCCAGCGTCGAGCGGATCCCGCTGCATTCGCTGGCGACCTCGAGGCTGAAGCCCGGCAGATGGAACACCGATCCCTCGCGCACGAAGGGGACTCCGAGCCCGGCGAAGAGGATACCTGTCACCTCGGCCGACGCCGAAACCAGGGCTTTGATAATGCCCTCGATGACGACCGTGGGAAGCGGCACGGCGAAGATCAGGAACAGCATCGGGAAACGGGCTTTCCGGAAAGCCCGGGCCCCGAACAACAGCAGGAACGAGCCCCACCAGAAAACGAGGGCTGCCGACACCGAGACGAAGCCCGCGGCGTTCAGCGAGGCCCCCGCGGGACGGCCGAAGGCGAAGAGCGCGGCGCCGGCGGCCATGCCTGTCAATCCGGGCCAGCACAGGGACCCCGTCGCCGGGAAGGCCTCGTTCCGGCGCCGGTAGAGGAACCAGGCGCTGATGGCCGGGATCACGGGAATATGCGTGTAGTACCAGGAAGGATGGGCGTGCCGCAGCAGGTCAACGAGCGGGGGGATCCCCATCGCCGCCGCGGCCAGCGTGCACGCGGCGAAGGACCAGATGGCTTTGGCGCCTGATCTCATCACGACTCCCTGAGGCTGTGCGGCAAGTCCCGTGAATGATAGGACAGCCCCCGGGGCCTGTCAATCCCGCGGGCGGGACCGCTCCCGGGGCTTCTAGATCCGGATCAGGATCTTCCTCCGATAAAGCCAAAAGCACACGAACCATAGGCCGCCCCACACGGCGAGGCTCGTCAGGACGGCGGACGGCCAGGCGCCGATCCAGCCGGCGAAGGCCCCCGTGAAGGGCGAGGCCAGCCGCTGGAACCACTCGGCGCCTCCCGACTGCGTGAAAAGGTAGATAAAAAGCGGGTTCGCCCCGACGACGGCGAAGAACGCCGGGACCTTCCGCAAGGACAGCCCATCGACGAGCCCGCAGGCGAAGGCCAGGGCCAGCAGGCCCAGCCCGCCGCCGACGAGGACGAAGGAGCTCGTCGAGATCCTCCGGATGATCGGGGTGACGGCGCTCAAGGCCAGTCCCGCCGCCAGGGCGGTCAGGCCGGCGGCGACCAAAGTCCGGATCTTCCGGGCCACGGAAGTCTTGTTCAGGAGAAGCCGTCCCGCCATCGTCCCCCAGATCACGAAAGCGGCCGAGGGGACTATGTTCCAGGCCACCCAGTGACCTTCCGAGAGCTCCCCCGTCAGCAATCGATCCACCCAGGACCCGAAGTTGTGGTCCGGCACAAAGGGCTGGTTATACCCCGGAACCGGACAGAGCCTGTAGAGCGCTTCGGTCAGCGCCAGGAGCCCGAGGGCGACGCCCAGCTGCGCCGCCGGCTTGCGCCTGAGGAGGAGGAACGCGACCAGGCCTCCGAAGGCCAGATGAGGAAGGACGTCGTATAGAAAGGCCCCGCGCGGGTTGCTCTCGACGGGGCTGACGAGATAGAGAGCCCAGCCCAAGAGCAACAGCAGGAGCGAACGCCGAAGGATCCGCCCCAGGCCTCCCCCCTGCCCGTCTTTGGAGCGGTTCGCGCTGGACACCGCCAGGGCCACGCCGCTGATGAGGAGGAAGAAGGGCAGGCCGAGGTCCCATAGCCGCAGGCCGTTCCAGGGCTGGTGCTGAAGCGCGCGGCCGACGGCGCCGACGATCGTCCCCGCGAGCCTCGGGTCGAGCAGGAGATCGTAGAGCCCCGTCGCCTCGCCGATCAGAAGGAACATGACGCAGCCCCGGAAGAAATCCAGGGAAACGAGCCGTTCGGGAGGGGCGGAGGGATAAAAGGGGCCCGCGTCCGTCTTGGCCAAGGGATCATGGTAGGCGCGGGAAGGATTCGAACCCCCGACCTCCTCCGTGTAACGGAAGCGCTCTACCACTGAGCTACGCGCCTGGACATCTGATGGCGATATGTTAAGCGAGCCGCCGGGACCTGTCAAGCTTCGGGGTTTGACAAAATCCCTATCATTCCTATAAGATGCCTCATGCCAAGGCCATTCGCATCGAAATCCTGTCAATACGGAAACCCGATGATCCAAGAAGCCGAAAAAGGGTCGCTCCTGGCCAGCCTGCGCGCCGTCGAAAAATGGGTCGAAGACCACGACTACAAGGCCTATGAGCCGTTCGACGGCCTGTCCTCCAGGCTCCGCCCCCTGACCTTCCATAATTACTTCGCCGAGAGGGTCCTTCAGCAGGTCTTCAAGAGGTCCCCGGTCAACATCCGGCCCCTGTTCGGGGTCAAGCCCCTGGAATCGACCAAAGGCCGGGGCTACATGGCCTGGGGCTACCTGACGATGTACCGTCTCAGCGGCGACGAAAGCTATAAGGCCCGGGCGGTCCGGGAGCTCGATTGGCTCGACAGGAACCGCTCGCCGTTCTACGATCACCACAGCTGGGGGAACCATTTCGACTTCTCCGGCCGCAAGGTCCGGACGAAGGTTCACGAGCCGATCATCGTCTGGACCAGCCTGATCGGCCAAGCCTACCTCGACGCCTACGAGCTTCTCAAGGATCCGCGCTACAGGGACATCAGCCTGAGCATCTGCGAATGGATCCTCGGCCTCCCCCGGGAGAGCACCCCGGAGGGGATCTGCCTGAGCTACGTCGCTTTCGACCAGTCAACGGTCCACAACTCCAACATGCTCGGCGCGGCCATGCTGGCGCGGACCGGGGCGCTCTTCGGCCGCAACGATCTCATGGCCGTGGCCCGCCAGGCCATGGATTACGCCTGCGCCCACCAGCGCCCGGACGGCTCCTGGTTCTACGCCGAATCCGCCAATTGCCACTGGATCGACAACTACCACACCGGATACAACCTCGACAGCCTGAAATGCTACATCGACGCGACGGCCGACGCGCGCTACGCGGGGGCGCTGGACCGCGGCCTCGCGTTTTACCTGGCCCACTTCTTCGAGCCCGACGGGGCCCCCCGGTACTATCACGACCGGAGGTACCCGATCGAGAGCCAGTGCGCAGCCCAGGCCATCGACACCCTGGCGACATTCTCGCCGGGCCGGCCCGAATGCCTCGCCCTGGCCCTGAGGACCGCGCAATGGACGATCGCCCATATGCAGGCGCCCGACGGGCACTTCTACTACCAGAAGCTGCCCTATGCGACGAACAGGACGCCGATGCTGCACTGGGGCCAGGCGACGACGTACAAAGCGCTGGCCAATCTTCTGACAAGGATCTGAAGGAGGGACGCAGATGGCCGAAAAAAGGACCTGCACCCGCTGTCTTCTCACCGAGACGACCCCCGGGATCTCATTCGACGCGGACGGGGTCTGCAACTACTGCGCGACCTATGAGTCCAAGCTGAACGTCCAGGGGGAGGACAAGCTCCTGGAGCTTCTGCGGACGTACAAGGAGAAGACAAAGGACAAGAAATACGACTGCATGGTCGGCCTGAGCGGCGGCCGCGACAGCACCTACACCCTCTACAAGCTGGTCAAAGACTACGGGATGCGGGTCCTCTGCATCCACTACGACAATCCGTTCACCTCGCCGCAGGCCGTCGAGAACATGCGGCGCGCCTCGGAAGCCCTCGGCGTCGAGGTCGTCGGCTGGGGTTTCCCCCAGGGTGAGCATGTCCGCGCGACCAAGAAGGCGCTGCGCATCTGGGCCAGGCGGCCGTCGTCCGCGCTCATCCCCATCGTCTGCGCCCACTGCAAGAACTGGTGGCCGACGATCTTCAAGATCGCCCGGAAGAACGACATCTCGCTCATCGTCATCGGCAGCAACCCGCTGGAGACGGCCTCGTTCAAGAAAGCGGCCTTCGGCGGGTCCCGGACCTACCACAAGCTCACGAACATCCCCCGGATCATCGGACGGACGGCCAAGGAGCTCGCGGCCAATCCCCGCTATTTGACCTTGTCGTGGCCGCTCATCCTGTCGATGTACCTGGGGGCCAGCCACAGCTCGCCCTATCTCCGGAAGCGGTACAAGGACATCCAGGTCATCCGGCTTTTCGACTATCTCCCCTGGAACGAGCGCGAGGTCGAGGACAAGGCCAAGGCCTTCCTCGGCTGGGAGAGATCGCCCGAGGTCGAATCCTCCTGGCGTTTCGACTGCCGGCTCGATTACGTCCGCCGGAAGATGTACGCCGCGACCGTCGGCGTGACCGAGCTCCGGGACCTCTTCAGCAAGATGATCCGGGAAGGCATGATGACGCGCGAGGAGGCGGCCGCCCGGCTCGAAAAAGAGGACCGGGTCGATCCGGCGGTCATCGAGGACGTCCTGCGCCAGGTCGACATGAAGTCCGACGACCTGCCGCTCGGTTAGGTTCCGGGCCTGCCGCCTTCCTTCGCCGCCCGAGCCTACCCCGCCCGCCGATCCTGGGCCGGCGAATGACGCTCATGGTCGAGCGTCGGTCCGATTGACTGGACGCCTTTTCAGAAGGTAAACTCATATCCCGGTCGTTTGATCCGGGCTGATACCGGCCGCGAAAGCGTGGAGGACCGAGATGGCGAAGTCGAGCTACCGTCCGCTCCTGGCCCTGCCCATGATCCTTTTAGCGGCCTGCGGGGGAAATAACATGGCTTATCTCCATCGGATCCAAGCCGATCTGGATGCCGTGCCCGGGACGAAGTGGGAAGCCCTTTCACAGAAGAAGGTCTTTTTCGGCCACAAGTCCGTCGGCGTGAACATCGTCCAGGGCCTCCGGGAGGTCATGGAGCGTCGTCCGGCGATCAGGCTGAACATCCGGGAGACGGCTGACCCCGCGGACTTCTCCGGCCCCGTCTTCGCCCATGCCCTCATCGGGGCGAACAGGGACCCGGGCTCGAAGATCCGGCGGTTCCGGGAGATCATGGACAGCGGGGTCGGCCGCTCGGTCGACGTCGCCTTCATGAAGCTCTGCTTCGTCGATATCGACCACACGACCGACGTCGAGGCGCTCTTCAAGGAATACGCGGAGGCCCTGGCCGCCCTGAAAGCTGATCATCCCGGCGTCGATTTCATCACGGTCACCGTTCCCTTGACCTCCCGTCCCGTCGGGATCAAGGCCCGCCTGAAGAGGATCCTGGGGAGGCTGCCCTGGGAAGAAGCCGACAACGTCAAGAGGAACGCCTACAACGACCTGCTGAGGGAGCGGTTCCGGGGGTCCCTGTTCGACCTGGCCTCGATCGAGTCGCGGATCGACGGGGACCAT
Organism: Acidobacteriota bacterium; assembly: GCA_039683095.1. NCBI lineage: Bacteria > Pseudomonadati > Acidobacteriota > Acidobacteriota bacterium. The sequence continues at coordinate 532,605 of JBDKSB010000001.1, read as the reverse complement.
AAGGCCACCTTCGAGAAGGACGGCCGGCGCTACGAACTCCTCTATCGCCCCTATACCAGCGACGGCGGCCATCTCAACGCCGCGGGGCGGCAAATCGTCGCGATCGAGCTTCTGCGCTTCCTCGCCGAGCGGCCGGGCCGCTAGCCCCCGCGGCGCCGTTCCCGAAGGCCCTCGCCCGCCCGGTCACGCCTTGACACTTTCCGCCGCGCTGGGATATCGTAGCAGGCGCATCACGGGAGGATCACATGCCTTTTTCGAAGAACGATATCAAGATCGACGCCGCCGCCGAAGCCGCCCGGATAGTCGAGAGGATGCGGCAGATCGTCGGCCGCGACCTCCATCGGCAGGGGGCCGTCGTGGGCATCAGCGGCGGGATCGACTCGAGCGTTTGCCTGGCCCTGAGCGCCAGGGCCTTCGGCCCGGAGAAGGTCCTGGGGATCACCATGCCCGAGTCCGACTCCAACCCCCTCAGCGCCGTCCTGGCCAGGAAGCTGGCGCGTCAATACGGCGTCCCGTACATCGTCGAGGACATGACCTCGGCCCTGGCCGGCTTCGGGACCTATCGCCGCCGCGACGAGGCCATGAAGAACGTCTTCCCCGAGTACGACTCCACGTACCGGGCCAAGATCATCCTGCCCTCGGCGCTCGGCGAAAAGGACCAGATCAACGTTTTCCGGCTTAAGATCATCTCGCCCGAGGGCGAGGAGAAGACCGAGCGGATCCCGCTCAAGGAATACCTCCAGATCGTCGCCGCCTCCAACTTCAAGCAGCGCAGCCGGATGTCCATGCTCTATTACCACGCCGACCGCCTGAATTACGCCGTCATCGGGACGGGCAACAAGAACGAGCACGAGCAGGGCTTCTTCGTCAAGTACGGCGACGGCGGGGCCGATCTCAAGCCGATCGCCCATCTCTTCAAGACCCAGGTCTTCCAGATGGCCGCCTACCTGGGGGTGCCGCGGGAGATCCAGGAGCGCACGCCGACGACCGACACCTACAGCGCCGAATGCACCCAGGAGGAGTTCTTCTTCCGCGTCCCCTTCGAGATCGGCGACCTCATCTGGTACGCCATGGAAAAGAACGTCCCGGCCGGCGAAGCGGCCCGGGAGCTCGGGCTGGACGAGGCCCGGGTCGTCAACATCCAGAACGACATCAGGCGCAAGATCAAGGCCACCGAGTACCTGAGGGCGGAGCCCCGGCACATCGGCTAGGACCGCGCCGGCCCGGCGGGCCGGGGAACGATCCATGGGATATACGAAGCTTGTTCATGACTTCCTCGAGGATTCCGCCGCCCGGCGGCCGGACAAGCCGGCCCTTTTCGCCGGGGGGATCTGGCACGCCTACGGCGACCTGAACGGCCGGGCGAACCGGCTGGCCCGCCTCCTGATCGACCGCGGCCTCAAGCGGGGCGACCGCGTGGCCCTGTTCATCGAGAACTCCGCCGAGTACGTCGTGAGCTATTACGCCGCGCTCAAGGCGGGCGGCACGACGGTGGCCCTGAACACGGAGAACACCGCGGAGGATGTCGCCTATATAGTCCGGGATTGCGGCGTCCGGTTCCTCGTGGCCAGCCACCGGCTCGCGGCCAGGGCCTTTTCGCCCGCCGCGGCCGGACCGGACGGCGCGGGTCCCCTCTCCGGCTGGCCGCTCGAGGCCGTCTGTGTCTGGAACGGGCCGAAGGACGCGCCCGCCGGCCTGCCGGGCGGAGCGCTCATCCGCCTGCCCGAAGCCATGGAGGGCCGGCCCGGCGGCGATCCCGGCGTGCGCCAGATCGATCTCGACGTCGCCTCCATCGTCTACACGTCGGGCAGCACGGGGAAGCCGCGGGGAGCCGTGCTGTCGCATCTCAACATCGTCTCCAACACCCGCTCGATCGTCGACTACCTCGAGCTGACGGCCGACGACCGGGTCCTGGCCGTCCTGCCCTTCTATTACATCTACGGCAAGTCGCTCCTGAACACCCATTTCTGCGTCGGCGGCTCGGTCATCGTGGACAACCGGTTCCTCTACCCCAACGTCATCCTCCAGACCATGCGGGACCAGGAGGCGACCGGTTTCGCCGGCGTGCCGTCGACCTACAGCATCCTGCTGAGCCGGTCCAATCTCAAGGCCATGTCGTTCCCCAAGCTCCGCTACGTGACCCAGGCCGGCGGCGCCATGGCCCCGTCCGTCCAGAAGGAGGTGGCCAAGGCCTTCGCCCCGGCCCGCCTGTTCATCATGTACGGGGCGACCGAGGCCTCGGCCCGGCTCTCGTATCTCGACCCGGCCGACCTGCCCCGCAAGTGGGGCTCCATCGGCAAGCCCATCGCCAACGTCGAGCTCTTCGTCGCCGACGACCGGGGCCGCCCCCTGCCCGCCGGCGCGGAGGGCGAGATCGCCGCCCGGGGCTCGAACATCATGTCAGGTTACTGGAACCACCCCGAGGAAACGGACAAGGTCCTGCGGAACGGGCTCTATTACACCGGCGACATCGGGCGGATGGACGAGGAGGGCTTCCTCTTCGTCGTCGGGCGGACCAAGGACATGATCAAGATCGGGGGCAACCGGGTGAGCGCCAAGGAGATCGAAGAAGCCCTCCACGAGCACCCATCCGTCGCCGAGGTGGCTGTCATCGGCGTCCCGGACGAGGTCCTCGGAGAGGCCCCCAAGGCGTTCCTCGTCCTCAAAAAGGGGGCCCCCGAGGGCCTGGCCGAGGAGCTCCCGGCCTTCCTCCAGAAGCACCTGGCCGTCTACAAGATCCCCAAGCTCTACGAGATCCGCCAGGCCCTGCCCAAGAACGAAGCGGGCAAGGTCCTCAAGCTCAAGCTGCGGTGATCTGGGTCAGAAGACCCTGAAAAGGTCGGCCAGATCCCCCGACGCCAGATAGGCGTTCCAACGGGCCTTGGCCGGGATGCTGGTCGCGAGCCCGCTGACGTCCGGTCCGATCGGCGGCCACTGGAGCGTCCCGAAGAAGTCCGGCTTGGAGCTGTAGACCAGGCTGGCCGGGATGGCCTGCGAGGAGATCGCCTGGTCCCAGACCACGCTTCTATTGTAGTAATCGTAGTTGCCGTGGCGGAGAATGGTCGCGGCGACGTCGGCGTCGGGAGCCGTCGTCGATTTCGTCCAATTGTCCCAGGGCACGCTCGTATAGGCCGCCATGCTGATGCTGTCCATGCCGGGGAAGCCGAGGACGTAGACGCCGGACACGGACGTCGGGTTGGCCGGCAGCTGGTAGTAGGCCGGGGTCCAGCTCGAGTCGCCGATGACGTTGCCGACAAGCGTGTGATAATAGCTGCCGCGGCAGAGATCGATCAGCCTGCGGACGCCGGAAGCCCCGTCCCGGAGCCCGTGGATGTTGTTGCGGAAGAGCAGCGTGTGGGATGTGGAACCGTGGTAGCCGTCGTTCTGGAACCTCTGGAGGACGTTGCCCTCGATGAGGTTCATGATGGCATGCGGCCCGTGGTTGACGATCATGCCCTGGTCGACCCAGGCATGGCCGGCCCGCTGGACGTTCTCGACGAGATTGTACAGGCAGGCGCTGGCCGACGAGCCGTTGATGATGAGGCCGTCGCCGACGCGGCAGGCGATGTTGTCGACCGCGAGGCAGTTCGAGCAGCCGTAATAGAAGAAATAGGCGTAGCCGTCCGCCTGGCTGGGGAAGCCGGCCGCGTCATGCGCGTAGCAGCGCCGGATCTCGCCCTGGAAGGAATGACGGAAGAAGATCATGCCGGTCGTGCCGACCATGTTGTCGACCTCGACGTCCTTGACCCAGCAGCGGTCGGTCCCCGAGAAGTTGACGGCCCGGTCGGTGCTGCCGGAGCCGCGGAGGGTCAGGCTCTCGACGCCGCACAGGGTGGCGCCTGGACCGCCGCTCAGCGGATAGGCCTTGGGATTGAGCGACGCCTGGTAAGTATAGGGAACGGCCGTGGCCAGGGTGATCCGGGTGCCGCTCACGGCCGTAATCCGGGAGGTGAAGCGGACGTTCCGGGTCGCCGACATGCCCCAGACGCCGGGGAACCCGGTCCGGTGGTAGACGCCGACGCCGGCCGAGCCGAGGGCGTCCGGGCTGTCGTCCTGGGTGATCTGTATGAGATTGCCTACGGCGAAGGCCGACGAAGGCGTCGCGGCCAGGGTGATGGTCGTGGAGCCCTTGACATAGCCGCTGGCCACGTCCACGCCGTCCGCCTCGAAGAAGCTCAGCTCGGTGGCCGAGATGGCGTAGCCGGACGTCGCGTTGATGACCGTGCGCCCGGCGCCGGCCCCCCGCAGCGTGACGCCCGACCTCGAGCCGAACGTGATCTGGCCGAGGCTGTAGCTGCCGGCGGCCAGGAAGACGACCTGGCCGGAGGGGCAGGCGGCAATGGCCGCGTTGATCTCGGCCAGGGTGTTCGAGGGCGTGAGCGTCCTATAGACGGTCGTCCGGTTGGGGATGCCGCCGGGGACGCCGACGCTGGTCCAATCGATGATCCGGTCGTCCGGCAGGAGGCTCGTCGACGTGGCGACGGTGATCGTCCGGCTGGCCGTGTCCGAGCCCGACAGGCCGGCGGCCAGCAGGGTGACGGTGTAGGAGCCGGCGGCCGCAAAGGTGTGGCTCGGGTTCTGGGCCGCGCTCGTCCCGCCGTCGCCGAAATTCCATTGCCACGAGGTCGGCGACGCCGTCGAGGTGTCGGTGAAGGACACCGCCTGGCCGGGAGCCGGAGAAGTCGGGGCATAGGAGAACGAAGCGTCCAGGGCCGCGGCGGCGGCCACCGTGACCGCCCTGGTGGCCGTGGCGCTGGAGGAGCCGGACGCGGCCGTCAGGCTGACCGTATAGGTCCCCGCGGCCGCGTAGGCATGGCTCGGATTCTGGGCCGTGCTCGTCCCGCCGTCGCCGAAGCTCCATTGCCACGAGGTCGGCGACCCCGTCGAGGAGTCGGTGAACTGCACGGTGTCGCCCGCCGCCGGCGCGCTCGGGCTGAAGCCGAAAGAGGCCGTCACCGTGTTCGAGGCCGTGACCGTCACGGCCAGGCTGACCTCGTTCTGGCCGGAGCCGTTCGAGGCGGTCAGCCTCACGGTGTAGGTCCCCGCCGAGGCGAAGGCATGGCTGGGGTTCTGGGCCGTGCTCGTCCCGCCGTCGCCGAAGCTCCAGGACCAGGCCGTAGGGCTCCCGGTCGAAGCATCGGTGAACTGGACGGACTGACCGGCCACGGGGGAGGCCGGCGAGAACGTGAAGGCCGCCGTCAGGGAGGCCGAGACCGAGAGCGTCCGCGAGGCGCTGTTCGACCCGGTGGCGTTGGTGACCGTCAGGGTCACGGTCTTGGAGCCTGCCGCGGCGTAAGCGTGGCTGGGATTCTGGACGGCGCTGGTCGTCCCGTCCCCGAAGTTCCAGAGCCAGGATGTCGGCGAGCCCGTCGAAGCGTCCGTGAACTGGATCGCCTGGCCGGCGGTCGCGGCGGCCGGGCTGAAGCTGAACGAAGCCGCGAGCGGCGTGGCCACGGTTATCGTCCGGGTCGAGGCGTTCGACGAAGTGGCGCTGGTGACCGTCAGGGTCACCGTCTTGGAGCCTGCCGCGGCGTAGGCGTGGCTGGGATTCTGGGCGGAGCTGGTCGTCCCATCCCCGAAGTTCCAGAGCCAGGACGTCGGCGAGCCTGTCGAGGTGTCGGCGAACTGGATGGCTTGGCCCGTGGTCGGGAAGGCCGGGGAATAGGTGAAGGATGCGGCCAGGACCGACATCGAGGCCACGCTGATCGTCCGGCTGCCCTGCTTCGTGCCGGTCCCCCCGCCGGTCGTCAGATTCACCGTATAGGTCCCCTCGCCGGCGAAGGCATGGCTCGGGTTCTTTACCGTGCTCGTCGCGCCGTCCCCGAAGCTCCACCGCCAGGATGTCGGCGTCCCGGACGTGGTGTCGGAGAACTGGACGGTCTGGCCGGGCCCGGGTGTGGCCGGGCTGAACACGAACGTCGCCTGGGCCGCGGCGGGCAGGACGGTGAGCGTCCGGCTCGCCTTCCGGGAGGCCGCGGTGGTGGAGGCCACGACCGTCACCTTCCGGAAGCCCGTTTCCGCATAGACGTGGACGGGATTCTGTTCCCTGCTCGAGGTCCCGTCACCGAAGTCCCAGGCAAAGGCCTGGGGGGCTCCCGACGATTTCGCCGTGAACTGCACGGGCTGTCCCTGCGTCGGGTACCGGGGGGTGTACGTAAAGGACACGCTGAGATTGCCGGTGGCCTTCACGGCCAGGCGGGTCAGCAGGCTCTCGCTCGACTTGCTTTGGGCCAGGATGCGCCCCGGCAGGAAGAATGAACAAACCGCAAAAAGGATCAGGCCGAGATGGACCCTATGAGCGCTTCCATTAAAGCTCGGCGTTCTCGCCATTTCATATGCCTCCGTCGATTTCATTTGCCCCGATCGGTGTCAGGGTCAGAACCATTATCGGCAGGGGCCGCAAGAGGCCGAATCACCCCAAAGGGGGATATCCTAGAGTATTAAGACGGAAAGATGGCTAACCGCGGGGCCGGACCCGGTCGATGGCCCCGTCAGTCCCCGAAAAGGTCGTCCAGATTGCCGGAGGACAGGTACGCTTTCCAGCGTGCCAGGGCCGGGATATCGGTGACGAAGCCCGGGACGTCAGGGCCGATGGGAGGCCAGGCCAGCGATCCGAAGAACGCCGGCTTCGAAGAGTAGAAAAGGCTGGCCGGGATGGCGTGGGAGACGATATCGCCGTCCCAGACGACGTCGCGATGATAGAAATCGTAATTCCCGTGCCGGAGGAGCGTCCCCGCCACATCCGGATCGGGGACGGCCGTGGACTTCGCCCAGCTGTCCCAGGGAACGCCCGAATAGGCGGCCATGCTCACGCTATCCATCCCGGGAAAGCCCAGGATATAGACGGCCGAGACGCTCGACGGGTCGGCGGGCATGTCGTAGTAGGCCGGGGACCAGCTCTCGTCGCCGATGACGTTCCCGACGACGCTGTGGTCGTAGCTGCCCCGGCAGAGATCGACCGGCCGCCGGGGCTCGACGGCGCCCGCCCGGACCCCGGTCACGGCGTTGCGGAACAGGACCGAATGGGAGGTCGAGCCGTGGTAGCCGTCGTTCTGGAATCGCTGCGTGACGTTGCCCTCGATCAGGTTCATGATGCCGTGCGGGCCGTGGTTCACGATGACGCCCTGGTCCACCCAGGCGTGCCCGGCCCGCCGGGCCTCGTCGATGAGGTTGTAGAGGACGGCGTTCGCGGACGAGCCGTTGATGATCACGCCGTCCCCCACGCGATAAGCGATGGAATCCGCGACCAGGCCGTACGAGCATCCGTAATAAAGAAAATACGCGTAGCCATCGTCCTGGTTGGGGAAGCCCCTGGCGTCGTGGACGTAGCAGCGCCGGACCTCGCATTGGGACGAATGACGGAAATAGACGATCCCGATCTGGCCGATGGCGCCGGAGACTTCCACGTCCTTGATCCAGCACCGGTCCGCGCCGGAGAAGTTGAGCGCCTTGTCCGTCCCGGCGCCGCCGCGGATCGTCAGGCTCTCTAGCCCGCAAAGGGACGGGCCGGGCCCGTCCCTCAACGGATAGGCCCTCGGGCCCAGGGCCGCCGAGTAGGAATATGGGATGGGCGTGGCCAGCGTGATCGTATTGCCGGCGACACCCGCGATCCGGGACGTGAAGCGGAGGTTCCTCGTCTTCGACATGCCCCAGACGCCCGGAAAGCCGGTCCGGTGGTAGACGCCGACCCCGGGATTCCCCAGGGCCCCCGGATCATCCGCCTGCGTGATCTGAACGAGGTTCCCGGCGCGAAAGAGGGACGACGGCGACGACGCCAGGACGATGCTCGTCGAGCCCTTCGTGAACCCGGAGTTGAGGGCGATCCCGTCGTCCTCCATGAAGCTCAGCTCCGCGGAGGCGACGGCGTCGAGGGCCGTCGAGTTGATCACGGTGCGACCGGGCCCGGCCCCGCGGAGCGTGACGCCGGATTTCGAGCCGAAAGAGATGCTGCCGAGGCTGTAGGATCCGGCCGTCAGGAAGACGGCCTGGCCCGAGGGGCAATCCGCGATCGCGGTGTTGATCTCGGCCAGGGAATTCGACGGCGTCAGCGTCCGGAAGACGGTCGTCCGGCCCGGGATCCCGCCCGGGATCCCGGCCGGGGTCCAGTCGATGAGCCGGTCCGGCGGCAGGACCGCGTCGGCGGTCACGCAGACCGTTCGGACCGTCGAGCTCGTTCCCGACGCGCTGGCGAGGGACAGGCTGACCTCATAGGTCCCCGCGGCGGCGTAGGCATGGCTGGGATTCTCGGCGGTGCTCGACCCTCCGTCCCCGAAGGCCCAGGTCCAGGACGTCGCCCCGCCGAGCGACGTATCGGTGAACTGCACGGCGCGTCCCGGCGCCGGAAGGAAGGGCCGGAACATGAAGGACGCCGCCAGCGCCGCGACCGTGACCGTCTGGCTCGCGCTGTCGGAGCCGGCGCTGTTCCGGACGGTCAGCCGGACCGTCCTCGTTCCCGAGGAGGCATAAGCGTGGCTCGGGTTCTGGAGCGAGGAGGACCCGCCGTCGCCGAAATCCCAGCTCCAGGCCGTCGGGCTGCCGGTGGAGGCGTCCGAGAACGCGACCTCCTGGCCTATGGCCGGGTACGACGGGGAGAACGAGAAGGCCGCGGCGGGCGGGGTGCCGGGATTCTCGTTGTTCTTGTCGACGCCGCACCCCCAGGCCAGCAGGACGATGACGGCCACGAGCCCGGCGGCCTTAGGGAGCGCCATGATGGAGACTTCACCGGCCGGCCCAGCCGGCCAGCCGGGCCCACAGCCACCAGGCCGCATAGGCCTTCATGTTCGCGTTCAGCGGCTGGCTGTGGGCGGACCCGCAATTGTACCATTCCCCGGGATGGGCGTTCTGCCAGTCGACGGCCCAGTTCCGGTCCACCGTGCCGTCACCGTCGCTGTCGTAGTCGCACCCGTCGGTGACGAGCTTGTCGCCGTAATAGGCTCCGTCCGGATCGTAGCTCTCGATGTCGGCGAAATCGTAGAGGATCTTGTTGTTACTGACGCAAAAGTCGCGGATCTGCTGGTTGCGCTGGTGGTAGCCGTCCGTCAGCGGGCCGCCGTTGACGTGACCGGTCATGTAGACGAACTTCACGTTCGGAAAATCGATCTCCAGCTGGTTCATCAGGTCGAGGTAGGTCTGGATCTCCTGCTCGGTCCCGTTCACCTGCCAGCACCAGGCCCAGATGATGACGTTGACGGCCGGGTTCTGGGCCAGATAGGTCCGCGTCGCTTGCTCCCAGGCGGTCCGGTTCGGGTTGCCGAGATCGTTGGCGAGGCCAAGGCCGCCGAAATCATTGTAATAGTCCCTGAGGTCCAAGGCGCCGCCCGTGCCGCCCGAGTTCCAGGCATAATCCGAGCCCTTCCACTGGGCCAATCCGGTCATGCCGTCGGTGATCTGGCTCCCATGCGAGGTATGCCCATAAGCGATATGAAGGGTCTGCCGGGCTTGGGAGATCCAGGCGAGGGGGATATCGGCCAGCTTGTCGGTCCCGTGGCCGATCAGGATCGCGGAAGCGGACAGGACCGCCACGGTCTTGACCTCCGAGTCGTGCTCGGTCCCTTTGCTGACGGTCAGGGTCACCGTCTTTCCGCCCGTGGCCGTGAAGGTATGGGTCGGGTTCTGCTCCGTGCTCGTGGAACCGTCGCCGAAATCCCATTGCCACGAGGTCGGATCCCCCTTCGAGGCGTCACTGAAAGCGGCCGATTCACCGACCTTCGGCGACGCCGGGCTGACGGTGAACGACGCCTGGAGCTCCGATTCGCCGGGGCTTTGCGTGGACGAACAGGCCGCCGCGAGGAGAACCGCCCCGATCAGGAGCAAACCCTTGGTCCGTTCTTTCATCTCATCACCTCGTCGCCTGTCCCGGCCAGGCGGGAAGTCCCGCCGGCCGCGGGAAAGGCGGATCAGATCTCCCGCGACACAGGAGCGGAGGCAAGGAATCCAACTGAAGGGTTCTCCACTCCCCTGGATTTTCATTATACCATGGACGTCCCGGCGTCAACACGGCCGATTTGACATCCGCCCCGGCCTGTTTATATAATTCGCCGCCCCGGAGAGCCGTTCCAAGGTACGGCCGGGGTCGCTATCTCTGGAGATTTCAGACAGTTCCGTGAATCCGGGATTTTGGCATTTCGACTTCTATAGCAGCTTGCCCTTCTGGGCGGCGCTCGCCGTCAGCGCGATCGTCATCCGGCTCCTCGACAAGTCGGTCCGGGCCAGGGGCTTCGCCCTCGCCATTCTGTCGGCCCTGATGCTCCTGGCCCTTCCCGGCTTCGGTCCCGGGCATCTGGCGCTGGTCCTGGGCCTGGCCGTCCTGACCTACGTTCTGGGCGCGGCCCTGGTCAGGACGCCCTCCGCCCCCGGCCGCCGGAGAAAGGCGTTGGCCGCCCTCGGCATCACGGCCGTGCTGGCGTTCCTGGCCTTCTTCAAGTACGGGTTCGTCCAGGGGCTGTTCAGGACGGCGGCCGGACCGGCCGGCGGCGGCCTGGCCCGGATGATCGGCGTCTCCTATTTCTCCTTCCGCATGATCCATTTCCTCGTCGAGGCCTATCGGGGGAAGATCGAAGGGCTGGACCCTCTGACCTACGTCAATTACGTCATCTTCTTCCCGGCCTTCATCAGCGGCCCGATCAACCGCTACAACCCCTTCGCTTCCCAGGTCCGCTCGGCGGCGCGATCCAAGCCCGCGGCGGATCTCCGGGCGGGAGGCGAGCGCATCGTCCACGGCCTGTTCAAGAAATTCGTCCTGGCCCAGGCCCTCTATCCTCATATCCTGTCCACCCAGGCCGATCTCCTCGGCCGCATGAGCTTCTGGCAGGCCGCCCTGGGGCTATACGCCTATGCCTTCTACTTCTATTTCGATTTCGCCGGGTACTCGGACCTGGCCATCGGCTGCGCCCGCCTGATGGGCCTGGAGCTCCCGGAGAATTTCGACAATCCGTTCCTCAAGAGGAATATCCGCGAGCTTTGGACGAACTGGCACATGTCGCTGACCAGCTGGCTCGTCGACTACATCTATTGGCCGATCGTCCGCAAGCTCAGGAGCCTAGATTATTTCCGGCGGCACGCGGTCCTCCTCTCCAATCTCGGCATGATCATCACGTTCATCGGCTGCGGCATGTGGCACGGCGAAACGGCCAACTTCATCCTCTGGGGCGCCTACCACGGGATCGGCATCGCCGCCCTGACCATTTATCAGAGGGAGAAGAGGAAGGTCCGCTCGGCGGCGCTCCAGAAGTACTTCCGGTCGAAGCTCAGCCTGGCCCTGGGCGTCTTCTTGACCTTCAATTTCTTCGCCTTCGGCCTGTCCCTCTTCGTCCTCGACATCAGGAAGCTCGGGATCCTGGCGGCCGCCGTGCTGTCCCGGCTTTGATCTTGTTTTTGCTATAATGGGATCGGCCAAGGAGGGCGGTCATGCGCAAGTCCCTGTCCTCAAACGTTCTCGCCGCGGTTCTGCTTCTCGCGCTCGCCGCCGGCTCCGCCCGGGCGGCCGACGTCTTCGTCGATCAGGCCCATCCCCGCGCCGCGGACACGAATCCCGGCACCCGGGATGCCCCGTGGCGGACGATCCGGAAGGCGGCCGGGATGCTCCGGGCGGGCGACACCTGTTGGGTCGGCCCCGGGACCTATGACGAGACGGTCCCGGTGACCGCGTCCGGGAAGCCGGGCGCGTTCGTGACCTTCAAAGCCGCCGGCCCGGTCACGGTCCGGGGATTCCAGATCGAATCCTGTTCCTACGTCCGGATCGTGGGCTTCGAGATCACGCAGACGGCCGCCTTCCGCGATCCGGCGATCCTGGTGGCCGGATCGGATCATTGCCAGATCCTGGACAATCGCATCCATCACACGTCGACGATCGGGATCTTCTTCCACAAGCGCGCCCCGTCGCACCACAATATCGTCCGGGGTAACCGGATGAGCTTCATCGGCTCCGTTCCGGGGCAGGAGACCGGGGAGATCGCCATCGTCGTGGCCGGCGACGCGAACATCGTCGAGTACAACGACGTCTCCCAGGCCGCCGATTTCACGAACGTCTGGGGGCGGGGCAATATCATCCGCAACAATTATTTCCACGACAACGCCCTGGCCGATTTCCCCGACTTCATCCGGCGGAACCCCGAGGGCCATCACATCGACGGCCTCCAATACTATTCCGACGCGGTCGCCCCCCTCGTCCGGACCGTGATGGAGGACAATCTCATCGTCGATAACGACGTGCCCCACGGCCACCTGGTCCTGATGAGGAATGTCGCCGGCCATCCGAGCTCCGAGTTCCTCTTCCGGAGGAACGTGGCCGTCCGCAACGGGGCCATCGCCATCCTGATCGAGAGGTTCCCGGGCTTGAGGGTCGTGCATAACACCTTCGTCGACATGGTCCACCGTCAGACCCCCAAGGCCCGCTATTGCCTTCAGATCACCGGCGGATCGACGGACGCCAAGGTCCTCAACAACATCTTCGTCCGGTCGGCCCATCCGGGCGGCATGACCATCTATGTCGACGGGACCTCGATGCCCGGCTTCCTGGCGGCCGGCAATCTCGTGGAGAGCTCCGGCCGGCCCGTCCAGCAGCGGGGCCTGGAGAAGGATCCGGCTTTCGCTGCCCCGGCCGAGGGGCGCTTCGACCTCCTGGAGCGGTCCCCGGCCGTCGACGCCGGCGTTCCCCTGACCACGACCGTCGCCGCCGGCGAGGGGACCCGGGTCCCGGTCCTCGACGCCGGGTTCTTCTCGGACGGCGGAGGCATCACCGCCGGGGATATCGTCCGGATCGGGACCGCCCCGCCGGTCCGGGTCCTCCGCGCCGACTACGACGGGAACTCGATCGAGATCGACCGGCCGATATCGTGGGCCGCCAAGGCCCCCGTCTCGTACGATTATGCCGGCAAGGCGCCGGATATCGGCGGGCTGGAGCGCGTCGACGGCAGGGGGGAGACGGACGTCCGCATCGCCTCCCCGCTGCCAGGGGCCGCCGTCGCGACGCCGGTCTGCGTTCGAGCCGACGTCTCCGATCCGGCCGACGTGAGATACGTGGTCTTCCTGGCCGACGGCATCCCCGCGGGACAGGTCGAAACGCCCCCCTACGAATTCGCGTGGGAAGCCTCCGGCCTGAAACCCGGAAGCCACGAGATCGAAGCCCGGGCCTATTTGCGGAGCGCCCAGGCTGCCCCGACGAGGAGCGCCAGGATCACGGTGAACGTCGGTCCGGCCCGGCCGGCGCCGGGCGGCCGGAACGGGACGGCAGCCGGAACCGCGCCCTCAGGCTCCGCGCCGCGTTCGTGAGCCCCGTCCGGAGCGACATGGCAGCCTTGAACAGGCGATAGGCCGACCGGCTTCGATAGGCGTCGAAGGACCCGATGTAGGCCGTTTCCTGGGCGTCCTTTCCGGCCAGCCCGCGCTTGAAGAAGTATCCCCCGGGGTTCCTCTTCGGGTGGACGCCGGCGGTATCACAATAGCGGAACCCGGCCTCCTTCGATCGCTGGACCATCCTCCAGAACAGCAAGAAAGAGGCTTTGAACTGCAGAGCCTTATTGCCCGTCCCGCCGACCATGGGGAAGCTGACCTTCCCGATGTTCGACCACCCCAGGGCCGAGATGACCTCGTTCTGATGGCTGCAGAGGAGGATCTTCAGCCTCAGGGGCTCCGGCAGGTCCCGGTTGATCTCGAGCAGCTTCGGGATATCGCCCCCGAAATACTGTTTCCGATCCTTCATCTCGCGGTTCATGTCGGCGACCAAGGCGAAGTGCTCGCCCGTCCCGGCCTCGAAGATCTCCAGCTCCTGCTTTTCGGCGAACTTCAAAGAGCCCTTCCAGCTCTTGTGCAGGTTCTGCCGGATCTCCTCGAGCGAAGGACGGAGGTCGACGACGAAGGTCCGCAAGGGGTCCGGCCGGCGGGAGAAGCCTTCCGCAGCGAAGGCCCCGGCGGCCTCCGCGTTCTCCGGCAGGTCGAAGATCTTGGGCAGGACCCGCAGGGACAGGCCCCGGCCGTCCACGTATTCGCTGCGCAGGGCCCTGAGCATGTTCCGGAGGCAGGCCGGGTCCGGAACCGTCCCCCGCGGCTTCCACAGGGGCCCCCAGTTGAGATAGGCCGCCCCGGTCCGGAGGAGCGGGAACCGGACGATCCTCAGCTGGGCCAGGCCGACGGCCCGGCCGTCCCGGCGAAGGACGAGGCGGCTGGCATTCCCCGCGCCCCAGGATGCCTCGCCATAGGACCAGGTCTGGTAGAAGGTCGCGTCGTCGAACTCGGGCAGCAGGGCGTGCCAGCCGGTCTTGTCGATCAGGTCAACCTCGGCGGCATAACCCGGATCGAGCGTGCTCATCTTCCGCCCCGCCGATCAGCCGTCCGTCCGGAGGACATGGTCATAGGCCTCGAGGAGATGGACCTTCTGATGCTCCCATTGGAAGAGGTCCCGGATCCGCTCCACCCCGATCTCGCCGAGGCGGGCCCGCCGGGCGGGATCCTCCATGAGGCCCACGAGCGCGGACGCGTAGGCCCGGATGTCGCCCGACGGGGCGTAGACCGCCGCGTCCCCGGCCGTGAACCGGGTCTCTTTCAGGTCGTAGGCCACGATGGGCTTCCCCATGGCCATGTATTCCGCGATCTTGATGAAGGTCGATTTGTCGTTGTGGGGATTGGACGTCTCCGGGGCGAGCATGATGTCCGCCGTCGACAGGTAGCGGCGGAAGAGCGCCCGGTCCAGGACCATGCCCGGCATGACCACGTGGTCCCCGACGCCCCAATCCCGGGCCCGGTCCTCGGCCTCCCGCTTCGCGGCCCCGTCGCCCAGGAGGCAGAATAGGATGTCGGCCCGTCCCTGCCGCTCCACGACGTCCCGGATGACCTCGATGAGCTCCAGGACGCCGTCCTCCGGCCCCATGATGCCGGCATAGCAGGCCATCAGGGGGAAGCCCCTTTTCAGCGCCGGCTCCGGCGGCACCGGGCGGATCTCTTCGGGAGACGGCCCGTTCCGGACGATGAAGACGTCGCGCCCGTCCAGGCGGCCCCGGCGGATGGCGACGTCCCGGTACGATTCGTTCGTGGACAGGACCGCGTCGGCCGTCCGGAACGTCAGGAATTCCAGGAGCCGCGAGAGCCGGAAGAAGGCCCACCCCAACGGGCCCTTGTGGCGGGACAGGATCATCTCCGGGAAGAGGTCATGATGGTCGAAGATGACCTTCACGCCCCGGAGCTTGAGCAGCGCGCCGACGACGAAAAGCAGGTCGGGAGGATTGCAGAGATGGACGACCTCGAAGCGCTCCTTCCGGTCGATCCGCAGCGCCAGGCGGGAGATATGGAACAGGGAGAGGAGGTACTCCTTGATGTAACGCGAGACGCCGCGGGCGGCGAACTTCATGCGGTAAGTGTGGACGACGATCCCGCCCGCGTCGGTCTCCGCATAGGCCGCCGCGCGCCCGGGCCCCGGGGCCGCCCCGGGCGGCGCCGGACAGATGACGTGCACGCGCCAGCCCGCTTCCCTCAGGGACGTCGCCTCGGCCTTGACCCGGGTATCCGTGATATAGGTTTGGTTCTCGACGATGATCAGGGCGCAACGGCCCGGCCCGACGCGGGCGCTCGTTCGGTTCGACTGGCCGCTCCTCGGACTCATTCTCACTCCTCCGGGGGCCGGCCCCCCGACGTGGGGCATTCTATTAGAAGTCGGGGATCCGTTCAACCCGCCCCCCTGTCGAGGGCGGTCAGGCCTGTTGACAGCCCTTCCCGTTCAGGGCTACGATGCCGCCATGGCGGGCAGCGGCGGCGACCATATCAGCGTCTGCATCTGCACCTTCAAGCGCCCGGCGCTTCTCAAGAGGCTGCTGGACAGGATGGGGGATCTCAAAACGGAGGGCCTGTTCTCATTGTCTGCGGTCGTCGTCGACAACGACGGCCTGGAGTCCGGCCGCGGCGTCGTCGAGGCCGCCCGGGCGACGTCGCCCTTCGCCGTCGATTATCATCTCGAGCCGGAGCGGAGCATCGCCCTGGCCCGGAACCGTTCCGTCGAGAACGCGCGGGGGAACCTGATCGCCTTCATCGACGACGACGAGTTCCCCGAACCGGAATGGCTCGTCCGCCATTTCCGCACGCTCGAAAGCTCGGGGGCGTCCGGGGTCCTCGGACCGGTGCGGGCCCATTTCGAGAGCCCGCCTCCTGCGTGGCTGGCCAAAAGCGGGCTCCTCGACCGGCGCGAATTCGCGACCGGGCAAAGGCTGGTCGACGCCCGCTTCACCCGGACCGGCAACGTCCTCGTCCGGGGATCGCTCTTCGCCGATCCGGCGGACCGCTTCGACCCGGGCTTCGGCCGGACCGGCGGCAGCGACGCCGTCTTCTTCAAGCGGATGATGCAAAAGGGCCACGCCTTCGTCTGGTGCAACGAGGCGGTCGTCTACGAGACCGTCCCCCCCGAGCGGCAGGTCCGGTCCTATTACGTCAAGCGCGCTTTCACCCGGGGAATGACTGAGGCGCAGGACAATCCGGTCTTGAGCCTCAGCACCCTCCGGTCCCTGGCCGCGGTCCCCTTTTACGCCCTGCTCCTGCCGTTCGCCCGGCTGGCGGGCGCGCACGTATACGCGCGCTACCTTATCAAGGAATGCGATCATCTCTCCAAGGTCCTGGCCCACGCCGGGATCCGGCTGGTCAAGGAAAGGCCCTACTAGGCTGCCTCCCCGGGGTGGACCGGCGGGGGTCTCAGAAGATCTGGCCGGCGAGGTACTCCCCGATGATCCTGTTGGCGAAGGCGTTGAAATGGGGATCGAGCTTGAACCTCAGGACCTTCCCTTCCCGATAGCATTGCTCGAGCGCCGGCCGGGGATCGACCAGCCGCTTGCCGTTCGCCTCGCAATGGGAACGGATCAGGTCCTCGTAGAACGAGGCGTCATAACCGTCGGGATCCACGCCCATCTGTTTCGCCATCTCCTTCAGCCGGAAGCTGTCGGACAGGGGCATATAGACGTAGACCAGCTCGATGCCGTTCTGCCGGCAGAATGTCTCGAAGCCGGTCAGGTACTCGTTGAACCGGCCGACCCGCTCCGGCCGACGGATCGCGTTGCGCTTGTCGTAGATCTGAAGGAACTCGGGGGATTTCTCGCCGACCTCGTAATGCAGGTAGCGCTCCTGGATCCTCCGGATCCCGTCCCGGAAGAAGCAGAAGGCCGAGGAGACGTTCCCGGCCATCAGCCTGGCATAGGTGATGCGCCAGCCTGACCGGTCGATGACATAGCCGCTCTTGACGATGATATTCCGGTTCCGCCGGTCGAACTTGGGGATGTGGAGGGCGTTGACGCAGAGGAACACCGTCCGGGGCTTCTGCCGGGTGGAGTCCATGAAATCCCTCAGGAGCGCTTCCTGGTCCAGGAAGAAATGCCCGCCGACAGCCAGGTTCAGGACCTCCAAGTCGCGCTTCCCGGCCTCGGCGGCGAACACCCCGACGAAGGAATCCTCGAAATCGACCCCGTTGCCGAACACGTCCGACGCCCCCAGGAAGACACAGAAGGGCTTGCCGTCGAGCGGCCGCGGGCCGGTCGCCTTGTCGCGGAAGCCGTACTCGTCGGTATGGACGGTGTAGGTGAACGCCGGGAATTTCATGACCTTGGTGATGTTCTTCTTGAGCCGGAAGGAGTCGCCCCACTGGTCGGCGATGCCGTCGGCCATGTTCGTCGGGGCCCGGCCGATGGCCCGGAGCCCGAGCTCCAGCAGGACCAGGCAGGCCAGGACCGTCAGGATCGCGGCGCCGGCTTTTTTCCGCATCGAGGTCAGAAATTCACGTAGATGAACTGGGGGATGTCCACGGCATTGACGTTGCTTACCCGGTCGAGCAGGAAGATGACGATCCAGAAGATCTCGAACGTCAGGATGATCGTCCGGCGGTTGGCCGCCGCCCAGGCCCGGAGAGATTTCATCATGCGCTGATATTCTAGGTTTTTTCGGGGGACTTATCAACATCGGGGGTCCGCCGCCGGACCGCCCCGGCCGGCCCCTGCCGGGGCTGGCACGAACGCCGGGGATTATGTTATTGTCTAGGGACCCTGAGGAGCGGAGGACCGTGAGGAGCGACAACGACGATGACGCGCGCAAGGCAGGGACGCGATCAGGCGACCTCCTGGACGCGGGCCACCTGCGCGAGGGGCTCAAGAAAAAGGCCCTTGTCGGGGCCGGCTTCTCCGTCTTCGCCCAGACCTTCAACTACGGCGTCCAGACCGTCGGCACGATCATCCTGGCCCGCATCCTGAGCCCCGAGGATTTCGGGCTCGTCTCCATGGTGGCCACGTTCAGCATCCTGGTCCAGAACTTCGGCCTCAACGGCTTCACCGAGGCCATCATCCAGAAGAGGGACCTGACCGATGACCAGATGAGGAAGCTCTTCTGGGTGAACGCCCTGATCATGATCGGCCTGACCGTCTTCTTCGTGGCCATCTCCCCGGCCATCGCCTGGTTCTTCGGAGAGGCCCAGCTCAAGAGCATCTCGGCCGGCATGGCCCTGTCGATCATCTTCAGCGGCCTGGGGACATGCCACCTGGCGCTGCTGAGCCGGAACATGAAGTTCAATCTCTCGGCGATCGCCCAGGTCCTGGCCGCGGTGATCAGCACGGGGCTCAGCATCGCCATGGCCGTGGGCGGATTCGGCTTCTGGTCGCTGGTGGCCCGCCGCGTTTCCCTTCCCCTGGTCACGACCCTTTTCGCCTGGTTGTTCTGCCGCTGGAAGCCCGGGGCCCCGGCCAAAGGGACGTCGATCCGGTCGATCCTGACCTTCGGGTACAAAACCTACGGGAACTACCTTCTCGGCTATCTGCGGAACAACCTCGACAAGATCTTCGTCGGCCGGGCTTTCGGGAAGACCCCTCTCGGTCATTACGACCGGGCCTCGCAGCTCTCCTCGGTCCTGCCGAACCAGCTGACCGTCGCCCTCTCGGGCGTGGGGATCGCCACCCTGAGCCGCCTGGTCGACGATCCCCCGAAATACCGGACCTATTTCTCCAAGGCGCTGTCCGTCCTGGCCTTCATCGGATTCCCCGGCAGCGCCCTGTTCACGATCCTGGGCAAGGACATCATCATCATCCTCCTCGGCGACCGCTGGAGCATCGCCGGGTCGATCTTCGCCGCTCTAGGTCCGGGCATCGGCGCGTTCGTGATCTACAACACCAATGTCTGGCTGCACATCTCGCTCGGCCGGGCCGACCGCCTCCTGAAATGGGGTTTCATCGTCCTCGGGGTCTCGCTGGGGGCTTACTTCATCGGCCTTCAGTTCGGCCCCTATGGGGTCGCGATAGCCTATTCCGTCATGTTCTATGTCCTGCTCATCCCCGCGCTCTCGTACGCCGGCCGGCCGGCCGGGATCGGGGCCCGCTTCTGCGTCGGGATCCTCTGGAGATACTGGGCCGCGGCGACCGTTTCCAGCCTGCTCTTCTGGGCTGTTTTCGACAAGATCCAGCCGCTTGCCGTCTTTTACGGAGGATTATCTCCCCTCGTGAGGATCGCCATCGGGACGGCGGCCTATCCCGCCTTCTATCTGGCCGCCGTCATCGCCCTGTTCGGCGGCCTGAAGCCCATCCTCATGTTCCGGGGACTGATCAGGGACATGCTGGCCCGCTAGGCCCATGTTCGCGGCGCTGAGCCGGCCCTTGACACGTTCGGCCTCCCCTCGTAAACTCCGGGCAAGAGGTGGAGTACCATGGAAGAGGGGATCCGCTGCGCGAATTGCATCCTTCCCGCGAGCCTGCCCAGCGTCAGGCTGAACGACGACGGCCTGTGCCCTCTCTGCGCTGACTACCGGAAACGGCAGGAGGAGTACCTGGACGCGGGCGAGAGGAAGCGCCGGGAATTCGAAGCCATCGTCGAACGGGCCCGGCGCCTGCGCCGCCCTTATGATTGCCTGATCCCGCTCAGCGGGGGCAAGGACAGCACCTACGCCCTCTATCTCTGCGACCGGGTTTACGGATTGAAGTGCCTCGGGGTCACCTTCGACAACGGCTTCCTCTCCCCCCACGCCCAGGCGAACATCCGGAACGCGATCCGCTCGACCCGGGCCGACCACATGATGATCACCGTCAACCGGCCGACCATGCTCAGGCTCTACCGGCTGTTCCTCGAGAAGACCGGGACCTTCTGTCCCGCCTGCCTGCGGGGCATCGGCCTGGCCCTCAGCGTCGCGCCGAAATACGGCATCCCCCTGACCGTGTCGGGGACGGGATGGCAGGTCACTTATCTGGCCGGGGTCCCTGAGGTCTATCAGGAGGGCCAGGTCGATTTCTTCCGCAACGTCGTCGGGGGGGAGCCCATCCGGGAAGAGATCGCCCCGCTGCTCCAGAACGTCAGCTCCTGGAACGTCGACCGGCTCCTCCGGATCGCCGGGCGCGTCCTGAACCGGCCCCAGCTGTCCCGGTCGCTTTATGCCCGGCTCTACGACCATTTCGAACCGGATTACGAAAAGATCTACGGCATCATCAAGAAGGAGATGGGCTGGAGCGCGGGAGACGAAACGAACGCCGAGCATCTCGATTGCACGCTCCACGGCGTCGCCGGGTACATTCAAAGCCTCAAGTTCCCCGACCTGGCCGGCCATACCATACATCGGGCGGGGCTTGTCCGCATGGGCAAGATCACGAGGGCCGCCGCGCTGGCCGAGGACGCCGAGGAACGGGCCCGGGCCGGCCGGCCGGCCGCCCTGGAGCCCTTCCTAAAGGAAATGGGGATGACCGAACAGGAGTTCCTGGCCCTGACCCGGGACTGGACGACGATCCGCCGTTTCCGGACGCAGAAGAAACATCCCGTCCGGGCGATCTATCACAAGCTCACCAAGCAGTGATCCGGGCCCGCCCCGGGCGTCTCAGGCGCGCCTGGCCTGACCGGGCTGGAGATCGCCCTGCGCGCCGCAGGGGACGGAGCCGACAAGGTCCCTGAACGGGCCGCTCATCAGGAGGGCGAACTGGTCGTCCCTCCAGGGATGGACCATGAGCTCCACGTCGGCCGTCCGGGCGAGGTCGACGATCCTCTGCAGCCGGGGCCGGTCGCCGACGGGATCGAGGCTGAAAAAGGCGCCGGTCGTGGTGTGCCGGCCGATGAGCCAGGCGTCGAGGCGCCGGCGGTAGAGCCTGTTCAGGGCGCTCTTCTCGCCGCGGCGGAAGGTGAAGCTGCGTCGGACCCTGGATCCCTCCGGGATGAAGCCGCCGACGATCATGTTCATGCTCAGGTGCATGTGGTTATGGCCGTCGTAATGGTCCGGGTCCCGCCCGAGCAGGCGCCGGTATTCTTCCAGCTGCCAGGCGAAGGTCGAAGCGAAGGCTCCCTTCAGCAGGGGGTTATAGACGACCTGGGGCCACTTTCCCAGTCGCAGGTAGCGCGCCACGCGTTCCTGGGACTCCCTGACGGCGGCCGGAACGCCGGGCCCGTCATAGGCTTGCGTCAGGTTGATATGAAGGCCCGTCTCGAGCCGGGCCGGCCGGGCCAGCTCCGCGGCCCGGGCCGAATCCGCCATGAAGACCATGAGGCTGGCGGAAGTGATGACGCGGCGCTCATGGCCGATGAAGCAGGCGTCCGACGCGGCCCGGTCCCGTCCGAGGTCGTCCGCGTTGATGATCAGCACGGGTCCGCCCCCGGGCGGTCCGCGGCCGGATGGAACAGCAGCCGGTGGTCGAGAACGACGGTCAGCGCCTTCTCGATCTCATCGAGGAAATTATCGCGCCCCGCGAGATGGGCCTCCAGCATGCCCTCGACCGAGCGCCTGTCCAGGCAGGAAGGGAAATCCGGCCCGGCCAGCAGGACGTCGCGGATGTCTACCGCGAGCTCCCGCCGGACCCACGTCCGGAAGTGATGGTACTTGTGGCGTCCCAGCAGCAGCTTCTCCGGCGACAGCCAGGGCGCCAGCTTGATCAGCAGGGCGACACTGCGCGGCATCCCGTGGCTGGCCAGGTATTCGCCCCGGAAGAGGGCCTGGTGATGCGCCTTCCGGACCGAGCGGACGAGCCGGCCTCCCCTTCCCAGGTAGCCGAAGTCCGTGGGGATGTCGAGGAGCTCGGGACGGTTGTCCCGGATGACCGCGACGGACAGGTCGAGTCCGGCGGCATAGGACCGGGGCCCCCGGTAGGCCAGCTTGGCCAGCTCGTTGTCCAAAAAGGGCGTGCGCATGACGAGCTGCGATTCTTCGACGGACAGGAGTCCGTATCCAAGGTTGGGCGCCTGGAAGAAGAGCGAGAACGAGATCGGGTCGACCGCGGCCAGGCCTTCGAAGGTCCGCCGGGCGGCCTCCAGATGCGGGGCGATCGCGGGATCGTAGAACGGCACTTTCGGCTTCTGGGACTTGAAGGTCCGGACCCCCCGCAGCAACTCGCTCCCGAAATTCCCCGTCAGGCGGATGGGCGCGATGCGCCGGGCCAGCCTGTTGACATGGAGGTAGGCGGCCCCGGACAGGCTCAGGCAGCCGTCAGACCGTAGACAGGCCGCGTCGAGACCGGGCCGGAAATCCTGAAGGAACTCCCGGCCCAGGACGATCGAGGAGTGGTCCTGGCCGCAGCGATGCGCGATCCGCCGGGCCAGGGAAACGTCGAAGGTGTCGCGGTACATGCTGCCGAACGTATAACAGGGAGTATCCCCCGGGCGCAGGTCCAGGCAGGACATGACCAGCCGCGTATCGATGCCGCCGGTCAGCGAGACGGCCAGGGGCAGCCTTCTCCCGCCATAGGCCCTGATGACCGGAGGCATGAGCGCGCGCATGTCCTCGGCATAGCGGTCCGGCTCGAGCCGGGGCTGGTCTTCCCACTCCCGGCGGTCGAAATACAGCGCCCGCTTCTCGGGTCCGCGGCGGCCGAACGTCCAGAGGGTCCCGCCCGGAAGGACTTCGATCCCCTTGAACAGGGATCGGGCGCCCAGGGTGCAGCCGCAGGCCAGGTACTCGGAGAGGCCGGAGGGGTCGAAATCGCGCGTCGCCGGCAGCGCCGCGAGGATGGCCTTGGCCTGGGCGGCGAAGAACATCTGCCCGTCCTCCTCATGAACGAAGAGGCGCCTCATGCCGAAGCGGTCGTTGAAAAGATAGCCGGTCCCTTTTCTCCGGTCGAAGAGAAGGCCGTGGAACCAGCCGTTCAGCCGCCCGACGAAGGCGGGCCCGAGCTCCTCGTACGAATGGACGAGATAATCGGGCCCGGAGCCCTCGAACGCGTGCCCGGCCTTCTTCAGTCCGGATACCTCGTCCGGCGAGGGGAAGATCTCGCCGGCCACCAGCGCAAGGACGTCGCCGGTCTCGTTGGCGACGGGAAGGCCGTCGGCGAAGGACCCGGGATGGCAGGTCCAGCCGGCGTAGAGGCCGATCTCCTCCTGCCGAAACGTTCCGGAGCGATGGAAATCCTCATCGCGCATCGAGGAAAGCATGATCTCGAGCTGGCGGCCGCAGACGTCCGGCCGCTTTCCGCCCACGATCCCGCAGAGTCCCGTCATGATCGCCCCAGCATCCGTGGATCCCCTTCGGCGCCCGAAGCTTCGGCCCGCCCGGGGGAATATCTTCGAACATCCGTCCGGGCGACACAAGCCCTCCCTGGCGCCGCGGCGAAGGTCAACGGCTTTTCCCGAGGAGACGATAGAGCTTGAGCCGAAGGTCCGATCCGAAATAGATCAGGGAGGCCGGGATGCGCTCTTTCAGGCCCCGCTGGAGCCCCAGCTTGAGGGCCAGCCGTCCTTTGGCGGTCAGCGGGATCCAGTAGCGCGGGACGTCCACCCTCTGGAACCCGAGGCTCTTCTTGAACTCGATGAGGCTGCTGTGTTCCTTCTTCCCGTAGACGAAGCCGCCGTAGGTCAGGTCATGCGCCCCCCGGGAGACGGCCACCTCGACGGCCTTGGCCAGCAGGGCGTTGTTGGGCCGCTTGAGGAAGTGGGAGGATTTCGAGAGGATCTGGAGGATGTGCGCGACCTGGCCGTCGAAGACCAGCTTGATGAAGCCGATGAGCTCCTGGCCATGATAGGCGCCGATGAACAGGCTCCGGTCAAGGTAGCTGCTGTTCTCGCGCTTCACCGCCGCGGCGTCCTTGCCGTAGTGCCAGAACTTCCGTCCCTGCCGGACCGGGATCTCGTTGTAGATCGCGCAGATGCCTTCGGCCAGCTCGTCGGTGAGCGGCACGACCTCGGTCCTCACGCCTTCCCGCCCGGCTTTCCGGATCTGGCTTCTGGCGTCGCGGGCGACCTGGTCCTTGAACCATTCGTCATAGCTGTCGAAATGCGCGACCGCCAGATTGTCCCATTCGAGACGATAGGGATAGCGGACCCGGACGTCCGGCAGCTTCTGGGTGACCATGAGGAGGTCCGGCCGGCCGGGCATTCCCCGGAGCTGCTCGACCATCGCCGGGATGTCCGGGATGTCCTTCGAACGCATCCAGAACTCGTTCCGGATCTTCCCGATCTTGATGATCCTCCCCTGGATGACGATATCCAGGTCCGGTCCGAGGGGCAGGGCCCGAAGACGATACTCCTTGCCTTTGTAGCTGATCGTCTTCGTTGTCTGGGACATGGGACCCGCGATCATCTGGGATCGGGCAGCGTCGGAGGGGCCTGGCGGACGTGTTCCGTCCCGCTGAACTTGCTGGCGAAATCGCGGAAGGCCCGCTTGACCTGGTCCTCCGTGAGGTCCATGACCTTGGCGACCTCTTCCACCGGCACCTTGTTCTCCCAGCCGTGGAGGAGGAGGTCCAGCGTCGGGATGGGCATCCGATAGAAGAACTCCTCATCGCTGACGGCGAAACTGTAGGTGTCCGGGCTGGGCTTGCGGCGGAGGATCTCCCCGATGACGCCGAGGTGCGCGGAAAGCTGGAAGATCTGGGTCTTGAACAGGTGGGCCAGGGGCTCGATGTCCACGCCGCCGTCGCCGTACTTGACGAAGAATCCCTGAAGGTTCTCGGTCCGGTTGGTCGTTCCGCAGACGAAATAGTTCCGGCGCTCGGCGGCCAGGTAGAGCTCGACCATCCTGGTCCGCTGCTTCGTGTTGGTCGCGGCCACGATCCCGTTGAGACCGTCCTTGTCCAGCCGCGCCGTCCGCACCTGGCCGCGGCTGTCCGTCACGGTCAGGGTGAAGACGTTGAACGCCTCCTTGTGGAGCAGATCCGGCGGCAGGCTGATCTTCATCGTCCAGCCCGGCTCGTAGTCGGGAAAGAACTTCCGGACCGCGCTGTCCCGCTTCTCATAGGCGCCCAGCGCTTCGAGGACCGGCGTGATCTCGATCGTTTCCGAGGTGATGCCGAGCTTCCGGGCCTGTTTCAGGCCGTATTCGGCGCTGACCGGGTTCGAGTCCCGTTCGGGGAGGATGAGGCTGTGGACGTTGTCCTTGCCGAGGGCCCGGACGCAGAGCTCGGAGGCGAGGGCGGAATCGATGCCGCCGCTGAGGCCGATGACCGCCCCGTTCCTTCGCGCGGACCGGGCGTAATCGCGGATGAAGGAGACGATCCGGTCGGCCTCGCGGCCGGCGTCCATGACGAGGACATCCTTGTGGAAGTTCATCGGGGTCCCTCCTGGCTCCCGGCCGGTCAGCTGGCGCGGCCTGTCTTCCGGGCGACGAAGGCCACGAGCTTGTCCAGGGAATCGAGGTTATCCGGCGTGATCTCGTCGGCCTCGACCCGGATAGCATACTGCGTCTCGATGTGGCCGACGAGCTCGAGCACGCCGGTGGAATCCAGGATCCCCTTTTCGAGGAACGAATCGCCGTCCTGGAAATCGTCCACCCTCGCCAAGGGCAGGACCGAGGCGGTCAGGAACTCCCTCAAGGACGATTTAATGTTCGCATCATCCGTTTTGACCATGTCCATATCGTGCTCCTTCTTGTCCGGGGCCGCCGAACCCTTCCGATGTTCGCGGGACCTAGCATAAACGGCCCGCCTGCGGGCTCGAAATCGCCCGCGCTGGTGATTTCCGGGGTGATTTTGGCCCCTCCACCATCACCTCCGGCGGGGAGATTATATCCGGATTCCGGACTCCCCGCAACGCTCCGGCAGGCGCGTCCGATATTGACTTGGCCGCCGAAAAATAATAGATTGCGGCCGTCGGTTGACGATGGAAGACGATGGGAGGATGACGCCAGGTCCCCATGGATATTGAGATCGTGGATCCCCGGTCGGAACCCGGCTGGGATGCCGCGCTCCTTGCGAGCGGGGATCCGACGTTCTTCCACTCCGCGGCCTGGGCCGCCGTCCTGGCCGAGACGTATCAGTTCACTCCCCTCTATTTGGCGGGCAGGGACCAGGCCAAGTTCTCGCTCGTCATGCCCCTCATGGAGGTCCGGAGCATTCTTACGGGTTCGCGGGGCGTCTCCCTGCCGTTCACGGACCTCTGCCCGCCCTTCGCGGTCGACGGGCGGCTGATCGAGGCCGCCCGCGCCAGGGCGCTCGAATACGGGAGGCGGGCCGGCTGGCGGTTCATCGAGTGGAGGGACGGGGCTCCGGCCGGGGCCGGCCCGGCCGCGCATGAGACCTATTTCCGGCACGACATTTTCCTCGGGAAGAGCGAATCGGCGCTTTTTGCGGGCCTGCCGGCCGCCAATCGAAGGAATATCCGGAAGGCCATGCGGGAAGGCGTCTCGACCTCCATCGACGGGTCGATGCGTTCGCTCGAGGCCTTCTACCGGCTGAATTGCCGGACGCGCCGGCGGCACGGCCTACCGCCTCAGCCGTTCCGGTTCTTCGACAAGCTCCATGATCACGTTCTTTCAAAAGGGCTCGGGATCGTCGCCCTGGCCCACCACGCCGGCCGGGCCGTCGCCGGCTCGGTGTTCCTCCTGTTCGGCGGCCGGGCGATCTTCAAATACGGGGCCTCGGACCGGTCCCGCCAGAACCTCCGGCCGAACAACCTGCTCATGTGGGACGCCATCCTGTGGCTGAAAGCGAACGGCCAGACGCACCTGGACCTCGGACGGACGGAGCCCGAGAACGACGGGCTTCTGCGCTTCAAGCGGGCCTGGGGAGGGGACGAATCGACCGTCGACTATCATCAATATTCTTTCAAGGCGGAAGCGTTCGTCACCGGCCGCAGAAGGCCGCGCCCGGAGATCTGGTCGCGGCTGGCCGCCCGGGCCCCTCTCCCCCTCCTGCGGCTTTTCGGCACCCTGGCGTACCGGCACATCGGATAGGAAGACGCCATGACGATGCTCGACGCCTACTACGTTATCAAGCCGATGATCCCGAGACCGGTACAGATCTTCCTGCGCCGGGTCATCGCCCGGGTCAAGCTCGTCCGGCACAAGGCGGTCTGGCCGATCGATGCGCGCGCGGCGCGGCCGCCGCTGGGCTGGTCGGGCTGGCCCGAAAACAAGATGTTCGCGTTAGTCCTCAGCCACGATGTCGACACGATGCGGGGCCGCGAGAACTGCCTCCGGCTCCTGGAGGTGGAGAGGAGGCTGGGCTTCCGGTCGACCTTCTATTTCGTTCCCGAAGGCTACGCCGTCTCCCCGGAGCTCCGCCGCGAGATCAAGGACGCCGGGTTCGACGTCGGGGTCCACGGGCTCCGGCACGACGGGAAGATGTTCCGCTCCAGGAAGATCTTCGACGAGCGCGCCGGGAGGGTCAACCGCTACCTGAAGGACTGGGACGCCGTCGGGTTCAGCTCGCCGTCCATGCACAGGAACCTGGCCTGGATCGGGGACCTCGACATGGCCTACAGCATCTCGACGTTCGACACGGACCCGTTCGAGCCCCAGCCGGAGGGCGCCGGCACGATCTTCCCCTTCTGGGTCCCCCGCCAATCCCGGGACGGCGGGTTCATAGAGATCCCCTACACGCTGCCCCAGGACCACAGCCTGTTCATCATCTTCAGGCACAAGGACAACCGGACCTGGAAGGGCAAGCTCGACTGGCTCGCGGAAAAGGGCGGCATGGCCCTTGTCGACGCCCATCCGGACTACATGGATTTCGGCGGAGGCCGGCGCGGGCCGGAACAATATCCCATCGCCTATTACGAGGACTTCCTCGAGTACGTCAAGGACCGTTACCGGGGCCGTTACTGGCAGCCTCTGGCCAGGGAGCTCGCGGCCTTCTGGGCGGCGCAGGACTTCCCCCGCGAGTCGAGTTCCGGCATCCTGAACGCCCTGAACGGGGCCCGACAGAATTCCCGCCGCTCCGGTCTGGCATGAGCGGCGTCATCGAGCTCGGCCCCGGCGACGCTCCCCGGTGGGATCGCTTCGTGGACGCCCATCCGCTGGGCCGGATCTACCACCTGTCGGGCTGGAAGACGGTCCTCGAATCCTGTTTCGGCCATATCCGCGGCCGTTTCCTGGCCGCCTGCGACGACCGGAACGGGGACATAAGGACGGGGCTTCCGCTTTACGTGGTCCGAAGCCGATTGACCGGCACCCGGCTGATCTCGGCGCCGTTCGCGACGCTGATGGACCCGCTGGTCGCGGGGCCGGACGACCTGGGTCCCCTGTTGGACGAGGCCCGGGCGCTCTCGCGGCAGGCCCGCGCCGGTTATATCGAGATCCGGACCCTGGAGACAGGGCCATGGCTGGCCGGGAGGGGATTCGGGGAATCGCGCTATTATCTCACCCACGCCCTCGACCTCGGGAAGCCGCTCGACGGCCTCTGGAGATCGTTCCACCGCTCCTGCGTCCGCCAGAGGATCTCGCGCGCCGAGTCGAGCGGGCTGGAGATCCGGGCCGGCCGGGAAGAGGCGGACCTGCGGGCTTTTCACAGGGTCCTGACGCTGACGAGGCGCCGGAGGTCCCTGCCGGCTCAGCCCTACCGGTTCATCGAGTCGCTCTGGAACGTGTTCGGACCGGACGGCAAGCTCCGTCTCCTGCTCGCCGAAAAGGACGGCCGGATCGCCGCCGGCCTGGTCCTGCTCGTCTACAAGGACCGGGTCTCGGCGGAGATCCTCGGCTCCGACGACGCGTTCAACGGCCTCAGCCCGGTCCACGGCCTCTTCTGGCACGCGATCCGATGGGCGCATGAGCAGGGATACCGCACTTTCGATTTCGGGAGGACGTCCCCCGCGAACGCGAGCCTCCTCGAATTCAAGCGGCATTGGGGGACGTCCGTCCGGGAGCTGCCGCACTTTTTTTATCCGGCCGACGCGGCCTTGAGAACGGAGCGGCTGGAAAAGTCCTGGAAATACCGGCTGGCGCGCTTCTTCTCCTCCGAGAGGATCCCCGCTCCCCTGTCGCGCTGGGTCGGCGAATTCTGCTATCGCCACATGGGGTGACGGAGGACCATGCGCTACGTCTTGATCACGCCCGCCCGAAACGAAGAGGCTTTCCTGGAGGGGACCATCCTCTCGGTCACGAGACAGACCGTCCGTCCGGAACGCTGGGTGATCGTCAGCGACGGCTCGACGGACCGGACCGACGAGATCATCAAGGCCTACGCGGCAGCCCACGATTGGATCCGCTACCTTAGACGGCCGGAGCACGCCGACCGCCAGTTCGCGGCCAAGGCCCAGGCCTTCGCCGCGGGCCAGGCCCTGGTCGGGGACGCGCCCTATGAGGTCATCGGGAATCTCGACGCCGATCTCACCTTCGCGCCCGACGCCATGGCCTTCCTCATGGACCGGTTCGCCGCCGACCCGGAACTCGGCGTGGCCGGCGTCCCGTTCGTCGAGGAAACCGCAGCGCCGTACGATTACCGGTTCACGAACATCGAGCACGTATCCGGGGCCTGCCAGCTGTTCCGGCGGGAGTGCTTCGAGGCTATCGGGGGATACAAGCCCATCAAGGGCGGGGGCATCGACTGGCTGGCCGTCACCACGGCCCGGATGAGGGGCTGGAGGACGCGGACCTTCACCGAAAGGACCGTCCTCCATCACCGCAAGATCGGGACCGGGACGCAGAAGGCGCTCGGGGCCCTCTACCGCCAGGGGAACAAGGATTATTATCTTGGCAATCATCCGCTTTGGGAGGCCTTCCGGGCTGTCTATCAGATGAAGTTCAAGCCCTTCGGCGTCGGCGGCATGACCATCCTGGCGGGCTATCTGGCCGCGCTTGTCACCCGCATGGAGAGGCCGGCGCCTCCTGAGGTCGTCAGATTCTGCCGCCGGGAGCAGATGCGGAGGCTGGGCTCGGCCTTCGGTCTCCGAAGGACCCCCCGATGAGCGGGAACTACATGACCTCCTTCACGACGAAGCTTTACGACAGCCTGAAGCGGCTGGAACGGTGGGTCGAAGGCCACGGCTACCGGGGATACGAACCCTTCGACGGCCTGTCCTCCCCCCTGCAGGCCCTGACCTTCGACAACCTTTTCCTGGAGCGGCTCCTCCAGCAGGCCGTCCGCTGGTCCCCTGTCAATATCCGGCCCCTGATCGGCGTGACCCAAAAGGAATCAACAAAGGGGCGGGGCTTCATGGCCGCGGGCTATCTGGCCATGCATCGGGTGACGGGGGATCCGGACTACCTGAAAAAGGCGGAGCTGTGCCTCGACTGGCTGGACCGGCACAAGGCGGAGGGATACGCCGGCCACAGCTGGGGGAATTATTTCCCCTTCTCGAGCCGGACCGGCCGGCTCCCGGCCGACGAGCCGATCATCGTCTGGACGAGCCTGATCGGCCAGACGTTCCTGGACGCCTACGAGCAGACGGGCCAGCCGAGATCCCTGGCCGTCGTCCGGAGCGCCTGCGACTGGATCCTGGCCCTGCCCCGGGAGAGGACGAGCGCCGGATCCTGTCTGAGCTACGTGGCCTACACCCAGGAGTCGATCCACAATTCGAACATGCTCGGGGCCGCCCTGCTGGCCCGGGCCTCGGGCTATCTGTCCGACACGCGGCTCGTTCCGGCCGCCCGGGAAGCCATGCTCTACAGCTGTTCGCGGCAGCGTCCCGACGGTTCCTGGTGGTACGGGGAAGCCCCCGACCTCCATTGGATCGACAATTATCATACGGCCTACAATCTCGACAGCCTGAAGTGCTACATCGAGGCGACGGGCGACAGCGTTTACCGGGACCATTTGAAGAAGGGCTTCGCCTTCTTCAAGGAGCGCTTTTTCCTTCCCGACGGGACGCCCAGGTACTACCATGACCGGACCTACCCGATCGACAGCCAGTGCATGAGCCAGGCCGTCGAGACGCTGGCCAAGTTCGCGGGCGACGATCCCGAGGCGCTGCCGTTGGCCGTCCGCGTCGCCGATTGGGCCATCGACGCCATGCAGGACCGGAAGAGCGGTCATTTCTACTTCCGCCGCTACCGGACCGGGCTGGTCGACCGGACCCCGATGCTGCATTGGGCCCAGGCGACGATGTACAAGGGCCTGGCCTTGCTCTTCGCCCGGCTGGCGGGCCCCCGGTCCGGCCGGGGCGCCGCGGAGTGATGCCTTGGCCCAGATCGCCCTTCTCGTGACCATCGCGTTCATCGTCTACGCCCTGAGGCGCGATGCCCGCGAACATGGCCGGTCGGACCCGGCCTCCTGGATCTCCTTTCTCTGGATCGCCCTGGGCGCCTCGAGATCAATCAATTACTGGGTCTATCCCAGCCAGGCCGTGGCCTTCAATCAGAGGCTCGCCTGGGAGCAGCAAAGCATCGACCTGATCCAGAACAATCCGCTCGAACGGAACCTGATGATCGCCCTCATCGGTCTCGGCCTGATCGCCCTGATCCGCCGGCACGGCCGCTTCCGTCTCACCTTCGAGGACAACGGCTGGCTCTTCGCCTTCTATGCGTTCGCGCTCGTCAGCATCTCCTGGTCGGACTACCAGGGCGTGGCCCTCAAGCGCTGGATCCGCTTCGTCGGGGACATCGTCGCCATCCTCCTGATCCTGACGGACGTCGACCCGGAAAAGATGACCGACCAGATCATCCGGCGGGTCGCGATCATCCTGCTTCCCCTGTCGGTCCTTTTCATCCGGTACTACGGCCAGCTAGGCCGGATCTACACGACCTACGGCACCCAGATGTGGGTGGGGGTCACCGGCCACAAGAACCAGCTGGGGATGCTCTGCGCCTATACTGGAGTGGCCCTGGTCTGGCGAAGCCTCAAGAAATGGCCCAAGGTCGACCCCCTGGATATTGTGCTTCTCGCCCTGACCGGCTATCTGCTGGTCGGGGCCAAGAGCCAGACGTCGATCATCGTCTTCCTTCTGGGCGTCGGCCTGCTGGTCGTCCAGTCCCGGATCAAGGGCGATGTCCGGAAGTTCAATCGCGGCGTCGTCACGGCCCTGATCGCCGTCTTCGTCGTCCAGTCCCTGGCGGTCACCGTCCTCAACAAGTCCCTGGCGCCGGCCTTCTTCGCGTCGGCCGGACGGGACTCCAGCTTCACGGGGCGCGTCCCCCTATGGCAGGAACTCGTCAAGATGGGCGCGCGGTCCCCCTTCGTCGGCTCCGGTTTCGCCTCGTTCTGGCTCGACACCAACCGGGTCATGGAAGTCTGGCGAAGGGTCGACTGGACCCCGACGACCGCCCACAACGGCTATCTCGACACCTTCCTGGATCTGGGGATCGTCGGCCTACTCGGCCTGCTCTTGCTGATCATCCAGACGTACAAGAACATCATGCGGACGTCCCGGGAAAAGCCGGATTTCGGAAAGCTCAAGATCGTCTTCTTCGCGATGGTCATCTTCCATAATTTCACCGAGACGAGCTTGGGAAAGCCCAATTCGCTGCTTTGGCTCCTGTTCCTCCTGAGTTCCATCATGGTCTGGCCCGGCGCGACGGCCCGGCCGAGCCCGGCGCCATGGGAAGAGCCCGCCAAGAACCTGGATCTTGGAGCGCCCTTGCGACCTCCCCTTTAGGGGTGATAAACTCAGGGGGAATATCACCCCAGAAATACCCCCCCGCGGTGATGGTAGAGGAGGGAGGACATCCTCTAGCCTATGCCTGAAAAGTCGGAGACCGAATATGTATGTCCGATATTTGGACACCATTGATCTCGAAAGGCAAGGAGTGACAGATCACCATGAACGTTCCGTTCGTCGATCTTAAAGCCCAATACCAGTCCATCAAGTCCGAGATCGATCCCGCCATCCAGAACGTCCTCAACGAGACCGCCTTCGTCGGAGGCAAGTACGTCGACGGCTTCGAGAAGGCCTTCGCCGAGAAGTTCGGGGTCAAGAACTGCGTCAGCTGCGCCAACGGCACGGACGCCATCTACATCACCCTCAAAGCCCTGGGCATCGGCCCCGGGGACGAGGTGATCACCGCCGCCAACAGCTTTATCGCCACGTCCGAGACCATCACCCAGGCGGGCGCCAAGCCCGTCTTCGTCGACATCGACGAGTATTTCCACATCGATCCCGCCAAGATCGAGGCCAAGATCACCCCCAGGACCAAGGCCGTCATCCCCGTCAACCTCTTCGGCCAGGCGGCGGACCTGGACGCGGTCAAGGCCATCTGCGAAAAGCATGGGGTCCGCGTCATCGAAGATTGCGCCCAGTCGCACTTCTCGACCTACAAGGGCCGCAAGACCGGGACGGTCGGCGCCGTCGGGACGTTCAGCTTCTACCCGGGCAAGAACCTCGGCGCGTATGGGGACGGCGGCGCGATCATCTCGAACGACGAGGAGTTCGCCCGCCGGGCCAGGATGTTCGCCTGCCACGGCTCGCTCCAAAAGTACATCCACGAGATCGAGGGCATCAACAGCCGGCTCGACTCCCTCCAGGCCGTCGTCCTGAAGATCAAGCTCGGCCACATCGACGACTGGAACGGGGCCCGGAACAGCCATGCTTTGAAGTATAACGAGCTTCTCGCCGGGGTAGAGCAGGTCAAGGCTCCCAAGCTCCGCCCCGACACCTTCCACATCTTCCATCTCTACGTCATCCGGGCCGAGCGCCGGGACGACCTGGCCGCCTTCCTAAAGACCAGGGGCGTCGCCACGGGCATCCACTACCCCTACGCCCTGCCCTTGATGCCCGCCTACAGGTACCTCGGCCACACCCCGGCGGACTTCCCCGTCGCCTACGCCTGCCAGGAACAGATCCTGTCGCTGCCCATGTACCCCGAGCTGACGGACGAGATGATCGCCCACGTCGCGGAATCGATCAAGGAGTTCTACCATGCTTAATATCGGCGTCATCGGGTACGGCTATTGGGGGCCCAACGTGGCCCGCAACTTCCACGGCCTGGCCGGCGCCAATCTCGTCGCGGTCAGCGACGTCGCGGACAAGCGCCTGGCCCTGGCCCGGAGCAATTTTCCCTCCATCCAGGTGATCAAGGACCCCCTGGAGCTCATCCGGTCGACCGGGATCGACGCCGTAGCGATCGTCACGCCGGTTTTCGCCCATTACGAGATGGCCAAGGCGGCCCTCCTCGCCGGGAAGCACGTCTTCGTCGAGAAGCCGTTCACGACGACGAGCGCCCAGGCCCGCGAGCTGATCGATCTCGCGGCCGGCAAGAACCTCCGGATCATGGTCGACCACACCTTCCTCTTCACGGGGGCCGTGCGGAAGATCAAGCAGGTCATCGAGTCCGGCGAGCTGGGCAAGCTCCTGTTCTACGACTCGGTCCGGGTCAACCTGGGGCTCTTCCAGCACGACGTCAACGTCATCTGGGACCTGGCACCCCACGACCTGTCCATCATGGCCCACGTCATCGACAAGAAGCCGGAGGCCATCTCGGCCCACGGCTCCATCCACTTCCCGCACGGCCTCGAGGACATGGCCTACGTCGCCATCGAGTTCGAGGGCAACGGCTTCATCGCCCATTTCCACGTCAACTGGCTCAGCCCGGTCAAGATCCGCCAGACCCTGATCAGCGGGGACAAGAGGATGCTCGTCTGGGACGACCTGAGCGCCGACGAGAAGGTCAAGATCTATGATCGGGGCGTCGATGTCCGGAGCGCCAACGGCGCCAAGGACGGCATCCACGAGCTTCTCGTGAGCTACCGGTCGGGCGACGTCCACATCCCCCGGCTCGAGGCGACCGAGGCCCTCAAGGCCGAGGCCCAGTATTTCGTCAAATGCGTCGAGCAGAGCGCCGAGCCGTTCAACAACGGCCAGGCCGGGCTCCAGGTCGTCCGCCTCCTGGAAGCCGCGGACAAGTCCCTCAAGGCCGGCGGAAAGCGCGTCGAGCTGTAAAGGAGCTTCCATGGAATTCTGCCGGGTATCGCCCGACGTCAAGCTGGGGAAGGACGTCAAGATCTTCGCCTTCGTCAACCTCTACGGCTGCGCCATCGGCGACAACACCAAGGTCGGCACGTTCGTCGAGATCCAGAAGAACGCCTTCATCGGGAAGAACTGCAAGATCTCCTCGCACACGTTCATCTGCGAGGGCGTGACCGTCGAGGACGATGTCTTCATCGGGCACAACGTGACCTTCATCAACGACATGTATCCGCGCTCGACGGTCGAGGGCGGCGAGCTCCAGACGGAGGCCGACTGGAAGGTCGTGCCGACCTTCATACGCAAGGGCGCCTCCATCGGCTCGAGCGCCACGATCCTGGCCGGCGTGACGGTCGGCGAGGGGGCCATCGTCGGGGCGGGCGCGGTCGTCACCAAGGACGTCGCCCCCTGGACGATCGTGGCCGGCAACCCGGCCAGGCCCTTGCGCACGATCGAAAAAAAATAGATAATGAGAGGGCTTTTTAGACAGAGGGGTCCAAACCAATGTTCAAGGAAAGGGAGAAGGCTCTACGCAGATTCCTGATCTTCGCCGACGCCTGCGTGATCGCCGTCGCCTATCTCATCGCCTCGCTTTTCACCCATCTCCTGGGCGAGGCTCACGCCCCCCTCTGGAAATATTGGCTCGCCCTCACGTTCGCTGTCCCCTACTGGTGCCTGACACTTTACGCCAACGGCATGTACCAGTCGATGAGGACCCGAACCTACCTGGAGGTCCTCTGGGCGGTGATCAAGGCGGCCACGGTGACCTTCCTGCTCATGGGGACCTTCATCTTCCTGTTCAAGCTGACGTTCATGAGCCGGCTCTTCTTCCTCCTCTTCATGGGCTTCAGCTTCCTCCTTATCGGGCTCGAGAAGTCCATCATCTTCATGAGCTCCCATTACGTCCGCCGCCAGGGCCTCAACACGCTCCGCCTCCTCATCGTGGGTACGGGGAAGCGGGCGATCGCCTTCATCAAGAAGGTCGACCAGCATCCCGAATGGGGCTTCGAACTGCTCGGCGCGATCGACGACGAGCCCGGCCGCGGCATCCAGAAGGTCGGGCGGCTCGATGTCATAGGGACTCTCGAGGATATCCCCCGGACCTTCCATCGGGACGCGGTCGACGGGGTCGTCTTCGTCGTCCCCCGGTCGCGCCTGAACGCCCTGCAGGGCGCGATCGACGACTGCGAGACGGAGGGGGTCGTGGTGACGATCGCCGTTGACCTCTTCGACACGAAGCTGGCCCGGTCCTCGGTCGCCGAGCTCGACGGCCTGCCCCTCCTCCACTTCAAGACGACCCTGGCCAAGGAATGGGAGCTCCTGCTCAAGCGGATCTTCGATTTCATCACTTCGGGGTTCGGGATCGTCATCCTCTCACCGATCC
Organism: Acidobacteriota bacterium; assembly: GCA_039683095.1. Classification (NCBI taxonomy): domain Bacteria; kingdom Pseudomonadati; phylum Acidobacteriota; species Acidobacteriota bacterium. Next base: position 496,271 of record JBDKSB010000001.1, on the reverse strand, counting down.
TCTTAGCCAGCGCCATCATGATCAAGGCGACCTCGAAGGGGCCCATTTTCTTCAAGCAGTCGCGGCTGGGCCTCTCGGGCCGCAAGTTCACTCTCTACAAGTTCCGGACGATGAGGACCGGGGCCGAGCGGGAGCTCAACGGCGTCTCCGATCTCAACGACATGTCCAGCCCCGAGTTCCGGAGGAAGAAGCTGAGCTGGATCACGCCGGTCGGGCGCATCCTGAGGAAGTTCAGCATCGATGAACTGCCCCAGCTCATCAACGTCTTCATCGGGGACATGAGCATCGTCGGCCCGCGCCCGACCGTCCCCGACGAAGTGGAGAAATTCAAGGACTGGCAGCGACGCCGGCACTCGATGAAGCCCGGCATCACCTGCCTGTGGCAGGTCAACGGCCGCAACAACCTCTCGTTCGAGGATTGGATGAGGCTCGACCTCGAGTATCTGGACAACTGGTCGCTCTGGCTGGATATCAAGATCCTGCTGAAGACGGTCCCCGTCGTCATTTTCGGGATCGGCGCCTATTGATGCGGTTCCGGGCATCGGATATCATCACGGCGGACGCGTGAGCCCATGAGAGCGAGACCGACCCTCCGAAAGATCGCCCTGGCCGCCCTCGCGCTGGCCTTGTGCCGGCCGCAGGAGGCCCGGGGCTGGGGCAACACCTGGATCGGCATCGATCTCGAAGAGGCCTATAACGCCCTGCGCTGGCGATCGGGCCTGTTGCGGGGCGGAGGGGTCTTGACCCTGGGGAACGCCGGCTACTCCTCCGACATCTTCTATGGTTCGACCCCCGAGCCGACCCCGGATTATACGGCCACGGCAGGCGCCAGCGTCCGGGGCATGCTGCCCTTAAGCCGGAAGCTCATCGCCGAGGCCTCGGCCACCCCCGAGTATCTCTTCTTCCTGCGCACCAGGGGGGAGCGGGCCTTCAACGGGATCGCCAGCGGCAGCCTGCACCTGGTCCTCGATCGGCTTTACTTTCTGGCCGGAGGCGAATACCGGAACATGCGGGAGCGCCTGGGGCCGGAATTGGACGTCAACATCCGGCGGCAGGAGGCGGCGCTGACGGGGCTGGCCCTCTGGCAGGTCTCCAAGCAGACATCCTTGGCCCTTCAATACCGGAGGGCGGCCTATAATTACGGCGAAACGGGCGAGACGGGCATCCGGGAGAGGCTGAATCGGATCGAGGATTACATCAACGTCCGGGCCTACCTGAGGCAGATCGCCAAGGTCAGGTACTACCTGGACGGGGAATACGGGGATTTCTCGTTCACGCAGGACCCCACGCACTTCCGCGACGCCCGGAGCTACGGGGCCTATGCGTGCGTCGACATCAACCCCGAGGCGGCCACCAATCCGCTGAACCGGCAGATCACGGGGGCGATCCGGCTCGGGTACGGCAAGTTCGATCTGCGCGATCCCGCGCAGATGGACTTTGCCGGGCTGGCCGGCAGCGCAAGGCTGACCATCCCCCTGATGCGGCACACGTCGGCGAACGGGTTCTTCGAGCGGGGGGCCGAGTTCTCGGTCTTCGCGGGGATGTCCTATTTTCTCCAGACGAGCTTCGGGGGAGGGGTGACGAGGGCCCTGACCCGGCGCATCACCTTGTCCTACGATTTCGCCATGAGCCGCCTGTCCTACCCCGAGAGCGGCTCCTCGGAGGAGCCGTCCTCCCAGCTCCGGAGCGCTTATCGGGTCCATTCCATCCGTCTCGGCACCCAGTTGAAGCGCAACCTCTTCTTCAACCTTCTCGCGAGCTTTTCCACGAGGAGCTCGAGCGTCCTGATCCGGCCGGGCGGGCGGAACTTCTTCGGTTTCGGCCTGAGCTACGGCGTTTCGCCGGGGGCGACGACGGCGATCGTCGATCCCACCGCCCGCTGAGAGCGGGCGAGTTATGCTAGAATGGGAAGACAAGGGAAAGCGATCATGAAGAACTCGAGGGGTCCCGTATCGGGTCCGCGAAGGCGGGCCGAGGTCCTCTTCTCCCTGGGATTGATCCTCTCGATCCTGCCGGCGTTCGGGATCGGCCAGGATGCCCAGGAGGCTTCGCTGCCCGTCATCGACTACCGGATCGGCACGCGGGACCTCCTGCAGATCACTATCTTCGAGCACGCCGAGCTCAACCAGACCGTCCGGGTTTCCGAGGACGGGTCCGTGACGCTCGTCCTGCTGGGCAAAGTCGCGGTTTCGGGGCTGACGGCCCAGGACTTGGAGAAGAAGCTCGTCGCGCTGCTCAAGGAAAAGTACATAAACGACCCCCAGGTGACCGTGTTCATCCAGGAATACCAGCGGGTCTCGATCCTGGGCGCCGTCGGACGTCCCGGTCAGTACGAGATCGTCGGGCCGACGAACCTGCTCCAGATCATTTCCCAGGCGGGAGGGATGACGACCGAAGCCGCCAACGAGCTGTACATCTACCGGGACGAGCCTAACGGCCGCAAGACCCGGCTCTCCGTCAACATCAGGGACCTGACCATCAACGGGAAATACGACCTCAACGTCACCCTGCAGCCCAAGGACGTCATCTTCATCCCGGCGGACCAGACGCTGACGGTCTTCGTCTACGGCGAGGTCCGGAACCCCGGCGCCCTCCAGTACAAGGCGTCCAAGAAGATCACGCTCCTTCAGGCGATCGCCCAGGCCGGAGGCCCGACCGAGTGGGCGTCCAGGTCGAAGGTCACGATCACGCGCAAGAACCCCCAGACCGGCAAGGAGATCAAGATCCCGGTCAACCTGAAGAACATCATCAGCAACAAGCTCTCGGATATCATCCTGGAGGACGGGGACGTCGTGATCATCCCTTAGGCCCCGGCCGTCCCTGAAGAGGTTGTCATGACAGACCAGATAACGGAGGGGAAGGGCGGCCTTCTGACGTCGCTCCAGCACGTCCTGGCCGTCATCCTCAAGTGGAAGTGGACGGCCTTCGCGACGGCCCTGATCATCGTGGCCGCGATGACCGCCTATACGTTCCTGAGGGCGCCTGTCTTCACGGCGGTCGGCCGGGTCTGGATCGAGAACGACCCCAATATCCTGCCCTTCGAGGACGTTTTGCGCTATGACGCCGGCAGCTTCCTGGAAAGCCACTCCAAGCTGTTCCGGAGCCGCGCCCTGGCGGCCCAGACGATCGAGACGCTCAAGCTCTACCAGAACCCCCATTTCGTCGGGGAGCGCAAGGGCAAGAAGTCCGTGGATCCCCAGGATCCGTTCTTCCGCGAAGAACTGGTCGATAATTTCATCAGCCGGATCGCGGTCGCCCCCCTCTTGAGGACCCGGATCGTCGAGGTCCAATTCGACGACAGCGACCCGAAATTCGCGTCCGACACCCTGAACGCCCTGTTCGACGGCTATATCGCCATGGTCGCCCGCCAGAGGTTCCAGGCCACGGAGGAAGCCTCAAAGTTCCTGAACTCCCAGATCGACGCCGTCCGGAACGACCTCACGGACAGCGAGAAGAAGCTCAATGCCATGGGCTCGGCGCAGGACATCCTCCCCCTCACCCAGGCGGAGACCCCGACGGTCAGCCGGATCGCGGAGTTCAGCCGCGAGCTGACCCAGGCCACGGTCGAGCGGGTGAAGAAGAACGACGAATACCTCCTGCTCAAGGCCGGGACGCTGGAGAACATCCCCTCGTCCCGGAACAACCCGCTCATCCAGAGGCTGCGGGAGCAGTACGCGACGATCAGCCAGGAGTATGCGCGCAAGCTGGCCACGGTCCGGCCGGAATACCCCGACATGGTGCGGATGAAGTCCGAGATGGAGTCCATCAACACGGCCCTGCAAAAGGAGAGGGAGAACATGATCGGGGCGGCCTTCTCCGACTATCAGGCCGCCCTGGCGAAGGAACAGTCACTGCAGCAGCTGCTCGAAAAGGAGAAGACCCAGGCTTTCAGCGCCCAGAGCAACTCCATCGTCTATAACAGCCTCAAGGCCGAGATCGAGAACAAGAAGAGCCTGCTGAGCGCGCTCATCACCCGGCAGAGCGAAACCGACATGACCTCGCGGCTCGAATCGACGAAGTCGAGCAACGTCTGGATCGTGGACCGGGCCTCGCTGCCCCTCCGGCCGACGTCGCCGAACAAGCGGCGGGACCTGGCCCTCGGCCTCGCTTTCGGGATCCTGGGCGGGATCGGGCTGACCTTCGTCATCGAGTTCCTGAACCAATCAGTCAAGACATCGCGTGACATCGCCGCCAGCACTGGCCTCCCGACGCTCGGCGTCATCCCGGCGTTCGATCACGAGATCGCGACCCGGTCGCCCCGGGCCGAGTTCCGGCGGCTGGGGGACCTGCTCCTGAGCCGGGACGGCTCGAGGCCGTACTCCCGGGAGAAGCTGTGGGATCACGGGCGGCCGTCGAGCCGCCTGGCCGAGAACATCCTGCCGGAACGGCAGGACCGCGGGGACGGCGAATGCATCGAGCTGATCGTTTCCCAGAGTCCGGGCTCGATCCAGTCCGAGAACTTCCGGTCTATCCGGACGACCATGCTCGTCTCCTCGCCGCCCGGCCGGATCAAGTCGGTCCTGTTCACCAGCGCCCTGGCGCGGGAGGGGAAGTCCTCGACGGTCTCCAATCTGGGGGTGACCCTGGCCCAGGCCGGCAAGAGGGTCGTCATCGTCGACTCCGACCTGCGCCGGCCGAAGCAGCACAAGATCTTCGGGATCGATAACCGGGAGGGCCTTTCGACGCTCCTGGCGTCGCCCGCGGGCTATACGGGTTTCGTCCGTCCGACGCGCTTCTCGAACCTGAGCATCATCACCAGCGGTCCCGCGGTCGACAACCCGATCGAGCTCCTGAACTCCAGCAAGATGGACGACCTCGTGGCCGTCCTCAAGCAGAACTTCGATCATATCCTCATGGACGCCCCGCCGCTGCTGGCGGTGTCCGACGCCCTGGCCCTCGGCCCTCTCGTCGACGGCGTCATCCTGGTCGCCCGGGGCGGCCGGACCCCCATCAACGCCCTGAAGCAGGCGAAGCAGAAGCTCGATGCCCACCGGCTCAAGAGCCTCGGCGTCATCCTGAACGGCGTCAACATCGTCGAGCAGGACGGTTATTACGCCAGGCAGTACTATAAATATTACCGCTGATCGAGAGGACATCATGGCCGTCGAGAGAGTCGCCGTGACGGGAGGAGCCGGATTCCTGGGCTCACACGTTGTCCGCCTCCTGCTCGAGCAGGGCCGCGAGGTCCGGATCCTGGACGATTTCTCGAACGGCAAGGAAGCGCACCTCCGGGCCGTCGCCGGCCATCCCCGGCTGGAAGTCCTCCGCGGCGACATCCGGGAGGCCCGGGACGTACAGAAAGCCTTCGAGGGATGCCGGACCGTCGTCCATCTCGCCGTGCTCTGCCTGCGCGAGTCCATCAGGGATCCCCGGGCCGTCAACGACGTGATCGTCGACGGGACGATCAGCTGCCTCGAGGCCGCCCGCCGCGCCGGCGTCGGCCTGTTCCTGAACTGCTCCTCGTCCGAGGTCTACGGCACGGCGCTGAGGATCCCCATGGACGAGGGCCATCCCCTGAACCCGGAAACGCCCTACGCCGCGGCCAAGGTCGCCCAGGACATGTACGTCGCGAGCTACGGAAGGACCTACGGGCTGCCGTGGGCGACCGTCCGGCCGTTCAATATGTACGGCCCTAATTCCCACTGGCAGGGCCAGCGCGGCGAGCTGATCCCCAAGATGATCGTCCGGGCGATGAACAGGAAACCCCTGGGCGTCTTCGGCGCCGGGTCCCAGACCCGCGATTTCATCTACGTCGAAGAAGCGGCCCAGGCCATCCTGGCGGTCGCCGCGAACGAGTCCTGCCGCGGGCAGCAGCTGAATTTCTGCACGGGCGTCGAGACGTCCGTCCTCGAGATAGCCAAGCTTGTCTGCCAGGCGTTCTCGCTCGATCCCGGGAAGTTCATCGAGTTCCACCCAGCCCGGCCCGGGGACGTCCTGCGCCACCTGGGCGACAATTCTCGCTTCAAGGCGCTTCTCGGATTCGCCCCCCGCGTGGGGATCGAGGAAGGGCTGGCGCGCACGATCGCCTGGTTCCGGAGCCTGCCCTACGCTCCGGAGGCGATGCTGTCCGAAGAGGTCCTCAAGTCCTGGGAATAGCCGATGCTCTCGGGTTCGACGGTCCTGGTCACGGGGGCTACCGGCCGGCTCGGCGCGGAGCTGACGGCCCGCCTCGAGGAGCTCGGCGCGGACGTGGTCCCCGTCGTTCTGGGAGGATACCCCGACCGCCCGAAGAGGATCCCCTGGCCGGGACGGGCGACGCCCCTGCGCGTCCGCGGCGACGACGACCTGCGCGGGCTGCCGCGGCCGGATCTGGCGATCAACGCCCACTGGGAGGTCCGGAGGGAGCTTTCGAGGGCCGGGCAGCTGGCCTTCGAGATCGACCGCAACATCCGGGCCCTGGAGGGCTTCTGGGATTGGCTGGCCCGGTCGGGGGCCCGCGCCCTGGCCAACATCTCGAGCCTCAAGGTCTACGGCCATCTCAATGCCGGCCCGATCTCGTCTGAGACCGAGCCTCGCCCTTCGACGCCCTACGGGATCGCCAAGCTGGCGGCCGAGAAGTATCTGGAGGCCGCGTTCGAGGGGACCGGCACGGCGGTCCTCCACCTCCGGCTCTGTTCGGTCATGACCGCCGGCGGGCATCCCTCTCAGCTCGTCAGCCAGCTCGCGGCCGGCGTGCTCGAACGCAGGACGGTCCGCATCAACGCGGGCCATCTCGCCTATCTCATCCCCATCGAAGAGGCCGTGGACCTGATCATCCAGGCCGCGCACGGCGGCCGGGGCGGCCGCTACAATATCGTCGCGCCCGGGGTCCGGAACGAGCAGGTCGCCGAATTGTTCGGCCGGATCGCCGGCCGGGATGTGCCGGCCGAGTACGTCGACCTCGAGCCCGGGGTCCAGGATCCGGTCTACCTCTCGGATATCCCCAGGCTCCAGGCAGCCTGGACCCGACGGATGTCCCTGGAGAAGGCCATCCGGAACATCCTGGCGTTCTCTTCCTAGGCCGGCCCTCTCACTCCTCCCCGCAGCGCCGCAGCCAGGCGTCCTTCCAGAAGGCCAGGCATCCCCGCTGGCAGCCGCCGTTGGCCTTGCCGTCGCACGTCACCCCCTCGAGGATGACGGTCCGGCTCAGGGCCCGCATCTCCCCGGTCCTTTCGCTCATCATCCGCTCGACCGGGTGGAGGACCCGAAAGCGGCGGCCGCAGTGGGCCCACATGCCGGGCATGAAATAGAGGCCCCGGCACTTGCCTTCGGCGTCGAGCGTGGCCCGGATCTCGGCGGCGGACCTCACTTCGACGATATCGCCCGGCCGCAGGCCCAAATCGCCGGGAAGGAAAGCTTCGGCCGGGGCCGCGGCCTTCCGGCCGGTGCCGGCCAGGCGCTTGACCGTCTTGCGATATAGGGCGCCCAGGACATAAGCGGCATATTCCCGGAGCGAATAGGTCCGTGACGTGACGTCGAGGATATAGCGGATAGGATCCCAGACCCGGAGCGGTGTCGTCGCCCTCATCAGGTCCGTGACTTGGCAGCCCCGGCGGGACGGGAGCGAGGCCGGCGCCGGGGACGCCGCAGGCCGGCCGGCGGGCGGGAGGCCGGGGCCCGCGAGCCAGGCGGTCTTCCACAAGGGGAAGCAAGCCCTCCGGCAATCGCCGTGGGCCCGGCCGTCACAGATCGTGTCCTCGAGCAGCACGGCGTTCCTGATGCGCCGCAGGCTCGACCCGACGCCTTCCTGGATGAGCTTCTCGACGCGGCGGCGGACCGTGAAGGTGCGGCCGCAGTACTTCACCATCTCGGGCAGGAACGGCAGGCCTTCGAGAGCCCCGGTCCCGTCGAGGGTCCGAAGGATCTCCCCGAGGGGACGCACGGTGACGCGATCCCCGGGCCGGAACTTCGGAGCTCCCCTCATCGGCGTTCCTTTCCTCGCCTGCGCGCCGGGCCATTGTAAACGAGCGGCCCCGGCCTTGGCAAGTTCGCCCCAACGGGACGTCGATCGGGCGGCTTGAATAATCGCCCGGGCCGTTGTATCCTCGGCCCCGTCATCGACGCCGCCCGCCTCGCCCGCCCTCCGCCGGCACGGCGGGACGGAGAGATGCGGGGGCCGGAAGGAGTCATCCATGCGATCAAAGACCCGTGCACGGACCGGCGCGGCCGTCATCCTGGTCACGCTCTGCGGTTTCCTGGCCCTCACCTGCGCCTGCGCGAAGAAGGAGGCCGGGCCGGCCGCCCCGGCCGAGCTGGCCGGGGCCTCGCGCGCCGACACCAACGGCTGGATCAACATCCATCTCGAGGGCACGCCGCGGCAGATCGGCTTCCAGCACGGCTGGCTGCTGGCTCCGGAGATCGACGACCTGCTGAAAACGCTGGCCCATTTCCTCCAGGGCTCGACCAGGCGGGACTGGGCCTTCTTCAGGGCCTCGGCCGAGCGGATGTTCTGGCCCAAGCTGGAGCCGGAATATCAGGCGGAGATCGAGGGCATCGCCGCGGGACTGAAAGCCCGCCTCCCCCGCTCCGCGTATGACCGGACCGACATCACCGCCCTCAACGGCTGGATCGAGCTGGCCTGGTACTACGTCCCCTACCTCGACGGCCAGGCTGAGGCGGGCGCCGGCGACAACAAGGCCCCCGGCTACTGCAGCGCCTTCATCGCCACGGGCAGCTGGACCGAGGGAGGCGGCATCGTCATCGGCCACAACAACTGGGTCGATTACGCCGTCGGGGCGCGCTGGAACGTCATCGCCGATATCGTCCCGGCCTCGGGCCGGCGCATCCTGATGGACTGCCTGCCCGGGGCCATCCACAGCGGCGACGACTTCGTCGTCAACGGCGCCGGGCTCGTCTACACGGAGACGACCATGGGCACGTTCAAGGGCTTCCGCGAAGGAGGAACGCCCGAGTTCATGAGGGCCCGGAAGGCGGCCCAGTACGCGGCCTCGATCAACGATTTCGTCCGGATCATGAGCGCCGACAGCAACGGCGCCTACGCCAACGACTGGCTCGTCGGCGACACCAAGACGGGCGAGATCGCCAAGTACGAGCTGGGCTTGAAGAACCAGAGGCTCTGGCGGACCAGGGACGGCTATTTCGTCGGCTCGAACTTCCCCGGCGACGAGAAGGTCGTCGCCGAGGAGACCACCTTCGATCCGTCGAACAAAGGGCAGTCCGTGCTCGTCCGGAAGGCCCGCTGGGAGCAGCTGATGGCCGAATACAGGGGCTACATCGACGTCGAGGACGGCAAGCTCTTCGAGGCGGACCATGTCGACCTGGCGACCGGCCGGACGGGATCCAACAGCAACGTTCTCTGCGGCCACGTCGACGAGGATCCCAAGGGCACCCCCGAGTTCAGCTGGGCCCCGTTCTCGCCGGCCGGCTCGGTCCAGGGCAAGGTGACATCGACGGCCCTGGTCAAAGAGATGAAGATCTGGGCCCACATGGGCCATCCGTGCGGGAGGGACTTCATCGCGGCTGATTTCCTGGCCAAGCATCCCGAGTTCGCCTGGCAGAAGCCGTATCTGAAGGACATGAAAGCCCAACCCTGGACCTTGTTCGAAGCAGGGAAAACAGGGGGGCGGGAATCGCATTGATCCGTTCCTCCCGGGTTAGTGTAGAATGAGCTCGGCCCCGTCGGGCCGCAACCTTGCCTTAGGAGGGTCCGATGCCTCCGGCACTCAAGAGAACGCCCCTGTCTTTGGCTCTCTGCTCTCTCTTCTGTCTTGGCCTGGCCCGCTGCGGTTCGAGCCCGTCGGGGGACCCGGGCAAAGCCGGCCGCCCGGCTCAGGCCCAGGTCCCGCCGCCCGCCGCCCGCATCCTGGTCAATCAGGTCGGCTATGAGCCCGGCGGGGCCAAGAAAGCCGTCATCCAGGGCAGCGACGGCGATTCGTTCGCCTCGTTCACGGTCAGGAGCTTCCCCGGCGGCGAGACCGTCCTCAGCGGCCTGCCCGTCCATGCCGGGCCCGTCGCCAAGTGGAAGGGCTGGGACTTCTGGACGGTCGATTGGAGCGCGGTCACGGCGGAAGGCGCATATATTATCGAGGTCGCCGGCGGCGCGAACCGGGCGGGCGCCTCGGCCGATCCGTCACGGGCCGCTTCCTCCTTTCCCGATCCCGCTCCCCTCCTCCGCTCCCAGCCCATCCTCGTCCGGAAGAACGCCCTCACCCTCAGCACCCTGTCCGACGTCCTCTATTACTTCAAGGGCCAGCGCTCGTCCGGCCTCTGGGACAAGGCCGACCGGACCATGACGTTCGAAGGCCGGCCCGGCGTCGTCGACGTCCACGGCGGCTGGTTCGACGCGACCGGCGACTACGGCAAGCACCTTTCGCACTTGTCGTATTCGACCTATTTCAATCCCCAGCAGATCTCGCTCGCCGCCTGGGGCCTGTTCACGGCCCTGCGAGAGATCGAGCGGCGCGACGGCCCGGCCCTCAGGCAATACCGGAAGCGCCTGCTCGACGAGGCCCTCTTCGGCGCCGACTACCTCGTCCGCGTCAAGGACCCGCGCGGGTCTTTTTACATCACTGTCTCCGGGCGCGGCCCGGAGAAGAAGCCGGAAGATCGCCGCATCGCCCCAAAGGCCGGACGGCACATCATCCTGACGCCGGATACCAAGGACAAGTTCCGCGACTACGGGCGGGAGCGGATCGCGGGCGACGCCGCGTACGAGGCCGGCTACCGGGAAGGCGCGGGCCTGGGCATCGCCGCCCTGGCCATGGCCGCGGCGCGCGGCGGACCGGCCGGGGCCCCCGGGAGCGAGGGCTACGGGATGAGCCGGGGCGAAGGCGACTTCGCGGCGACCGATTACCTGAAGGCGGCCGAGGACGCCTTCGCCTTCCTCGAGAAGAACAACCTGACGTTCACGAACGACGGCCGGGAGAACATCGTCGACGATTATTGCGCTCTCGTCGCGGCCGTCGAGCTCTACCGGACCACGCGAAAGCCCGTCTACATGGAGGCCGCGGACCGGCGCGCGGCCTCGCTCGAGGCGCGATCGACGTCCTGGACAAGCCGCGGCGGGGCGGCTTACGAGAACTACTGGCGGGCCGACGGCCCGGGAGGCGACCGCCCCTTCTTCCACCCCGTCGACGCCGGCCTGCCCGTCGTCGCGCTCGTCGCCTACGCGGAAGTCGCGGACGGGCCGGCCCGGGCCCGGGCGCTCGAGGCCGTCCGCAAGTCCCTGGCCTTCGAGCTGGCTATCAGCGGCGAGGTCGCCAACCCCTTCGGCTACAGCCGCCAGCTCGTCCAGTCGAAAGATGGGGCGGCCAGCCGCCGGTCGGCCTTCTTCTTCCCCCACGACACCGAAACCGCGCCCTGGTGGCAGGGCGAGAACGCCCGTCTCGGGTCGATGGCCGCGGCCGCGGGCCTGGCGGCCCGATCGCTCTCCGCGGCCGGGCTCGACGGGACGGCCGGGGAGGCCGGTCCGCCCGGAGTGAAGCCGCCCGCCGGCCCTGTCGGCAGCCCGGGCTTCGCCGGCCGCCTGCGCGCCTTCGGCCGGGCCCAGCTCGACTGGATCCTGGGGCTCAATCCTTATGACGCCTGCATGCTCCAAGGCCACGGCCGCAACAATATCGCCTACATGTTCTTCGATTCCCCCGAGTACACGAACGCGCCCGGCGGCATCTGCAACGGCGTCACGGGCGGATACGCGGACGGCGACGTCGACGGCATCGACTTCGGCCTGCGCTATGCCCAGACCGGCAAGGACGACGATTGGCGCTGGGCCGAGCAGTGGCTGCCCCACGCCGCCTGGTACCTGGTGGCGGTATCGATCGGCGAATGACGCCGGAGGGGATCAGGCCTGCTTGTTGAATTCCGCGACGGCGCGGAAGAAGGCGTTGAGGTTGGCCAGGGGCGACCCCGGCGGGAGCTCGCAGCCGGACGAAATGCCGAAATTCTTATAGGGACGAGTGGCCTCCAGCAGGCTCCGCGCCGCGTCCCCGACCGCCTGCGGCGTCCCCTTTTCGAAGAGCTTCACCGCGTCGAGGTTGCCGAGCAGGACCGTCTCCGGGGCGACCCGCCCGAGCGCCGCGGCGATGTCCACGCGCCCTCCGAAATGATACATCCCCGCGCCCGATTCGAGGAGCGCGTCCACGTGGGCGTTCGAGGCCCGGCAGCAGTGGAGGACGACGGCGAAATCCGGGGTCTCGACGGCCTTGACGATGCGCCTGACGAAGGGCGTCGAGAACCGGGCCGCGTCCTCGGGCGCCAGGCGGCCGGCCGCGCCCTCGGCCACCAGGATGCCCCAGGCCCCCGTCTCGCGGAACTCCAGGGCGTAGCGGCAGAGGAAGCCCGTGACGGTGTCGAGCAGGGCCTCGATCGTGTCGGGATCGGCCGGCACGGCGGCCAGGGCTTCTTTGAGCCCGAACAGCTGCGTGGCCAGCGTGAACGGCCCCAGCATGGCGCCCAGGACGGGAACGGATTCGCCGACTTCGGCGGTCAGGCGCCAGGCCGTTTCGAGCGGGACGCGGGTCCGGGCATCGCCGGGCAAGGGGTCGGCCAGCGAGGAGATGTCGGCGGCGCCGGTGACGGCGCGCCCGACCACGGACGGCGCCTCGCGGGTCGCCAGCCTGACCTCGACACCGTAGGCTTCGGCCTCGGCGGTCACGTCGACGGCCGTGAGGAGGACGGGCGTCTGATAGCGGTCCTGGAGGGCCATGACCGCCTTGAACTGCGAGCCCGGCACGCTGACCATGTCCTCGACCGATTCTCCGGTGATAGCCAGCCCGGAGAAGGCGCAGAGGGGCATGGCCAGCCGCCCCGGGAAGTCCCTGACGAATCTCGCGAAGCGTGTGTCCATTTCAACCGGTATCTTAACTCAAGCCCGGGAGGGGGTCAAACCGGCAAGGCAACATTCCGGCTCGCCGTTTCGTATTCCTTTATGGAAAGGGCGCTTCCAGACCATCCGGCCCGGGGGGCCTGCGCATAAGGACCGTCGACCGTTCGCCGATCAGGAGCCGACCATGAAGAACCGCGTTTTCCGCACTTTGGCCCTGGGACTCGCCCTGGCTTGCGCGTCCGTCCCGCTCGCGGCTTCCCCCGTGGCCTCGCCCGCTTCCCGCGGGGCCGGGAAGCCGGCCGCCAGGATCCAGCAGGCCCCCCTGCCCGCCAGGAGCGTCCAGGCCGTCCGCGCGGCCGGGCCCATCGCCGTCGACGGGCGCCTCGACGAGGCGGTCTGGAAGGCCGCGCCCGCCGCCTCCGGCTTCACCCAGAACGATCCCCAGGACGGCGCCCCGGCCACCGAATCGACCGAGGTCTGGGTCGCTTACGACGACCACGCCCTCTACGTCGCCGCCTTCTGCCACGACTCCGAGCCCTCGAAGATCCGCCGGCGCCTCGGCCGCCGGGACGCCCAGACCGACTCCGACTGGTTCATGGTCGCCGTCGATCCCTATTTCGACAAGCGCTCCGGCTACGCCTTTTACGCGAACCCGGCCGGGGCCATCACCGACGCGGCGCTCTCCAACGACGTCAACAACGACGATTCCTGGGACGGCGTCTGGGAGAACAAGGCCGCCGTCAACGGCGACGGCTGGACCATCGAGATCCGCATCCCCTTCAACCAGATCCGCTTCCCGAAAAAAGACGAGTACGTCTGGGGCATCAACTTCGCCCGCATGATCCGGCGCAAGAACGAGCAGTCGAGCTTCAGCTGGGTGCCCAAGAGCGAGACGGCCTTCGTCTCGCGGTTCGCCCGGCTCGAGGGCCTGCGCGGCATCAGCCCGGGCGGGCGGATCGAGTTCATGCCCTACGCCGTGGCCCAGGCCCAGTTCCGGCCGGCCCAGGAGGGCAACCCGTTCGAGACCGGGCACCGGGCGCTGGCCAACGCCGGCTTCGACCTCAAGGTCGGCCTGAAGAGCAACCTGACGCTCGACGCGACGGTCAACCCGGACTTCGGGCAGGTCGAGGTCGACCCGGCCGTCCTCAACCTCTCCGCCTACGAGACCTACTACGAGGAGAAGCGGCCCTTCTTCATCGAGGGCGCGTCGCTGTTCAACAACTTCGGCCGCGGCGGCGTCTTCATGAACGCCAACATCAACTGGCCGATGCCGACCTTCTTCTACAGCCGGCGGATCGGGCGCGAGCCGCAGGGCTACGTGACCGGGGAAGGGTTCTATCGCGCCCCCGACCGGACGACGATCCTGGGCGCGGCCAAACTGACCGGCAAGCTGGGCGGCAGCTGGAACGTCGGCTGGCTCAACGCCGTCACCGGGAACGAGTTCGCCGAGATCGACCGGCTCGGGACGCGCCTGCGGCAGAAGGTCGAACCGCTCTCTTATTACGGCGCGCTGCGCATCCAGAAGGATCTCAACGAGGGACGGAACGGCCTGGGCCTCATGGCCACGGCCGTCATGCGCGACCTCGGCGGCTCCGGCGCCGGGGACGGGACGCTCGCCGGCCTGCTGAACAGGAACGCCTTCTCGCTGGCCGCGGACGGCTGGATCTCGCTCGACAAGAAGAAGAGCTGGGTCGTCGGCGGCTGGGCGGGGGCGACCCGCGTCGAGGGCACGGCCGCGGACATCCTCCGCCTCCAGAACTCGTCCATGCACTACTTCCAGCGGCCCGACGCGACCCATGTCGAGGTCGACCCGGCGGCGAGGAGCCTGAGCGGCTGGGCGGGCCGGTTCAACCTGGCCAAGCAGAACGGGAACTTCCTCTTCCTGGCCAACGTCGGGGCCATCTCGCCGGGGTTCGACCCGAACGACATCGGCTTCCAATACGGCGCGTCCGACATCGTCAACCTGCAGATCGTCCCCGGCTACCAGTGGACGAAGCCGGGCAAGGTCTTCCGCTACGCGCTCGTCATCGGCGGCTTGTTCCGGAACTACGATTTCGGCGGCAACAAGAATTGGGACGGCGGCCTGGTCGAGTTCCAGGGCCAGCTCAGGAATTTCTGGACGTTCGACACGATGTTCGCCTACAACCCCGACACCATGAGCAAGAACCTGACCCGGGGCGGGCCGCTGGCGCTCATGCCCTCGGGCTGGCAGGTGAACCTGGGCGTCAACACCGACAGCCGGAAGCCGGTCGTGTTCGAGATCTACGGAACGACATACCAGAGGCCGCGGGCCGGGACGGAATGGAGCGGCCAGCTCGCGGCCCGGTGGAAGCCGATGTCGAACCTGAGCCTGTCGGTCGGCCCGACGCTCGAGCTCTCGAAGAACGACATCCAGTGGGTGACGCGCGTCGACGACGCGCTGATGACCGCGACCTACGGCCGCCGCTACGTGTTCGGGCGGATCGACGAGAAGGTCCTGGGGAGCGAGATCAGGGTCGATTGGACGTTCACGCCCAGGCTGACGCTCCAGGCCTACATCCAGCCCTACCTCGCGGTCGGCCGCTATGACATGTTCAAGGAGCTGGCCGCGCCGAAAACGTATGCCTACAGCGTGTACGGCGCGGGCGGCGGCCCGTCGACGATCGCCTACGACGAAGCGAGCGGGATCTACACCGTCGACCCGGACGGGGCGGCCGGAGCGGCCGCGCCGTTCAGCTTCGGGAATCCGGACTTCAACTACAAGTCCCTGCGCGGCACCGTGGTCCTGCGCTGGGAGTACCGGCCGGGTTCGCTGCTGTACTTCGTCTGGACCCAGAACCGGGCCGACTTCGCCAATCCCGGGGACCTGCGGCTGGGGCGCGACCTGGGCGACCTGTTCTCGGCCCCGGGCGAGAACATCTTCCTGCTGAAGGTCTCCTATCGCTGGAACATCTAGCCGGCGGTATTTCAGAGGGGGTTTTTCGGAAGGGGTCAGGTTTGACCCCCTCTTTTCGCTAGCGCCGTTCGAGATGGGGCCGCAAGGCGGCGAAGGCCGCGGCGATCACGGCGCAGGCCGCCGCGCAGACATACCAGACCGCGTCGGGGCCCAGGCCGTCATAGACCGCGGTGCCGGCGGCGGGGCCGACGATGAAGGCCAGCGAGAAGGCGAAGCTGTTGAAGCCCATGTAGCGGCCGCGGTTCGAGTCGTCGGCCCGCCCGGCGATCAGGGCCGTCACCAGCGGCATGCTCAGCATCTCCCCGAACGTCCAGACCGCCACGGTCAGGGCCCCGAACGCGAACCCGCGCCCGAGCGGCATCGATCCCAGTCCGGCGCCCAGCAGCACGAACGACAGGTTGATCATCCTGGTCAGCGGATACTTCCGGATCTTTTCCATCAGGACCATCTCCAGGAGGACGATCAGGACGGTATTGACCGCGTAAAGCTGTCCGATCCGGTTCTCGGCCAGGCCGTAGACGTTCCGGATATAGATAGGGAAGGTCGTCAGGACCTGGACGAAGACGAGGCTCCAGACAAAGAAGATGAGCATCATCAGGAGGAACGGGACATCGCGCCAGGGCGAGCGGGCCCGCGGCGCGCCCGCCGCCGGGAGCGGAGCCGCGGGGCCTTCGGGGTCGGCCAGGCCGGCGGCCCGGTCCGCCGGCTCTCCCGCCGGTCCCGCCCCAAGCCGCGCGCCCTTCCAGAGCAGGGCGAACAGCGCGGCCGCCGCGAGCGAGGTCAGCCCGTCCGCCCAGAAGAGAAGTCCGTAGCTGTGAACGGCCAGCACGCCGCCGACGGCCGGGCCGATCGTCGCCCCCAGGTTGTTGGCCAGCCGGTTGAGAGCGAATCCCTTGACCCGGAGCTCCGGCGGGCAGATCTTCGACATCGATGTCGCGTTGGCCGGGAAGAGCATGCCCGCGAAGAGGGCCATGGCGAAGAGCAGGGGCACGATCCCGGCCAGCGTCGGGACCCGGCCCAGGGCGATGAGCAGGACGCCGCAGGCGGCCAGGCTCAGCTTCTGGACGCGGATGGACCCGATCCGGTCGGCCAGCCAGCCCCCGGCGAAGGCCCCGGCCGGGGAGCCGAAGCCGTACAGGCTGAGGACCTGGCCGGCCCGGGCCGCCGTCAGGCCGATCTTCCGGGTCAGGTAGAGCGACAGGAAGAAGAAGACCATAGAACCGGACGAGTTGACCAGGTTGACCGCGAAGAGGATCCAGGCTCGCCGAGGCAGGCCGCGATATGCCCGGGCGTACTCGCCGGCGACGAAGCGGATCGGTCGAAAAGGCCGGGTCATGCCGTTATCGGAGCTCCCGGTGCCGGAAGCAGGTGACCAGGTGGTCATTGACCATGCCGGTCGCCTGCATATGGGAATAAACGATGGTCGAGCCGACGAACTTGAAGCCCCGGGCCTTGAGGTCCCTGCTGATGGCGTCGGACAGGGGGGTGCGCGCCGGCATGGCCGCGAACGACCGCAGCCCGTTCTGCACCGGCTTCCCGCCGACGAAGCCCCAGATGTAGCGATCGAACGTCCCGAATTCCCTCCGGACCTCGAGGAAGCGGCGGGCGTTGTTGATCGCAGCCAGGATCTTCAGCCGGTTCCGGATGATCCCCGCGTCCCCCAGCAGCCGCCGCACGTCCCGGCCGGCGAACCGGGCCACCCTCTCCGGATCGAACTCCCGGAAGGCCCGCCTGAAGTTCTCCCGCCTGTCGAGGATGAGCTTCCAGCTCAGGCCGGCCTGCATGCCTTCCAGGACGAGGAACTCGAAGATCTTGCGGTCGTCGTGGAGCGGCGTGCCCCATTCGAAGTCGTGGTAATCCCGCATCAACGGATCGTCGGGCGCGCCCCAGCAGCGGGTCCTGTCCCCATGGCTCCGGCCTGCCCGGGCTCCCGTCCCAGCTGCGGCCGCGGTCCCGGTCCCGGACGCCGTCCGCGCCTGTCCTTTCGCTCGTCCGCTCATACGGCACCTCGCCGCCGGCCATCTTAGCACAGCGGCGGCGCCGGCGCCCGGCCGCCGGTCTCTTGAATTAATCCTATAATAATGGTAGTATTTCAGGGCCGGAGGGGCAAAAGGGGCTGTCCATGAAACGACTCGTCATCCTCGGGGCCGGGACGGGCGGCACCGCCATAGCCCACATCCTCCGCCGGCGCCTCTCCCCGGCCGCCTGGGCCATCACGGTCGTCGACCGCAGCATGGACCATTATTACCAGCCGGGGTTCCTCTTCGTTCCCTTCGGCCTGTATGCCCCCCGGCAGCTGGTCAGGGACCGGGCCGGGCTCCTGCCCGGCGGCGTCGAGCTGGTCATCGCCCCGATCGAGGGGATCGACCCGGCCGGGAACGAGGTCCGGATCGGCGGCGGCGAGGCCCTTCCCTACGACATCCTCGTTATCGCGACCGGCTGCGACATCGCGCCTGGGGAAACGCCCGGCCTGCTCCACGCCTGGCGCGAGACGGCCTTCGACTTCTATACGCCCGGCGGCAGCGCGGCTCTGGCCCGCCGGCTCGAGTCGTTCACGGGCGGGACGCTGGCCGTCCATGTCAACGAGATGCCCATAAAGTGCCCGGTCGCTCCGCTCGAGTTCGCGTTCCTCGCCGACTGGCACTTCCTTCGGCGCGGCCGGCGGGACGCGGTCGACATCGTTTACGTTACCCCCCTGCCCGGTCCCTTCACCAGGCCCGCGGCCTCGGCCGCCCTCGGCGCCCTCCTCGAGGAAAGGGGGATCCGCGTCGTCCCCGATTTCGTCGCCGAGCGCGTCGACGCCGCGGCCCGCAAGCTCGTCGGCTACGACGGCCGCGAGGTCGCCTACGACCTTCTCGTCTCCGTGCCGACCAACATGGGCGACGAGGTCATCGGGGCCTCCGGCTTGGGCGATGAGCTGCGCTTCGTGCCGGCCGACCCGAGGACGCTCCGGTCGAAGAGGCACGAGAACATCTTCGTCATCGGCGACGCGGCGAACGTGCCCGCGTCGAAGGCCGGCTCGGTCGTCCACTTCCAGGCCCGGACGGTGGCCGGCAACGTCGAGCGGGCCGTCGCCGGGCGGCCCCTGGCGGCGGAGTTCGAGGGGCACGCCAACTGCTTCATCGAAACGGGTCGCGGCCGGGCCATCCTGATCGACTTCAACTACGAGGTCGAGCCGCTCCCCGGGCGCTTCCCCTTCCCGGTCGTCGGCCCGTTGCCGCTCCTCAAGCCGAGCCGCCTCAACCATTGGGCCAAGCTCGCCTTCCGCCCGATCTACTGGCGTCTGA
This sequence comes from Acidobacteriota bacterium, assembly GCA_039683095.1. Lineage (NCBI taxonomy): Bacteria > Pseudomonadati > Acidobacteriota > Acidobacteriota bacterium. The sequence goes on along the minus strand of JBDKSB010000001.1, from coordinate 477,286 downwards.
TGATCCGGGGGCGGCCCCTGCCGTTCATCTCCGACCGGATGACGATGGCCGGCAAGAAACGCCCGTCCGCCGCGGGCGCTACGGGATAGAGAGAACCGGACCGAACCGGAGGGAGGAGTGACAATGCCGCAGAAACAGTATGGAACGGCCGTCGTCGAAGTCGACGCCGAGGGCTTCATGACCGACCCGTCGCGGTGGACGCGCGAGATCGCCGCGGCCATCGCCCGGGAGGAGGGGATCGCCGAGCTCACGCCGGCCCATTGGAAGGTCCTCGAGTACATGCAGAAGGAGTCCCGGGAGACCGGCCAGGCGCCGAGCATCCGCCGCCTCAGCAAGAGCGGCGTCATCAGCGTCAAGGACCTCTACGCCCTCTTCCCCGGCGGCCCGGCCAAAAAGGCGGCCAGGATCGCCGGGCTGAAGAAGCCGGAGGGCTGCGTCTGAGGCCGGGAGGGGATCATGGACGACAAGATCAAGAAGGTTTCGATCATCATCTCCAAGGGCGGGCTGGACGGCGTCTACCCGGGCCTGATCATGGCCAACGGGGCCCGCATGGAGGGCATCGAGGCGAACCTGTTCTTCACCTTCTTCGGCCTCGACGCCATCACGACGAAGCGGATGGGCCGGATCAGGGTCGCCACCGTCGGCAACCCGGGCCTGCACATGCCCTCGCTCATCGGCATCCTGCCGGGCCTCTCGGCCCTGGCCACGTCGATGATGAAGAAGGCCATGGACAAGATCGACATCCCGCCCGTGCCCGAGTTCATCGGGATGGTCGCCGACGCCGGATGCAAGCTCTACGCCTGCAAGGCCACCGTCGACATGTTCGGGCTGAAGAAAGAGGACTTCTGTCCGCAGGTCGACTCGATCATCAACGTCGGGACGTTCTACGGGATCTCGGCCGGCGGCCAGATCATCTTCACCTGATCGATCGGCGCCTCATTCGATCTCGGGATAGCGCCGGTCGGCGAAACGGAGCAGGGCCGCGTAAGCCGCGGCGGCGAGCGCCGCCAGGCCGACGAAGACGATCCCCAGCACGAGGCCGGTCGCGAGCTTCGCCCTGATCAGCGGCCTGATCCCGAAATAGACCGCCGTCAGGATGCCGATGTCGGCCAGCATGCCCAGGAGGACATTGAGGTTCTGCTTGATGGCCTTCTGCGGGTTCGTCCAATCGAGGAGCGGCCTGGCCAGGTCGATCATCATGCCCACGGCCGTCAGCAGCGCCCCCGCGACCAGCGACAGCCCGGCCGCCGCCGCCAGCGACGCTGCCTTCAGATGGAGGAAGATCGCCCCCACGATCCCGGCCGTGGCCACGCCGACGAGCGCGACGATGTAGGAATGCAGGAACTTGGCCGCCGCCTGCTCCCTCGGCGCGACCGGGATCGTTCTTGAGATCCAGAACTGAAGGCCCTCCCGCGAGAACGTGGAGGACGAGGTCCCGTTGAGGCTGCCGCAGACGGTCATGAACAGGGCCGCCCCCAGGATGACGACGAGCGGATCGGCCGCCATCATGGCCCTGATGAGGGCCGTGGGGTCGCCGCCCCGGCCGTGACCTCCCGAGCCGGGAGCGAGGGTGGCCATGAGCATGAAGATGGCCGGCACAAAGACGCTGACCAGGAGGCCGTTGAGCAGGAAGATCGGCGTCCGGTTCATGATCTTCCACTCGCGCCCGAAGATGGCCGCGAAGGCCCGGCGTCCGGACGTCACCCGCCTCGACATCTCGTCGTGCGTCAGCCGCCGTCTCTTCCCCGTCGTTTCGCCCAGCCCGATGACGCCGCGATAGAAGAGCTTCTCGGCCGCGACGATCAGGCCGCCGAAAAGGGCGATCGACACGCCCAGGAGCAGGCCCAGGTTCGCCAGCCCCTCCGCGCTGAACCCGCCGGCGATCGCCTTGGTCGCCCAGATCCCCGGCGGGAAGACGGCCCCGACCCTGTTCAGCAGGCTGTTCGGCGAGGTGAAGAACGCGGCGATCGACCGGGCGCTGGCCGCCGGCCCGCCCGCCCCCTGCGATCGCCCGAGCGCGAACTGGAGGCCGAACGAGACGGCGATGAGAAGGAGGCTGCCCGCCAGGATGAGCGCGTCCTTCTTCCGGCTGACGTTGACCAGCCGCATCATGACCACGACCGCGGCCGAAACGAGGGCCAGCGGGATGACCGGCAGCGCCAGGTACACCAGCGCGGCGTTCGCCCAGTACCCGATCCCCGCCCGGGCCAGGACGCCGACCGTGACGACGACCGGCAGCACCACGGCCGCGACGGTCAGGTACTCGTTGACGACGACGACGGCGAACTTGCCGGCCATGACCTCGCCGGGACGCAGCGGCAGCGGTATGAGCAGCTCGAGATCGCGCGAGAAATAGAAGGCCGCGATGACGTAATAGATGCCGAAGAGCAGCACCAGCAGCTGCCCGGCCAGGAGGCCGAAGGACAGCAGCGCCCGCTCCTGGCCCATCGGCTTGAGCGCGAGGTAGACGTTCTCGATGAGCAGGATGAAGCCGTAGAACATCGGCACGGCGCCCAGCGCGGCCGCCCCGACGAGCGGCACGAGCCAGCGGTCCTTCTTCTCCCGGAACAGACGGTGCTTCAGGGTCGCCAGCCCGAAGCTCGACCGCAGGCCCGCCCGGACGACGGCCGCCAGCCGCCGCGGGGCCCCCACGCCGCCAGCCGGCCCGGCCGCCGCTCCCGGCACCGACGCCTTCTCCCCGCTCATTTGTCCGTCAGCTCCAGGAAGATATCTTCGAGCGACAACCCGGCTTCGGTCCGGTCGAGGGCCTTGAGCTCGGCCATCGTGCCGCAAGCGACCAGCCGGCCCCGATGGATGATGCCGATCCGGTCGCACAGCTTCTCGGCCACCTCCATGATGTGGGTCGAGAAAAAGAGCGTCTTGCCCGCGTCGCAGTGCTCGCGGAACATCTCCTTGATCTGGTGGGCCGCCCGCGGGTCGAGCCCGACCAGCGGCTCGTCCAGGACCATGACCCGCGGGGCGGGCAGCAGGGCCGCCGCGAGCACGATCTTCTGCTTCATGCCGTGCGAATAGCTCTGGATCGGGTTCGTGACGGCCGAAGCCAGCTCGAAGACCTCCAGCCACTTGCCGATCCGATCCAGGCGCTCCTCCCGCGGCACGCCGTAGACGTCGCCGATGAAGTTGAGGTATTCGAGCCCGGTCAGCCGCTCGTAGACGGCCGGAATGTCCGGCACGTACGTCGTCACCTGCTTGGCCCGGAGCCCGTCCGCGGCGATATCGAACCCGTCGACCGCGATCCGCCCCGCGTCGGGGCGCAGCAGCCCGACGATCATCTTGATGGTCGTCGTCTTGCCGGCGCCGTTCGGCCCCAGGAAGCCGAAGATCTCGCCCGGCCGCACGGTCAGCGTCAGGTCGTCCACGGCCTTGATCCGGCCGCGGTTGTAGCTCTTGAAAACGTTCGTCAGCTCGATCACGCCGCCCTCCTTCCCGCCCTCAACGCACCCGCCGGTACTTGATCAGCATCGAGCCCGGGGCCTCGGCGATCTTGAGCGTCAGGCCGTCGGCCAGCTCGCGGCCGCTCCTGATGACGGCGACCCCGTAGTCCTCGTAGCTCACCTCGTAATCCGCGCCCGCCTCGAGGCCGCCGAGCCTGACCGCGATGGCCGCCTGCGGCGCCTGCGGCCGCCGGAAGGCCAGCACGATCCCGTCGCCCGCTTCCGGCCGGTCCCACTGGAAGGCCGCCCAGGCGTCGTCGCCCGTCGCATAGCCCGTCAGCGGGTAGTAATCGCCGTAGAGATAATCCCGGAGCGCCCGGAACTCGGCCACGTCCTCGAGGGCGGCGCGAAGGTTGAAGCTCGACGTGAGCTCCCAGCCCATGACCACGGCCCCGCCCATCGAGCTGCGGAACCAGTACTTGCGCGGGTCGCCGTTGCCGGTGCCGCTGGCCGGCAGGAAGAAATGGAGCCCGTAGGTATGGCACTGATAGCCGTTCGGCTCCCAGTAGTTATAGTCCGTCCGCCAGAGCGGGATGCTCCGGCTCGTCGTCTCGAGGTCGATGCGGCGGCCGCCCGAGGCGCAGTTGTCGATGAGGAGCCCGGGGTTGCGCCCGAGGAGGGCGTCCCAGAACTTGTACAGCCCGTCGATGTGCTTCATCTCGGCGATACCGACCCGGTCCGGCGCGTCCATGGCCTTCCAATAGGGCCGGGGATCGAAGTTGAAGTCCTGCCGGTAGATGGTCACGCCCTCGTCCCGCAGGAAGTTCGAGACGTGGTCGACGAGCCAGGCCAGGGCCTTCGGGTTGCCCAGGTCGAGCAGGCGGTTGGGATTGCCCGGCAGCACGGTCAGCCAATCCTTGTGCTCGCGGTCGAGCCAGGTCTTCTCGTAGACGCGCTCGGGCTCGAACCAGACGACGAACCCCTGGCCGTATTTCCCGGCCGCATCGGTCACGGGCTTGAGGCCGCGCGGGAAGTTCTTCGTGTTGACCGTCCACGTGCCGACGCCGGACCACCAGTAGGGGGTCGGGTTCTCGTACCAGCCGGCGTCGATCCAGCAGGCGTCGGGCTCGATGCCGAACTGGTGCAGCCGCTCGATCATGCCGATGGCGTAGCTCTCGGTGGCGCAGACGTACTCGTTGCACGGCAGGGGCCCGCCGAACCCGACGCCGTGGGCGATCGGCAGCGGCACGGGCCGGCCGTCCCGCCGCGGCATATGATGGGCCAGGACGAAGCGGCGGAAGAGGTTGTGCCCGGCCATCCGGTCGGGGTCCTTCCAGAAGAGGAGCGCGATGGACGGGGTCCGGACCTCCTCGCCAGGATGGAGCCGGAAGTGCGTTTCGGCCAGGCCGGCGGCCAGCTCGAGCGAGCGCGGGTCGGCGCCCTTGCGACCGACCGCGGCCTCCCAGCGGCCGCTCCAGCCGATGGCCGCGACGACGCCGTGGCCGGGCGCGGCGGCGTTGAAGAACGGCAGGGCGTTCGTGTCCGACGACCGGCCGGCCGCCGGCCCGAACCGGATCTCGGCCTTAGCCGCCAGGGGCTCGTTGATCGGGCCGAAGTCGGACCGTTCCGCGGCGCTGCCACGGGCCCGGTAGAGCATGACCGGCCCCGCGGCCGACTCCGCGAACCCAGCCAGCGAGACGGCGCAGGACCGGACCGTCTCGATGACCGGCGTGTCGGCCCGGCCCGCGTTCTTGAACCGCACCACCCACTCGACGGCCGGGAAATCGCGGTAAAGCGTGTAGACCGCCGTGACGCGGAGCCCGGTCGCCGGATCGGCGTAAACGAACGTCCGGACCAGCTTCGGGCCATCGGCCTTCTCCTCGGCGGTGACCGTCCAGCGTCCCAGGAGGCCGGAAGAGGCCTGGCCGCCGTAGATGAACGAGAACGGCGGCAGCGAGCCCTTCGTCGCGTGGGCGGCGGCGAAAGCGTCCGCGGCGGCCCGGTCGTGGGCGGCCGCCGGGTCCCAGCCGGCCAGCGGGCCGGCCGCCGCAAAGAGGGTCAGGACGGCCGCTCCCAGGATCACGATCGCTCCTCCGATAACCCGCTTCATGATCAGTCCTCCCATGCTCCGCGACATCCGGCCGGCCGCGACGGGCGCATCTCCGTCCTCCGGCCCGCGGGCCGACCCGCTCACAATAGCTCAAAACGGGGCCCGGGCTCAACCCTGGCCGCGCCCGGGCCAGGACTCGCGCCGGCGCTTTTCATTTTCCGGGGCTTGTGCTATAGGGTAGGGCCATGAAAACGCTTCTTCTCGTCAACCCGGCCGCCGGTCATGGGCGGGGCCGGAAGGTGTTCGAGCGGCTCGAGCCGCGCCTCCGGGGAGCCTTCCCCGGCCTCGAGGTCCGGTTCTCCGAGCACCCGGGCCACTCGGTCGAGATCGGCCGGGAGGCGGCCGGCGCCGGCTACGACCGCATCGTCTGCCTCGGCGGCGACGGCACGCCGTACGAGCTCATCAACGGCCTCTACGCCGAGGGCCGACCCGGCCGCCGGCCCGAGATCGGCCAGATCCCGGCCGGGACGGGCAACTCGTTCATCCGCGATTTCGGCATCGAGACGCCGGACCAGGCCCTCGACGCGATATTGGCCGGGCGCCGCCGCAAGGTCGATCTCGTCGAGTTCGAGGAGCGGGAGCGGGGCCGGACCGTCCGGCGCTATTCCCTCAACATCATCGGCGTCGGCCTCATCGCCGACATCCTCCGGCTGACCAACGAGCGCCTCAAGTTCCTGGGCGCGGCCGGCTACAGCGTGGCGGTGCTGGCCCGGCTCGCCCGCGGCATGTCCAACCGCATCGTCATCGAGGCCGACGGGCGGCGGCTCGAGGCCGCGAACAGCGCCCTGGTCGTCTCCAACTCGAAGTACACCGGCGGCAAGATGATGATCGCCCCGAAGGCCGAGACCGGGGACGGCCGGGCGGACATCGTCCTCTTCAACAACGTCAACCGCCGCGAGATCGTCTCCATCTTCTCGGGCGTTTTTTCCGGCAAGCACGCCGATCATCCCCGGGTCCACATGCGCCAGGCCGCCGCGATCGGGATCGAGGCCGACCCGCCGCTGCGGCTGATGGCCGACGGCGAGCTCGTCGGCTGGACGCCGCTGCGGATCAGGGTCCTGCCGGACGAACTCGACTTCCTGGCCTGACCGTGCGCCCAATGAGAGAGAGCCTCGGCGAGCTGCGGTCGCTTTTCGTCTGGATCGTCACCCTGCCCGTGTTCGTCGCCGCCTGCCTGGGCATCGTGATCGGCTCCTTCCTCTGCCGCGGCCGGGCGCTCGAGGCCCTCATCAAGGGCGGCTGCCGGGCCGTCCTGCTGGCGGCCGGGGTGCGCCTGCGCGTCCGGGGCCGCGAGAACATCGTCCCCGGCCGGCAGTACATCGCCATGATGAACCACGTCAATTTTTTCGACCCGCTCGTTTACCAGGTCGCCTTCCCGCCGCCGCTGCGGGGCGCCGAGGAGGAAAGCCACTTCCGCTGGCCCGTCTACGGCGCGACCCTCAGCCGCATGGGCATGTTCCCCCTGAGTCGCAAGGATACGGCCAGGGCGGTCCAGACCCTGCGCCGGGCCGCGGCCTGGATCAGGGAGCGGCCGGGGGTCTCGTTCGGCATCATGCCCGAAGGCACGCGCACGCTCGACGGGCGGCTCTCCCCCTTCAAGCGCGGCGGATTCCTGATGGCCATCGAGGCGGGCGTCGACATCCTGCCGATCGTGCAGCAGGGGGCCTTCGAGATCGCGCGGAAGGGCAGCCTGGTCATCCGGCCCGGGCTGGTCAACGTGACCATCGAGCCGGCCGTGCCGACGGCCGGCTATACCAGGGAGACGGCCGGCGAGCTCATCGAGCGCGTCCGCCGCGTCTTCCTCGAACGGCTGGGGTCTTAGTTGCCTTGGCTAACGCAACCTGCTCATTAGAATAACAATAGCTCAGAAAACGAAGGGCCCGATCAGCTTATTTCGGGGTTTTTTCGGACAATTTCCTGCTTTCCCAAACCTGACGATTAAAATGCCAAAGGCAAAAATGTGAAAATGCGGAAAAACGGGCAGAAAACCAAGGACTTTAAGATACGGTATTCTTCCTGATCGGGCTTATTGCATTTATTTTGTGTGTGTTGCGTTAGCCAAGGCTCCAATAAGAGTCTGGCGGCCGGCGGGAAAGACGACGCCGGCCCTGTTGAAGACGGCGCTCTGCTCGAGGGCGAAGGATATCTCCTGGCCGCCCCACTCGGGAACCGGCGCGCCGATGCTGAGCTCCACGGCCCAGCAAGTGTCGGCGTGGAGCGGATAGTCGCCGACGCCGGGCACGCCGTTCTGCATGTCGCCCAGGCCGATCTTCGGGCCGGCGCCGTGACCGTAATAATTGAGAGGGTGCGAATAGATCTTCGGCTTGATCCCCTCCGCCCGGGCCTTGCCAAGGGCCGCCGCCAGGACCTCGTTGCCGGTCCGGCCCTCCGCGAACTCGCCCGCCAGGATGTCCTGGAGGCGGTTGCCTAGCCGCATCGCCTGGCGCAGGCCGGCCGGAACCTCGGTCTCGCCCTCGCGCAGGACATAGGCGGCTTCCTGGATGTCGGTCGTCATCCCCAGGCAGGAAAAGCCGATGTCGCAGCGGACGAGGTCGCCTGGCAGGATGGTCCGGCGCAGGGCTTCGTCGGCAGGGCCGCCGGCCCGCCGCACGATGTAAAAGCTCGGCTGGAACCAGGGCTCGACGCCCAGCGCGGCATAGCGCTCGCGCGTCCACCAGGAGAGGTCGGCCAGCGTGGTGACGCCGGGCTGGATGGCCTTATCGGACAGCGCCTCGGCCGCGACGCGGCGGTTCATGGCGGCCAGCCGGGCGTAGAAGTCGATCTCCCCGGCCGTCCGCTTCTCCAGCCAGCCGACGGCCAGCCGTTCCGCCGAAACGAGGCGGGCCGCAAGCCTGGGCCCGAGGGCGGCGACGAGCTCCGCCTTGAGCGCGGCCGTCAGCCCGTCGGCGAAGGCGAACGTCCCCGATTCGTCGATCGCGATCTTCTTCGGGTTCCTCTCCCGGATGATCCGCGCCAGGCGGGCCCATGGGTCCTCGGCCTGGCTCGTCCAGCCGGGCGCGTAATAGTCCCCGATTTCTTTGTTGAAGTCGCCGCTGCCGAAAGGGTTGACGGAAAGCCGCTCCACTCCCGCCGCCGCGCCCCGGTCGAAGAAGACGAGCATCGACAGGCGCCAGGCGAACATGTTCGGCTGGGGCATGAGCGTCGGATAGACCGGGTCTTCGGCGTGCTCGCGGCAGACGACAACCCACATATCGATCCCCTCGCGGCGCATGATCTCCGGCAGGATGCGGTCGAAGCGCTCCTTGAGCCAGCCGTTGTAAAGCGCCGCCCGGTCCCTGAGGCCGGGCAGTCCGGCCCCCTCAGCCGAAGCGGCTCCGGCGGAGCCAGGCGCGCCCGGCTTGGCATCCGGCCCGCCGCATCCGGCGAGCGCGGTCATGAGCCCCAAGGCGAGGATGGCTGATCCTAAGACGTATCCTGATCGGCGCGATGCGTTCATGACGCGGATTGTACTATAGAAAGCCCGGCCGCCCATACGCAAAAAGTCCCGCCTGCCGGCCCGGCCTTGGGACCAACGCTTTCCAGGCTATGCCGATGTGAATATGGGCCTCGGAATCGCGAAAAAGGGCCTAAAAAGCCAGGATCAACAGCTTATGGGCAGGCCCAATTTCCGGTTATCTGTTTTATTTAGAGCCGTTTGCGTTAGCCAAGGCAGCTCGGAAGTGGATAAAAGAAAAGCACTCGGGGATATGGGAGTCGTAGATCCCGTGCTTGTTGAGGGCCCAACCCGGGTGCGGTTCCACCGTCACGCCGCAGCTGCGGAGGAGCTCGAAGCGGGAGAAGTCCATGCGCCAGACGTCGCCGTCGCGCGGCGGCAGCGGCCGGCCGCCGGCGAGATGCTTCATGCCGCTCCAGGGAAAGGCGATCTCGGCCGTCCAGCCCTCGTCGACGTCGGACGCGTCGTTGAGCGTGCCCCGGACCTGGACCGCCGCGCGCAATCCCGGGAAGTCCCAGTCCATGAAGGCCCAGCGCCGGCCCCGCGGGTGCCGGCCGTAGCGCAGGCCGTCCTGGAAGCCGCCGATGACGTCGACCCGCCGCTCGCGCAGGTCGAACTCCGGCGCGTCGAACCGGCTTCCCTTCTTCAGCGCGTCCTGCCAGACGTAAAAGACCTCGTAGATCGTCCCCAGGGCGTTGATCTGGAATTCATAGTAGCAGTCCTCGCCGCCGATGAAGATCTCGACGTCGTTCTCGGTCCAGACGAGCGCGTCGCGCTCGGCCAGGCGGGCCTGGACGTCGGGCTCGCTCACCCAGAAGGCGACGTAAAGGGCCTCGTCGTCCCAGAGCGCGGCCAGCCGCGTCTCGAGGAAGCCGGGCACGCCGCTGACGAGATCGACGAAGCGCCGGGATTTCGGCGCCTCCCGCCAGGCCGGCCCGTCCAGGCGGCCGTCGACCGGCGGCTTATGGAGCGTTCGATAACACGTATAATGGGCCAGATCGTTCTCGTCGCATCCGTATCGCATCGCCATCGGGTCCTCCCGGCCGCCACATTATCCTATGAATCACCCCGGCGCTCAACCCTGCACCTTCCCGACGCACCGGGCCTCCCCCCGGGACTCCCGGCCAACCCCCAAGCTTGATTTCCCCGGGGCGCGGGCCTATCCTGGTCCGCGGGCGGCGAAAAACCGTCGTTCCCGGAGGAGGATCGCGCATGAGAAGGTCTCGCCACGCCGGAACCGTCGCGGCCGCGGCATCGGCCGGCGCGGCCCTCGTTCTTCTCTCGATCCGAGCGGTGGCGGCCGTCCCGGCGCCGGACCATCGCCTTCCCCAGCGGCCGCCGCAGAAGATAGAGACCGCCCCGCCGGCTTCCGCCGAGCTGGCCTCGCTCCTGGCCAAGGCCGCCGGATATTGCCGCAGGCTCGAGAGTTCGGCCTTCGATCTCGCCTGCCGCGAGGAGATCCGGGAGACGATCGACCCGAAGCTCGATCGTTCGCCGGCGGCGCCGCCGTCCGGATCCGGCACATCGCCCTTCCTGGGACCGACGCTCACGATCAGCACCGTCAGGAAGATAAAGCGCTCGTTCGTCTACGATTACCGATGCGTCCGGGCCGGGCGGGCCTTCCGCGAGGTCCGCGCCCAGCTCGAGGAGAACGGCAAGAGCAAGGTCGTTCCCGACGCCGAGCTCCAGATATCCGTCGACGTCTTCGGCTCCGCCCTTCTCGGGCCGGTCGGCCTTTTCGGCGAGCGGGTCCAGCCGGGATTCGACTTCTCGATCGCCGGACGGGACCGGATTGGCTCGGTCGACGCCGTCGTCATCGAGGCCAAGCCCAGGCCCGGCGTCCCGGCCGGCCGCTGTCTCCACGGACAGGCCTGGGTCGATCCGGCCACCGGCGACATCCTCAGGATCGAGTGGAGCGAGAGCCGGGCCGGCCGCTTCGACGTCTTCGTCAGGCGGGGCGAGCTCTTCAAGCGGACGCCCCGGCTGACCTTCCGCGCCGAGCTCGGCGTTGAGCAGAACGGCCTCCGCTTCCCCGGCCGCCTGTCCGTGGAGGAAGCTTATCTCAAGGACTCCGGCAAGCCCTTCGTCCGGTCGACGACCGAGGCCGTCTACAAGGATTTCAAGTTCTCCGCCGTGACGTTCGACGTCCGCGACTGAAGCGAGGAGTCCCGCCATGAGGATCAGCTTTCGTTCCGCCCTGCCCGTCCTGCTGATCGCCACCGCCGTCCTGGCCTCGGCCGGGCCGGCCGCGCGGGCCGCCGCCGGCCCGGGCGCGCCCGGGCAGAAGCGGTCCGCCGCCCCCGCGGCCGTTCCGCCGCGGTCCCTGACCGCCCATCTCGTCGGTCACGCCCACATCGACCTGAGCTGGCTCTGGCGCTGGGAGGAGACCGTGGCCGACATCGCCGTCCACACCTTCCGGGGGACGCTGGCCCAGATGGACCGGCTGCCAGGCCTGACCTTCGCCCAGAGCCAGGCGGCGATCTACGACGCGATCGAGAGGGAGTCGCCCGATCTCTTCGCCCGCATCGCCCGCAAGATCAAGGAGGGGACCTGGGTGCCGGTCGGCGGCATGTGGGTCGAGCCCGACGCCAACATGCCCGACGGCGAGGCCCTGGCCCGCCAACTCCTTTACGGCAAGCGCTACTTCCTGGACAGGTTCGGCGTCGACGTCAAGGTCGGCTGGAACCCCGACACGTTCGGGCACAACTGGCAGATGCCCCAGATCCTGCGACGGGCCGGCATCGATTCCTATGTCTTCGGCCGCTGCGCGCCGGGACCCGACCCGACTCCCTTCTTCTGGTGGGAAGGGATGGACGGCTCCCGCGTCCTCGGCTACGTCCCGCCGGGCTGGTACAACGTCAGCCTCCAGGACGGGACCCTGAAGATCCTGGAGGAGGCCCGCAAGAACACCGCCGTCAAGGACTTCCTGCTCCTCTACGGCGCCGGGGACCACGGCGGCGGGCCGCGCGACGCGGACATCGCCGCCATCGAGAAGTTCCGCGGCGATCCCGGCCAGCCGCAGCTCGTCTTCGACGTTCCCCAGGCCTTCCTCGAGAACGCGGCCGCGAACGGGGCCGGCTTCCCGCTCGTTTCGCGCGAGCTCAACTTCACTTTCCCGGCCTGCTACACGACCCAGGCGGCGGCCAAGAAGAGCAACCGCCAGCTCGAGAGCCTGCTCGTCACGGCGGAGAAGTTCTCGGCCGTCGCCGTGGCCTCGGGCTACCGCGATTATTACCCCGAGCGGGACCTCGACGAGGCCTGGAAGATCGTCCTCCGCAACCAGTTCCACGACATCCTCGACGGCTCGAGCATCGGGCCCGTTTACGACGAGGTCGCCGGCTTTTACCGCCAGGCCCGGATGCGCGGCGAGCGGGCCCTCGACTTCTCGCTCGAGACCATCTCGAGCCGGATCGACACGCGGGGCGAGGGCTTTCCCGTCGTCGTCTACAATCCGCTCTTCTGGGACCGGACAGAGCCCGTCATCGCCGAGATCGCCGTGCCGCCGGACGCCGGGACGGCGAAGCCGTGGGAAGGGACCGTTCGGCTGACCGACGGCGGGGGCCGGAGCATTCCGGCCCAGGTCCTCGACAGGCGCGCCCAGGGCGATACGGCGATCCTCCGCGTCCTGTTCCTGGCCCGCGACGTGCCCTCGCTGGGCTACAGGCTCTATCGCGCGGTCCCCGCCGGCGTGTCCGCGGAAGAGCCGGCGGGCGCGGCGGGCGGCGGCGCGGCGGCGGGCCTCAGGGTCGGGGCGAACGAGCTCGAGAACGAGTTCCTCAAGGTCCGCGTCGACCCGAAGACCGGCTGGATCACGAGCCTGTACGACAAGGCCGCCGGGCGCGAGGTCCTGGCCGGGCCGGGGAACGTCCTCGAGGCGTTCATCGACGATCCCAAGGAGATGTCGGCCTGGGAGCTCGGCCTCAAGGGCCTGGCCGGAAGGATCGGCGAGACCGGCGCCGCCGTCGAGCTCGTCGAGAAGGGCCCGGTCCGGGCCGTGCTCCGGGTCAAGTCCCGCTTCCGCGACTCGACCTTCGAGCAGGACCTGACCCTCTGCGCCGGCCTGCCGCGCCTGGACTTCCGGACGCGGTTCGATTGGCGCGAGCGGAACATCATGATCAAGGCCGCCTTCCCGCTCGCCCTCAAGTCTGCGGCCGCCCGCTTCGAGATCCCCTACGGCTCGATAGCCCGCCCGTCCGACGGCACGGAGGTGCCGGCCCTGCGCTGGATCGACGTCTCGGAAGGGTCGGGCGAGTACGGCGCGGCCCTGCTCAACGACTCGAAGTACGGCTTCGACGTCAAGGGCGGGGTCATGCGCCTGTCCGTCGTCCACGGCTCGACCTATCCCGACCCGGAGGCCGACCGCGGCCGCCACGAGCTTCTTTGCTCGATCGTCCCCCACCGCGGCGACTGGAGGGCCGCCGAGGTGACGCGCCGGGGCTACGAACTCGGCAACCCGCTCATCGCCCGCGTGCCTCTCGTCCACGGCGGGGAACTGCCGCCGGTCCATTCGTTCATCCGGGTCGGCCCGTCTAACGTCGTCCTGTCCGCGCTCAAGAAGGAGATGGGCTACGCCGAGCGCGGCCTCATCCTCCGGCTCTACGAGACGGCGGGCCGGAAAACCGAGGCGAAGATCGAGCTGCCCTGGCCGGTCGAGGCCCGCGAGGCCGACCTCATAGAGCGTCCGGCCGGAGGCGTGATCGGCTCGGGCCCCTCGATCGCGGTCACCCTCGCCCCGTATGAGATCAGGACGATCCGCGTCGTCAGGAAATGAGCCCGCCGCGAGGACGCATGTCCGCCTCAGGCCGGGACCGTCGTTGGGCCGGACCGCGCCGCTGTCGATCGATGGCTCCTTCATATTCCCCGCCGCGAATGGTAAGATAGCCGTCCTTTAAGAAGCGGAGGCATCATGAACATGATCCGGGCGAAGCTCCTTCGCGGTCCCCGCCTGACCCTCATCCTGGCGCTCATCCTGGTTCCGTTGCCGTTCCGGCTGGGCGCCGACGACCTGACGTTCCACGAGCCCAGCGCCCGGGCGACCGGCCTGGGAGGCGCGTTCACGGCCCGGTCCGACGATGCCACCGGACTATTCTATAATCCGGCCGGGCTGGCCTTCCTGTCCGGATTTCGCCTCAAGACCAACATCATGTTCGACAACCGCAAGACGTCGGCGGCCTGGCCGGACGGCGGCCGGACCTGGCGGTCGGAGCCGTCCGAGTTCCTGGGCGACTTCGCCGTGGCCTGGCAGCTCCTGCGTGGCGTGACCGTCGCCACGGGCCTGTTCTCCCCGTTCAATTACGAATCGTACTGGTCGCCGGGCTGGGACGCCGAGGGCGCCGTGACCCGCAACCGCCTGCGGACGCTCTTCTTCCGGACGGCCCTGGCCGTCGAGGTCGTCAAGGGCTTGGCCGTGAGCGCCGGCGTCGACGTCGTGTCGTCGAGCCTGCGCTGGCGGCACATCATCCCCTTCAACCTCGAGACCTATCCGCTCGACCGGGACATCGACGTCGAGAGCAGCCAGGCCTTGAGCGGCCACGGCCTGGGCTTCACGGCCGGAGCCTTGTGGAAGGTCCTGCCGGCCCTCCAGATCGGGGCCCGGTTCCAGCAGAGCGTCTCGATCGACTATGCCGGCACGGACGTGTTCAACCGCATGCTGGACATCTCGGGCGCCACCGTGCCCGATCCCTACAGGCCGTCGCGCCGCGTTTCCGATCTCATCGATTTCTACTACGCCACGCAGAACGTCACGGCCCGCCTGACCCTGCCCCGCGAGATCGCCTGCGGCATCGCCCTCACGCCCGTCAAGCCGGTCTCCCTTTATCTCGACGTCCAATGGAACCGCTGGAGCGGCTTCGGCGACTGGATCTTCCGTTCGAACGCGGAAGGCCAGGCTCTCAATCCATCCTTCACGCCCGACTACCAGGAGTTCTACGGCCTGTCGCTCGATTACGGCGTCCAGGGCGTGGCCCTGGCGCTCAGGGACACCCGGGACATCAAAGCCGGGCTGGAGATCCGGCCCGGGCGCTACCTCGCCCTGCGGACCGGCTATGCCCGCCTGCGGAGCTCGGTCGACGAAACCGGCCGGACGCCCGTCTATCCCGACCTCGAGCGCAACGTCTATTCGCTCGGCTTCGGGTACGAGGGCCCGCTCTTCTCCATCTGGGACGACGGCGAGAGGGTCAGCGACCTGTCGTTCGACGTCTTCCTCCGCTACGCCTCGGCCGTCCGGGGGGCCTCGGCCTATCCGGGCGGCGAGATGGACTACGGCTCGAAACGGCTCGTTTTCGGGGTCGGCGCGGGCATCGCGTTCTAGCGGGAACGTTCGCGACCCGGCCGGTCCGGCCCGTCTTTTGCCGGCTGGTCGATGCGGAAACCGGCAGCCAGAAAAAAGATCCGGTCGAAGGCGCCGTCGTTGAGGTAAATCGCCCTCCCGATCCCGGGCGGCCGTTTGTCGGGCCGGCTTCGACGTGCTATCCTATTGCGCCAAACATGCGCGCCCACTACATCTCGCCGAACGACCTGACGCCGCGCCGCGTCGCCCGCTTCTGGCTGCCCCTGGAGGCCACCTGGCTGATGATGGCCGCCGAGGGGCCGTTCGTGGCCGCCGTCATCGCCCGTCTCGCCTCGCCGAAGGAGAACCTGGCCGCCTTCGCCGTGGCCACGGCCCTGGCCTGGATGGTCGAATCGCCCATCATCATGATGCTCTCGGCCTCGAACGCCCTCGTCGGGGACGGCGTCGCCTGCCGGAAGATGCGGCGCTTCTCGAACGCGATGAACGCGGCTGTCACGGCGGTCATGATCGTCCTGATCACGCCGCCCGTCTTCGGCTTCGTCGCCCGGGGCGTCATGGGCCTCTCGCCCGACCTGGCCCGACTGGCCAGCCGGTCGATGATCTTCCTCGTCCTTTGGCCGGGGGCCATCGGCTTCCGCCGGTTCTATCAGGGCGTCCTCATCCGCGACGGCCGGCCGCAGGCCGTGACCTGGGGCACGGTCATCCGCCTTTCGGCCATGGCCGCGACCGGCCTGTTCCTGGCCCTCGTCGTCCGGCTGCCCGGCGCCAGCGTCGGCACGGGCGCGCTCGGCGCCGGCGTGGTGGCCGAGGCCGCGGCCAGCTGGTTCATGGCCCGGCGGACCGTCCGGCGCCTTCTCCGCCAGGACGAGGCGGCCTGCGCCTTCGGCCGCGCGCTGACCGCCGTCCGCATCCTGCGCTTCTACGTGCCGCTGGCCCTGACCTCGTTCCTGACCTTCTTCATCAATCCGTTGACGACCTTCTTCCTGGCCCGCGGCCGCATGCCGCTCGAGTCTTTGGCCGCGCTGCCGGTCATCACCGGGCTGGCCTTCGTGTTCCGCTCGGCCGGGATCGCCATGCAGGAGGTCGTCATCGCCCTCCTCGGCGACGACGGCGCGGGCCGGAGCGTCCTCGGCCGCTTCACCGTCCGTCTCGGCGCGATCTCCACGGTCGCCCTGGCCCTGGTCACGGTCTCCCCCCTGGGCCTGGTCTGGTACCGGCAGGTCTCGGGCCTGGCGCCGGACCTGGCCGCCTTCGCCGTCGTGCCCGGCGCCATGCTCTCGCTCCTCCCCTTCCTCGAGTCCATCCTGTCGCTGGAGAGGGGCGTCCTCGTCCGGGCTCACCGCACCGCCCCGATCGGCATCGCGGTGGGCGCCCAGCTGGCCATAACGACCGCGGTTTTCGTCCTGATGGTCCTGGTCCTGAAGATAGTCGGAGCCCTGGCCGTCGGGCCGGCGCTCACGGCCGGGTATCTCACAAGCGTCTCCATCCTGAAATGGGGGATATGATACCTATTTCCTATTTTTCGGGCGGCGGGTGCCTCTCCCCCGATATGGGCCAGGAAAAGAGAAGTGGATATCATGTCCCGCATTTTAATCAGGCAGGAAAATCGGAAATAGGTATCGTGTCCCCCATTTTGTAAACAATAACGGGGGGGCGGACGGTTATCGGGTGGATATGAAAGACCGTCAACCTTTTTCCGGGAGGCCGCAATGAAAAGGCAGCGCACGTCCGTTCTCATCGCGATCATCGCTCTTCTCGCCGCGATCCCCGCCGCCGGAAGCGCGCAGACCGGGCCGGAGGCCCTCATCGCCCGGGCCCGGTCCGTCGTCATGACCCCCGACCCCGGCCGCGAGGCCATCACCAGGGCCCTGGTCGACGCCCTGGACGCCTCGCTCCTGATCCTTCCCCGGACCGACCAGGCCGGAGGAACCCGGTCGCGGATCGAGGGTGTCAAAAAGATCGTCGAGGCGGACGGGCTCTTCTCCGACGAAGCGTACCGGGACCTCGGCCTGGCCTACGGATCGGTCTCGGGCGGCACGGCCTGGACGATCCCCGAGGAGCTCAAGTCCGTCAAGGAGCCGGCGAAGGGCATCGATCTGGCCGTCAAGATCTGCGGCCGGCTTCTCGATTCCGCCTTGGCCGCGCACAAAGCGGGCCGGAGCCAGGAGGCCGTCCGCGACCTTCTCGGCATGGTCATCCTGGTCGTCACACCCATCGAGAAGTGAGGCCGGCAAACGGAGATGGCGCCGCGCCCGGGCCGGGGTTTGATTCTCCCGCGTCCATGGATTACATTGTCCCCGAAAGGGCGGACGCGGTGGAGAGCCGGGAATTCGATTACGACGCCCTGGTCCGGCCGCTCGAGCCGCGGATGATGCGTTCGATCTGGCGGATCGTCCGCCAGAGGGAGGCGGCCGAGGACGCCCTCCAGGACGCCCTGACGGTCGTCTGGAAGAAGCGGGAGGCGATCGCCCGGCATCCACGGCCCGAGGCCCTGATCCTGCGGATCGCCGTCTCCTCGGCCTACGACGCCGTGCGCAAGAGCCGGCGCTTCCTCCGCCACGAGGTCCACGGCCTGACCGATCCCGGGGACGACGGGGTTTCGGCTACGGCCGAAAAGGGGCTCGAAGACCGGGAACTCCGGGCGGCTGTCCTCGCCGCCATCGGCCGGCTGCCCCGGCGGCAGGCGACGGCGCTCCTCCTTCATGTCATCGAGGAACGCTCCTATGAGGATATCGCCCGGGCCATGGGCTGCTCGGAATCGACGGCCCGGGTCCACGTCATGCGCGGCCGGGCCGGCCTGGCCCGGCGGCTGTCCCGCCAGTTCCCCGGCTGCGCCGGGAGGCCGGATCGGGCCGGCAGGGAGTCGAGATCATGATCGAACAAAGGCGCGAAGAGGCCGGCGTTGATGACTTGCTGCGAAAGGCCCTGGCCGACGACCTTCCGCCCGAGGCCCAGGCCGGGATGCGCGAACGGATCGATCGCGTTCTCGCCGAAAACCGGGCGCCGGCGGGGCGGGCAGCGGCCCGGGCCTGGTATGCCCGCAAGCCCGTCTGGGCCGCCGTCTCGATCCTGATGCTCCTCGCGGGCATCCTCCTCCAGGGCAAAAAGCCCTCGACCCCACTGGCCGAGCGGATCTCGTCGCTCAAGGCGGCGTATGCGATCCTCGATACGACAAGGAGATAGGACCATGACAAAAGCCGGAAGCCGTTCCGCCAAGGGCCTGGCCGCCGGGCGCTGGGTCTTCGCCGCCGCCCTGATCGTCGCCATCGTCGCCTCCGGGCTCTTTCCGGGCCTGACGAACAAAGCCGGGTTGCTCTATGTCCTGTTCGGAGGCGCCGCGGCCTGCCTGATGGGTTTCACCGGCCGCGAGATCGCCGCGGCCTTCGGCCATGCGGCGGGGCACGACGGTCCCGCGGCGGCCCTTGCCAGGTCCGCCTATTTCTGGGAAGCGGCCGCCCGCAACGCCTGGATCCTCGGCGCCATGGGCAGCGCCATCAATTTCACCATCGTCCTCGGGACCGGCAGCGAGGGGATCGCGGATGCCGGCAGCCGGATGATCCGGTCGTTCATCGTCACGCTCTACGGCCTGGTCGCGGCCATCGTTTGTCTCGTGCCGGCCATCAAGCTTTCCGGCAAGGCCGGAAGCGCCGGGCCGACGGGGCCTGCGGCGGCGCCCGGCCGGACCGCAAGCCTGGGCCGGATCGCGGGCTACGTTCTTTTCGCGGCCGTGATCGTCCTGACCATTCTCCTGCTCGTCGGAGGTCAGCGGCCGGGCGGCCCGCTGCCCCTCGGCAAGGTCCTGTTCCACCCGCCGGCGATCCTGGCGGTCATCGGCGGGACCGTCGCCCTGGCGCTCTTCATGGGCGGCGGGGCCGGGGCCCGAGCCTGGACCATCGGCTTCGCCCTGACCGGCCTGGCCGGCCTGCTCATGGGCCTCATCCAGGCCCTCTTCGGCTTCGTCCACAGGGAGATCGCCGAGATCGCGTCCGCGTGCGCTTTCATCATCTCGGCGTCCACGCTCTCGCTCCTGGGGCTCGTCGCCGTGGCCGGGCCGCTCGAGGACCGGGAGGTCATGGACGGCCGAAGGGACCGGCCCTCCCAGCTCAGCCGGCTCTTCTGGGCCGTCTTTCCCCTGCTGACCTTCATTTTCCTCATCCTGACCTTCATCATGGTCGTCACGCCGATGGAGAGGACGGTCAAGTAAGCCGTCCGGCGCTAGGGGCGGCGGGGGGCGGCCGTTCCGACGTTCGAAGCGAAGCGGTAGGACCCGGAGCCGACGGCGAAAACGGCCCGGCCGTCCTCCATCTTGAGGAAAGCGACGCCGGCGGCGCGCGGGGCCGGAACGCCGCCCTCTTCGACGGACGACGCGGACGCGGCCGGGATGCGGACGAGGGCCCTGGCATTCGCGGGGATGACGATGTCGGCGAAGAAGCGGCCTTTCTCCATCCGCCAGTCGCAGGCGATCTCGCCCCGGATCGAATGATAACGGGCCTTGACCCAGGCGATGTCCCCGACGGGGCGGGGCGCGATCTCGACCGTTTCGAAGCCCTTCGAGCCGGCCGCCTGCCTGATGCCCGCGAGATCCGAGTAGAACCACTCCATGAGGTGGCCCAGCATCATGTGATCGTTGGAGACTTCCCTGAGGGCGGCCCAGGACTCGGTCAGGGCCGTCGCCCCCCGGGCCAGCTGATAGCCGTAGCCGGGCACGTCCTCGCGGGCGTTCATCTCGAAAACGAGGTCCGAGGCGCCGCCATCCTCGAGGGCCTTGAGGAGATAATCGAAGCCGACGTCGCCGGCGGTCAGCGCGCCGCCGCCCGCGCGGATCGAGCGGACGAGATTGGCGAAGACCCCGGGCCTGTCCGCCGGCTCGACCATCCCAAAATGGAGCGGCATGGCGAAGGACGTCTGGCTGCCGGTCGAGTAGACCTTGGCCGCGGCATCGTAGAACCTTCCGTTGAACGCCCGGCGGACGTCCTCCGCCCGGCGCGCGAACGAGGCGGCCTCGTCCGCCCTGCCGAGGAGCGACGCCATCCGCGCCAGGAGGTCGAGGTCGCGATAGAACATGGCCGTCGCCGTGAGCGCCTTGGGCGTCAGCTGGGCCTCGCCCGGCCCCCGCGGCCCGAGGTCGCACCAGTCGCCGAGCCCGTGGGACAGGATGTGACCGTCGGCTTTCGTGTCGAGATAATCGACGTAGCGCCTCATCATCGGAAAGGCCGAGGCCATGGTCTCGCGGTCGCCGTACCATTCGTAGAGGAGCCAGGGCAGGATGACCGCGGCGCTCCCCCACTCGGGCGAATCACGGAAGCCGCCGACGAAGGGCACGAATTCCGGGGCGATGTCCGGGACGAGCCCGTCGTCGAGCTGGGCCTCCATCATGTCCCTGACCAGCTTCCGATAGAGCGTCAGGATGCGGTAGTTGTACTGGATGGAGCCGCCCATGAGGTGGGTCTGCTCGAGCCAGCCGAGCTTCTCCCGGTGAGGGCAATCCGTGGGCACGCTGGCCAGGTTGCTGCGGATGGCCCAATCGATGAGGGCGAAGGTCCGGTTGAAGAGCTCTTTCGAGCAGGAGAACGACCCTGCGGACGGCGCCGAGTTCCGGGTATGCAGCATCGTCAGGCCGAGGATCCGGGGCGCATCGGCGGGCCCGTCGGTCCCTCCGGGCGCGGCCCCTTCGACCTGGGCGTAGCGGAACCCGTAGTAGGTGAAGCGGGGCCGCCATTCCTCGTCCCCCTCGCCCTTGAGCGTGTAGACGAGCCGGTAGGGCGCGCCCGACATCCGCTGATCGATCGTGCCGTCCCCGCTCAGCAGCTCGCCCGGCGAGATCGTGACCGTCGCGCCGCGCCGGCCGCGGACCTTCAGGGCCACGATCCCCGAGGCGTTCTGCCCGAAATCATAGACGAAGACGCCCGGCCGCGGCTCGAGGATCCGCCGGGCCTCGATCCGCTCCTCGACCTTTAGAGGGAAGTCCCGCTCCGGCTCGAGCGCGCCCTCCGGCCCGGCGACGGGCCGGGCCGCGCGCCAGCCGGAGTCGTCGAAGCCCGCGGCGTCCCAGCCGGCCGCTTCGAGCCGGGCGTCGTAGTCCTCGCCGCCGTAGATGCTGCTGAAGGCGACGGGCGACGGGGCCGTCCGCCAATCCGGGCCGCTCGTGATCGTCTCCCGGCGTCCGGACGCATAGGCGAGGTCGAGCTTGACGACGAGCATCGGCCAGCCGTAGGCGATGACGAGCTTCCGGTAGCGCTCCCGGCTGACGTTGAAGAAGCCCGGGCCGACGATGGCCCCGATCGCGTTCCGCCCCGCCTTCACGAGGTCCGTGACGTCATACGTGTCGTAAAGGCAGGTCTTGCGGTAATCGGTCCAGCCCGGCGCGAGAAAGGAGTCGCCGACCGGCCGCCCATTCAGGCGCAGCTCGTAATGGCCCAGCCCGGAGACGAAAACGAGGGCCCGGGCGACGGTCTCGTTCCGGACCACGAAGTCCCTGCGGAAGGCCGGGACGACCGCCCGCCGCCGGCCCCGCTCGCCGAGATCGTCGCCGCCGCCGTGAACGCCGGGCACGATCTTCAGGGCCTCCGGCAGCTCCTCGTAGGCTATCCAGCGGGCCCCGGACCAATCACCTGGGCCGGCCAGCTCGGTGACGAAGCGGGCGGCCGCGCTCCACGCCGCCGCCCGGCCCCGCCGGCCCCAGACGCCGACCTTCCAGAAATAAGCCCGGCCGCCGTCGAGCCGTTTCCCGCCGTAGGGGACGAATTGGCTTTCGGACGTCTCGAGCCGCCCGGAATCCCAAACATCGGCCCGGCCGGGCTGGCAAAGCTCCGGAGAGGCGGCCACGAGGATGCGGCAGGCCCGCTGCGCTTCTCCCCTGGCGCCGGAAGCGATCTCCCAGCCGAAAACGGGCCGGTCGACGCCGACGCCGGCGGCCTCCGGACGGTTGTCACAGGTCAGGTTGCGGACGGAGATCCCGCCGTCGCAGGCGAGCGCGGAGGCGATGCTGATCCCGGCGACGAGGGCGGCGGCCCGGAGCCTCATTGAAACAGGGGCCCCTGCTGCCCGGGCCCGTGCCGAAGATACCAGGTGCCGCCGCCGATCGAGGAGCTTTCCAGCTTGGGCCAGGTCCGGACGTCGACCAGCTGGTCGTCCCGAAAGGTGATGCGGACGACGGTGAAGACGCGCAGATCGACCGTGGCGTCCTTCTGATAGCTCATGCCCAGCTCGTCGATCGTGCCCATGGTGGCGGAATCCGCGGCGACCTGGATCCCGTAGAGCGCGAACTTGTACTTTCCGGCCGGCGTCAGGAGTTCGGCCATCTCCTTCTTGGAGAACTTCGTCTTCCCCTTGTTGTGCATCTTGAGATCCGGGGACGCGGCGCCCTCCGCCATCCAGGCGTCCATGAGCTCGAATTTCCAGGAAGCGAGCTTGTCCAGGACCTTCGGCGGCGCCTGGCCTTTCATCGCCTCGAGCTCGGCCTGATAGGCCTTGGCATCGTCGGAGATCTTGTCGGCGGCGCCGGCGGCCGCCGCAAGCGCGGCGACAGCAGCCGTAAGCGCAAGGGCTCTCAACAAACCTGCCGGAGCGATCATGGCCAACCTCCCTGCCCCTCACTTTAGCGAGGCCCGGGACTTCATGTCAAGGCGGACGATGCGACCGCCGGGGCGGGCCGCCCGGTCACGGCTTATGCTGCGGCAAAAAAAAAGCGGACGCTCCTTTGCGGGAGCGTCCGCCTTCATCTGCGAACAGAATGGAACGTTCCGGCCGGGGCGGACCGCTCGACGCGGTCTGCGCCGGCCTTAAGGGAATGGTCCCCAGGGACCCTTCCCTCGGGTCGTCCCCGTTCCCGGGACGGGATTAAGCCGAGCTCAGTAACGGCCGCGGCCGCCGCCGAACCCGCCCCTGTTGCCGCCGGCCGGACGAGGCTGGGCCTCGTTGACCTTGAGGTTGCGGCCCTTGAGGTCCTTGCCGTTCAGGCTTTCGATGGCCTTGACGGCTTCTTCCTTGTTCGGCATCTCGACGAAGCCGAAACCGCGCGACTGGCCGCTCATCTTATCAGTGATGATGGCCGCCTTTTCGACCGTGCCGTAGGCCTGGAAGGCCGCCCGAAGGTCGTCCTCGGACAGGTTAAAAGAGAGGTTGCCGACGTAAATATTCATCTCGTCTCCTTCGACGAAGGGCCCGTCCGTTGGCAAGCGAACGGCCCTTTCCAAAAAATCGATCGCAATAAAGGAGAGGAGATCGCCGGCTGTTTGGGCCTCAGGCCTCCGTGCCTTTATTCGACCCGCGCCCCCCGTTAGGGAGGGGACCGATAGGTTACCATAAAACCCGGCGCGAACAAAATAAAAAAAATTTTTCGCCGGGAGCGGAAAAGCGGCCCTGTCCCCGGCGCATCGGCGTCACCGGCGCCATCGCGTCCGTTCCCGCGCCGGCGCTTCCCTCTTCCGCTCGAGCCTTACTGCCTGTTTTTCAATCAATTACAACGGGGCGGAAAGCTTCGGCTTTCTCCCAGTTGACTCGGCCGGGCAATTCATTTATAAGGATACGAACAATCATGCGCGCGAGTCTCCGACCGGGCCGCCGTATCGCTTCCGGATCTTTTCTCCTTGCATCCATCCCGGAACCGGGGCTCCATCCGCTTGGACGGGGGTTGTCATGAGCCAAGACGAGGAAGAACGGGACGACGCGCTGCCGCAGGACGAGACGGAGAAGAACGGCCGGACCGCCGAGCTTTCCCGCCGCACTTTCCTGTACCTGGCGGGCATCGCCGGCGTCAGCCCGGTTTTCGGCGGGCTCGATCCGGACCAGATCACGCGGACGAGGCCCCAGGCCGTCCGGCCCAAGCTCTCCGGCAAGGCCACGCCGTCCGCCTCGAGCCTCCACATCCCGATCCTGCGGCCCGACGATCTCCTGGCCCTCGACATCGAGTGCGTCAACCTGACGGTCAAGCCCGGCGCGCCGCCGCGGCTCGTCCGGCAGAAAGCCTCGGCCCCGGCCTACCTCATCGTCCACTTCCCGCCGCAGCACATCGCCGAGCAGGCCTTCTTCGAGACCACGCCCGAATTCAAGCCCGATCCCAAGTCGCCGGCCGAGCCGACGACGGCCGAAACGCCGGCGCCGCCGCCCGTGCTGGCCCGGATCGCGGGCCCCTCCCGGCTGGCCTTCCTCGTCCCCGAGGCCGTAGATTCCATCCCGCTCACGCTCCGATCGCTCCTGGCCTGGGAAGATCTCGAGCCGAGCCTCGTGCCTGTGGCCGTGGCGCCGAAGATCGTCAGCCGGGCCCAGGCCAGGTCCGCCGCGGCCGGCGCCCGTCCGGCCGGCTCGGCGTCCCGCCTCACGGCGTACTCCCGTCCCGTCGCCCTTCCCGGAGGCCCAAGGGACCGGAACCTCTACCAGGCCCGCGCCGCCCTGACCCCGGCCCAGATCAACGCCGCCCTGCTCAAGATCGCCGAGCCGGCGGCCCATCAGACCGCCCTCGAGCTGCCCTACCGGCTCTTCCTCTCGCCCCATGCCCTCAACGTCTGGGCCCACGCGGTCGAGCCGGTGACCCGCGGCGGCCGGACCGAGCTCTGGCATACGCGCCTGGCCGCGGCCAACCCGGACGGGACGATCGCCGACGCGGGGACCCCGCTCATGGCCGTCCGGGCCGTCTGGTCGCCCGACTGCAGGGTCGACGCGCCCGCGCCCGGCCCGGGCCATTCCAACGCGCCTTTCCGGATGTCGCTCGACCGCCAGGACCGCCACGAGATCGTCCACCTGACCAGCAACTTCGCGCTCAAGCTCGGCACGAAACCGTGGGAGCCCAAGCCCGTCGAGGTCGACCGGCTGATGCTGACCTCCCTCGGCGGCTGGCTCGATTCCTCGGGCGAATGGCTGCCGACGCCCCTGTCCGTCGAGGAGTGGCGCCACAAGGCGACCCTCGGCCGCGACCAATACGTCAAGGTCGTCTACAAGGGCTTCCTCATGCCGTTCGGCCACGCCGCCTCGCTCATCAAGGTCACCGAGCGGAAGTTCCGCAAGGGCACCGACGGCCGGCAGATCGCCTATCTGTTCCAGCGCATGTACATCGTCGTCCGCAACCCGGACAAGGCCTTCCCGGCGCCGTTCCAGCCCTCCGGCGGGCGCGAGATCCCGTTCCGGGAGGTCCGCATCACGACGCTCCTGACCCCGCCCCTCGAGGACCCCGGCGCCAGCGAGATCCTGCCCGGCGCCCTCCAGTCGGCCTTCTGGCCGCGCGTCCAGAACAGGGATTTCCTGTTCCACTGCGCGGCCGCGGACTGGACCGGCGAGCGCGTCGAGTTCGCCATGCCCATGGCCTTCGTCGACGCCACCTACGCCTTCGACCCCGACAAGATGCAGTCGGTCGCCCCGACATACAGCCGGAAGTCCGAGCTCGGGCGCCGGCGGCCGGCCCTCCACGGCCAGACGGTCGCCTTCGCCGCGAGCGACAAGAAGGGCGACACGGACCTTGAGGTCGAGTCCATCACCTTCGCCGCCCGGACGCCGGCCGGCCGCGTCACGCCGGCCGAGTGGCGGGACCAGGACCAGCCGCTCTTCTTCCCGGTCATGGAGGAAGCGGCCGTCTCCATCCCGGCCCTGAAGGCCATGGTCGGCCTGGGCGGCACGGCCATCAGCTATCCCAAGGCCTACCTCGAGAGCGGCCTGGGCGGGGCGAACAAGGGCGAGGTCTTCGCGGCCATCGCCGCGGCGCCCGTCCTCGACTTCGCCGGCCAGGGCGACAAGTCCGGCGGGGTGGCCTCGCCGAGCTTCCCCATCGTCGGGCTGTCCCGGGCCCTGGGCCCGGTCGGCGGCCTGCTGCCCGAGGGCGCGAGCGATCCCCTGGCCGCGGCCGAGAGCGCCCTCGGCGACGCGATCGGCGGCCGCTTCGACCCGGCCAAGTTCTTCAACGACGAGGCCAAGCTGCTCGGCGGCATCCTGCTCAAGGACATCGTCCGGGCCGTGGCCGACTTCATGTCCGGCGGCGAGGCCGCCCTGACCATCAAGAACGAGGTCCAGCAGGACGCCGCCGGCCTGCCGTCCGCGGTCCGCACATACATGACCTGGAAGCCCGACCTGCAGGACTTCACCATCTTCGTCGCCGGCCGCGACGGGACCAAGGCCAGCCTGACGATCGACGTCAAGAACGTCGTCTACCTCGACGGCCGGGAGCCCGACTACGAGCTCAAGGGCGTCCTGAAGGATTTCACCCTCGATCTCGTCAATCCCATCATCAGCCTGATCCGGATCAAGTTCGACCGCTTCGCCTTCACCGCGAAGAAGGGCCAGAAGACCGACTTCGATCCCAAGATCGCCAAGCTCGAGTTCGCCGGGCCGCTAGAATTCGTCAAGGAGATCCTGGACACGATCCAGCTGCCCGGCTCGGGCGGGGACGGCGGCGGGCTCGGCGGGCCCATCATCGACATCGGGGCGACCGGGGCGCAGCTAGGCTACACCTTCAACATCCCGACCGTCGCCTTCGGCGTGTTCAGCCTGCAGAGCATGAAGTTCACGGCCGCCGTGACCCTGCCCTTCACCGGCGACCCGCTGACCTTCCGCTTCGCCTTCAACGAGCGCTCCAACCCGTTCCTGCTGACCGTGTCGCTGTTCGGCGGCGGCGGCTTCTTCGCCATCGAGCTCCAGCCCCAGGGCATCAAGCTCATCGAGGGCTCGCTCGAGTTCGGCGGCTCGTTCGCCATGAACCTCGGCGTCGCCAGCGGCGGCGTGACGCTCATGGTCGGCATCTACTTCAAGTACGAGAACGACAATGTCACCATCAGCGGCTACGTCCGCTGCGTCGGCTGCCTGGACGTCCTCGGCCTCATCAGCATCTCGGCCGAGTTCTACCTGTCCCTGACCTACGAGCAGGCCACCAACCGGGTCTGGGGCCAGGCCTCGCTGACGGTCAAGGTCAAGGTCCTGTTCTTCAGCACCAAGGTGACGCTCTCGGTCGAGCGGTCCTTCGGCCACTCGCCGGCGCCGCTGTTCGCCGATATGATGGACGAGAGCCACTGGCTCGATTACTGCGAGGCCTTCGCCTAAGGGCCGCGGAGAGGGAGAGACGCCATGGCCAAACCGGAGATCCTCTGGGCCTTCCTGCCGAACGGCATCCAGGACGGCAAGCTGAAGTTCTCGGCGGCGGTGTCGATCCGCCTGCCCGAGGCGGCCGGCCCCGCGCCGAACCTCGGGCTCTTCCCCGAGATCCTCGACTGGGCCGCGGCGGTCAAGGGGATGACCTTCGACCTCCAGTTCGAGAAGGGCGCGCCGGTCGCGGCCAGGCGGACCAGCCCCGACCCCGACCCGGAGCTGTGGCAGGCCATTTTCCAGCCGGATTCGCCGGTCCTGCCCTATCGCTTCGCCGATCTGACCAAGAGCCCGGTCTTCGCCTTTCCGGTCCGGCACGTCCGGTCCTTCCTCGCCCAGCAATACATCAACGTGGCCGCCGAGTCGCCCGAGGCCCCGCCGGCCATGGAGACCGTGTTCCGGAACGAGGGCCTGGCCCAGATCCGGCTGAAGCCGATCTCGAACCTTCGGTTCGCCGGGGCTGTCCAGACCCAGGGGACGCCGCAGGGCCTGGCCCAGAGCGTCCGGACCAAGGCCGAAGGCCAGAAGGCCCGGGCCGTGCCCGTGTCGGCCAAGCCCTCCCCGCCCCAGGACTTCTATCTGCTGC
This sequence comes from Acidobacteriota bacterium, assembly GCA_039683095.1. Taxonomy (NCBI): domain Bacteria; kingdom Pseudomonadati; phylum Acidobacteriota; species Acidobacteriota bacterium. The sequence continues at coordinate 449,389 of JBDKSB010000001.1, read as the reverse complement.
GCCTCTATCACCAGCCCCACAACAAGGCCGTCGTCGATCCCAAGACCAAGCGGCCGGTCGTGCCGCGCGTGCCCATCAAGCCGCCGGAGCTCGACTTCCACCAGGCCGTTTCGCACCTGGCCAATTACCCGGCCCTGATGAGGCTCCTGGGGCTGGCGATCGACTTCGAGATCGACCTGCCGGCCGGCCGGCTGCCGGCGAGCGGCCTGGTCCGCGTCGCGCCGCGGGGCCGGGACGACCGCGCCGCCTGGACGAAGTTCGCGCTCGAGCCCGCCAAGGGCGTATTCCGGGCGGCCTCCCGGGAGTCCAGGCCGGACGTCGTCGACGGTTTCCTCGATCTCTCCGACGACGAGCGCTACGACATCGTCGAGCTCGACGTGGACGGCGCGGCGCTCAAGGCCGCCGACCTGGCCGACAAGGCGGAAGATTCCGACGCGGGCGAGCTCGCAGCCCTTCGCTCGGGCGGGCTCTCGGTCGTCCGGACGGGCAACGCCGTCTTCATCGCCGAGGCCTTCCGGGCGGCCCTCGAGCTCAACCAGGTCTTCGAAAAGCGGCGCGAGCTGACGATGTACAGCGAGGACCTCGTCCAGGGCTACCGCGTCGACGTCTGGGACCAGGCCGGCGGAACCTGGCGCTCGCTCTGCCGCCGCGTCGGGACGTACGGCTTCCTCCGCAACGGCCGGGAAGTGACCCTCGAGGACGAGGGCTTCGTCTCCGAGAGCGTGACCCAGGCCGCGGACGGATCGTCCGACGACCTCTTCACCCACGAATCCATCTTCACCTGGAACGGCTGGAGCCTGGTCGCGCCGCGGCCGGGCCGGACGATCGACGAGGACGACAAGACGGCGGACATCCAGAGCCGGGCCGCCACCGCCTTCCGGCTGGAGGCGCGGTTCACGCCGCCGGCCGGCTCGCTGCCCCGGCTGCGCTTCGGGCAGAGCTACCGGCTCCGGGCCCGGGCCGTGGACCTGGCCGGCAACAGCGTCGGGCCGGAGTCGGCCGACGCGTCCAAGGCCATCCCCGCCCCGCCCAGGGAGCCGTACGTCTATTCCCGCTTCGATCCCGTCCCGCCGCCGGTCGTCGTGCCGCGCGAGGCGGCCAAGCGCGGCGAGTCCGTCGATGCCGTCGTCATCCGCAGCTTCAACGACCGGATCGAGAAGGACGCGGCGGCGACCGGCGAATCGGCCGAGCGCCACATCGTGCCGCCCAAGACCTCCCAGCTCGCGGCCGAGACCCACGGCATGTTCGACGCCGCGGCCGGAGGACTGCGCAAGGATGTCTACGGCCTCCTCTGCGCCAAGGACCCCGGCCAGCTCCGGGAGGTCGAGCCGGGCCAGGAGATCGAGCTGCCCTACTTCCCCGACCCCTGGGCCCAGGGCGTCGTCGTCCGGGGCCTGCCCGGCTTCGCCGCCGGCAAGCCCCTGCGCATCGACTTTTCCGGCGATTGGCCGTCGACGCGGCCCTTCCGCCTGCGGATCGAGGAGGGCGACCAGCCGGCCGCGTGGGACGCCTCGTCCCGCGTTCTGACCGTGCCCTTGAAAAAGTCCGACGTCGTGACGCTCCAGCTGAGCTGCTGGTTCCCTCAGCCTGTCCTCCCCGGCATCGGGCTCTACCGCTGGCTCGAGAAGCCCGAGCTCGTCCTGCCGCCGAAGATCCTCCAAGCGCCGCAGGCGACGGCGCCGCTGCTCGTCGCCCCGCCCGGGCTGAAGCCGGCCGTCGTGAGGGAGGCCGTCCGTCCGGCGGCCGCCGCGGCGGAAACGCCCCAGGCCGTCCGGGCCCAGGCCCCGCGCGTCCAGGCGGCGAAGGTCCAGTCCCAGGCGGCGCAGCCGCAAATCAAGCCCGTCGAGCTCGGGCCCGTTTTCCAGCTGCCGAAGATCGACCTGGCCCGGATCCGGAAGATCGCCCTCGACGGCGCCCATTGGATGATGACGCCCTCCCGGACCGTGACCCTGGTCCACGCCGTCCAGCAGCCGCTCGGCCGGCCGGGCGCGAAGGCCTTCGGGGTCCGCAGGGGACTGGGCGAGACCCACGCCGTGTTCGAAGCCGAGCTCAACGTCCACGGCTCGAGCAGCCAGAAGTTCGACCTGGCCGCCGTCTGGAAGGAGCCGGTCGACAACGTCCGGGAAAAGACCTGGCGGACGCTCGACGGCGCGGCCCACGTCCTGGAACAGCCGCTCGGCCGCGGCCTGACCTCCTTCGCCATGACCGCCCGGACCGGCCACCGCCACGAGTTCGGCGACACGAAGTACCGCCGCGTCACCTACGAGCTGACCGAGACGACGCGCTTCCGGGAGCAGATGCCCGAAGAGATCGCCGGGAGCCCGGAGCTCCTGATCCGGAAAAGCGAGCCGGTCACGATCGACGTGCCCAACGCCGCGCCGCCGGCGATCCCCGGCGTCGTCTATATCGTGCCGACTTTCGGCTGGGAACGGAAGCGCGAGCCGGGCAAGTTCACCAGCCGCCGCAAGGGCGGCGGCCTGCGCGTTTATCTCGAACGGCCGTGGTTCTCGAGCGGCGACGGCGAGCTCCTCGGCGTTGTCCTGCCCCCGACGCCCGGCGTGCCGGCCGAGCCGGCGCTCCGGGCCGCCGCCGAGCCGACGCGCGCGGCGGACGCCCGGACGCAGAACGTCAGGGCGACACAGATCCGGCCGAAGACCGCGACCAGGCCGGCGCTCGCCGCGGCGGCCGGGCTGGCCGCGCCGGCCGTACCCGAGGGCATGAGGCCCTATGTCACGCTCTGGGGCACAGATCCCTTGTGGAGGGCGGGGGCCATCGCCACGCCGGAGTATCCCCTGCCGGGCGACTTCGGGCTGGCCGAGGAGGTCCGCGGCGGCCTGGCCCTGCCCGATCTGCCGGGCGTCGCCGGCTTCTGCGCGGCCGGCCACAAGGTCGAGTTCGACGAGGAGCGCGGCCTGTGGTTCTGCGACATCGACATCGATCCCCACGACGCCTATTTCCCGTTCGTCCGGCTGGCCCTGGCCCGCTTCCAGCCGATCTCGGTGCCGGGCGCCCACCTGTCCAAGGTGGTCACGGCGGATTTCATCCAGCTCGCGCCCGACCGCACGGTCTCGGTCGCCTTCAACCGCTCGAACCTGAAGGAGATCGCCGTGACGGTCGGCGGCCCGTCCTACGTTCAGGCGGCGGCCGGGAGCGGTCCGGGCGAGATCGAGGTCTCGGTCGAGACGCGCAGCCTCGCCCTGCCGGAGGAGATCGGCTGGACGCCAGTGCCGGGGGCGGCGACGATCCTGAAGGCCCAACGGGTGGCCGGCGCCGAGCCGGGCAATTTCCTCTGGTCCGGAAAGCTCGGCCTGCCGTCCGACCTCAAGCTCAAGGCCTGTCGCGTGGCGGTCCGGGAGTACGAGATCTTCGCTTCGGACCAGGTCGAACGGCCCGCCCGGACGACGACGATCACGGCCGCGGCGCCGCTCAAGCGGGTCCGGCGCCTCGTCTTCGCCGAGACGTTCCCGCTTTTCGACCTCTAGGGCCCGGCCGGACGGCCGGATTATTGACAAGAACGGCGGGCGGCTATATCTTCCGCCCGAGAGGAGTTTTACCGCCATGGCCATCCCGGGATTGACGATCATCGGCGAGTCCATCAACGATTCCGTGCCCTCGACGAAGGCGCTCTTCGACGGGAACGACATCCCCGGCCTGCTCGATCTGGCCCGGAGCCAGGACGAGAAGGGCGCGGCCTGGATCGACGTCAACGTCGGCTCGCGGCCGCCGGAGTTCATGGCCGACCTCGTCGGCCGGATCCAATCGGTCACGGCCAGGCCGCTTTCGATCGACACGCCCGACCCGGCCATCGCCGAGGCCGGGCTGCGGGCCTACGACCCGGGCCGGGCCGGCGGTCGGCCGCCCATCCTGAACTCGATCTCCCCCCTGCGCCTGGCGATGTTCGATCTCTGGGCGGCGCGGCCGTTCATGCCCATCCTCATGTCCTCGGAGCGGTTCGAGCCCGGGGCGAGCTGCGCCAGCGCCAACCGCACGGCCGAGGACACGCGGCGGACGGCCCGGGCGCTCCTAGAGGAGGCCAGGCGGCGCATCCCCGGCTTCGCCAACGACCAGGCCGTCATCGACCCGGGCATCGCCCCGGTCGGCGGCGACTGCGAGGGCCAGCTCAAGCGCGTCCTCGAGTCCCTGGCCCTCATCCATGACGATCCGTTCTTCGCCGGCGTCCACATGTCGGTCGGGCTGAGCAACTTCACGGTCATGCTGCCGTCGAAGACGAAGGCCGGCGCGCCGGTCAAGGGGCCGCTCGAGAGCGCCTTCCTGACCCTGGCCATGCCCCGCGGCCTGGACATGATCATCGGCTCGACCGTCCGCAAGTACGAGATCCTGCCGGCCGGCCATCCGGCCCTCTGCTGCCTCGAGGACATACTCAAGCTCGAGGGCATCGAAACCCTCGTGCGGCTGAAGGAATTCTATGGATAAGATCTTCCACGTCGAGCTCCAGACCCCCAAGCGCTCCTCCGAGGACGTCGAGAAGGACCTCCAGGTTTTTGAGGACAAGTACCGCAAGGTCATCGAGGCCGGCTGGTCCGTCTGCATCACCGACAACCCCATGGGGTTGCTGAGCTACGGGTCGATGGAAACGATCGAGCTCCTCGGCCTGCCCGTCCGCCCGGAGCAGCTCATGGTCCATCTCAACACGTTCCACCCCCGGGCCGAGCTCGACGCCATCCTCCAGTCGTTCGCCGCGGCGGGCGGACGGCAGCTCCTGGTCGTCTCCGGCGACGGCAGCCAGCGGCTCCACCGGCTCGAGCCGGACGAGATCGGGATCGACTGCCGGACCGTGACCTCGGTCGAGCTCCTGCGCTACATCGACCGCGAGTACCCGGGCCGCTTCACCTGCGGCGTGGCCTTCAATCCCTACGAGCCGCAGGACGCCGAGATCGAAAAGATGAAGCGCAAGGCCGGCGCCGGCGCGTCTTTCATCATCACCCAGCCCATCCTCGGCCGCGACGCCCGGCTCGACGGCCTCGTTACCTTCCGCCTGCCGGTCATCCTTGACGCCTGGATGTCCAAAAAACTCCATCTCCTGTCGGAATGCGTCGGCCACGAGATCCCCGAGGGTACGCCCTACGATCCGATGGAGAACCTGCGCGAGCTGCGGCGGAACTATCCCGACTACGGCCTGTACCTGGCCATCCTGGGCTTCAAGACGCAATACCCCCTGCTGCAGGGCCTCTGGGCCTAGGCCGCCGGGCCCTTCGAATCCGCAGGTCGCCCGTTCGAATCGGGCCAGGCGCGCTCTCCTTTTTCCCCATATTTCCCGAGAAGATTGCGGTTTTTCACATTCTGCACAGGCCCTCGCGCAGTCGCGCTTTTCTACTCTTTTATGCCAATTTTAACCGCTCTACAGCACAACCACTGCACAATGGGAAACATCATAGACAGTCGAGGTTCACCTTGGGAAGGGAGGCCTTGCGCTATTCAGTTGGGGCAAAAAAAAACTACAAACTTAGCTATGACCTTAGGGGATTTCCTCTTCCAATTTAGTGCTTACGTCACAAAAAAACTGCCTATCGTTTTCAGCTCGGTACTATCCGGGGTTGCTTCGCAGTGCCGCTAATCCTCTGCCCCAATTTGGCTCGGAAATAATGCTGCCCTTCAAGGATAGGAGCCATTACGGGCCGGTTAGCTTTTCGTTAGTAAATATGTGTTTACCCTTTAAAACCCTGCACATCAAGCTAATCTCCTCTTTGTCAATATTAAACAATTGGAAGAATATATCATCCAGTGCTAGCTGTTTTTCGCCAACCAGATCATTGTGATAACCTATCTTTTCGGTTAACCTTTTTGTTGTCTTATCAATATCATGGCCCTGTTTGCTTATAACGAACTTCAATTCTTCTTCATCTCTTAAGTGCTTCCCCTCTAAATCAAGGATCTCGGATACTAACTTCTCTACTTCAGTCTTCTTGTCGCATTCTGGCGGGGCGGGCAATTTGGTTAGAATATTAGCTTTGTAGAGATTAACCGAATCATAAATACTATAGCTATACCAAAGTAATGCTACAGATTTGAAGTAGGCTATTAAGTATTTTAGGCTATAACATTCTGCATATTCGGGGCGGATCTTAAGAAAAACAAAGTCCCGAGATAGGTTCTCATATACCATGGTAGGATAATATATTCGTTCTTCAAGTTCCGATAAGAACGAACCGCCTCCGTTAACCAGAATGATCTTTTCGCCGGCTCCCGGAATTATAGGAAGCAAATTGAAGAATTGTTCTTTGAAGGTCAGTCTGGGAGCGGAATATCTCAGCACATATTCTTCGGTTCTGGGACGATAATCATTTGCAATAAAAACAGTATTCCCTTTATGAATACCGTTTAAAAAATTCTTGTTTATCTCCTCAAATTCTTTTTTGTGTTTTACGATGTCCCGGGCAGCGTCTCGAATAAAATCATCATTTATTACATCCCAATCGACGATTTCCCCCACCGTTAATGGGCTTTTATCGTACTTATAAGTAATATACATTCCCTCAAGGTCATCCCTAAGTTTCCTCATTTGGATGCGACGGGTCTCTATTCGCTTTATCTTTGGAGATAGCAATTTATTAATTTCTCTTTTGTTGATTTCTCTCAGTAATTCCATTACGTTGCTCTTTTCCGCGAGGCGAGGTTTTCCATCTCTCCACAGGAAAACATCGAGGGGGTCATCGGGCTTGACCTAGACTTCATCCTCAATCCACGGTGTCACTAATGTAATTGGCGAGAACAATGAGTTGACACTAGCTCTCAATTGGCTTTATAAGAATTTTTAGGGAGGGGCCGATGGGTATCGGCGATATTTTCAATTCTAAGCGCAAGAATCCCCAGGATACGCCCCTTTCGGATTCAGCTTCGGCGCCCTACCTAAAACCGATGCCGATTGATGAGGCTAAACTCCTCTGGGAACAATGGAAATATCGTCACGTTCACTTTTGGAATGCCTTCTACCTAGTTAGTTCTGTAACCGCGATCATCAGTACATTACCAGTCATAAAGAATAGCATCATTTCGATGTTAAATTGGTTTTCGCTCGCATTCCCTCTTTTGGGACTAATTCTTGGGATTTTTAGCCTCAAAGTGTTGAGAAGCGAGTATGAAAGAATAGGTGCCGTTGGCGATGCTTATGAAACTTCTTGTTGGAGCTTCGGTACTAGCAGGACGTCGCCTAAAACTGACGTCGGCCCCCCAATCTGGAAGCTCATACGCGTTCCGTTGTCAATTGTCTTACTAGGTATTCCCACGTTGGCACTTCTGGCTGTAGCCTACGTTCTCTTGTCAGGGACCGGGAATGTGGCGACGAACGGATATCAATCAATCAAAAAACAGGAATCGACTAAGGGTTGCCTTCAATATGACCGAAGACCGAATCGCCATCCCGGTTCGCCATTCCGTCATCATCGCTGACTTATTGTAGGGACAATAATTGGGCGCAATACAACAATGATCAGCAACGGAGTTCAAGTCCGCAGGTCGGGGATTCGCAATTCAGTCGGCACACTGAACCCTTTGGCTTCCTAGCCCGCAGAGGGAACCGGGGATCCCTGTTCGCTCAGTTGGCCTGGTGGGCGGTCAGGCTCGGGCGCACGAAGCTGCCGGGATCGGCGCAGGCCGACGCCGCGTCGAGGCCCCGGCCTTCCGGCGCTTCGTGGTAGCAGGTCTGATAGGCGGCCAGGGCCAGCTTGGCCCGGCCCTTGATGTCGCACTTGGCGTGGATCCTCTTGACGTGGGTCCGGACCGTCAGGGGCGAGATGAAGAGGGTCTCGGCGATCTCCTGGTTGGTCAGCCCGAGCCCGAGCAGGCGGAAGACCTTGAATTCCGACTGGGTCAGCGTGTGGATCTGGGCCATGACCTCTTCCTTCTGGCAGATCTGTTCGGCCTGGCGCTTCTTCAGCGTGTCGATGTCGTCGCTGTCCCAGTAGTGCTGCCAGACAAAATCGTTGACCTTGTTCTTGACGATGGTCGAGACGAACGACCGCGGCGGCGCCCAGCCCTCGCCGAGCTTCCGCAGGGTTGTGAAGACGGCGAAATGGACCTCGGCCACGATGTCCTCGACGCGGGGCGCGCCGCCGAGGGCCTTGTTGACCGTCAAGGTTATCATGGCGCCGTAATCCCGGATGATCCTCTCCATCAGGGAATTGTGTTTCTCCAGGACGTCGCTCATGCCGCTCCTCCGAATGGTTATTGCGGGGCGCCGGCCGGGGGAGCCGGTATCAGTGCCCCGGACGTCCAGGGTACCAGCAAGAGATGAATCGCCAATTAATAAAACATTAATTTTAGATTAAAATTGATATTGAAGAATTCATATGTTTTTCATAATATATTCATCATGAAAGGAGTATGCTGGGAGCGTCTCTAAGCAGCGGCAGGAGTGAAGAGCATGCGAGTCCTGGTGGTCGAAGATTCGAGGCGCTTGGCGGGGATCATCAAGAGGGGCCTCCTCGAGGAAGGTTATGCCGTCGACAATGCCTACGACGGCGAAGAAGCCGAGTTCATGGCCGAGACCACGCCTTTCGACCTGATCGTCCTCGACATCATGCTGCCCAAGAAGGATGGCCTGGCCGTCTGCCGCGACCTCCGGGCCAAGAACGTCCACACGCCGATCCTCATGCTCACCGCCAAGGACAGCGTCGAGGACAAGGTCGCCGGGCTCGACACCGGCGCCGACGATTACCTGGTCAAGCCCTTCGCCTTCTCCGAGCTCCTGGCCCGGCTGCGGGCCCTGCTCCGGCGCGAGGTCCTGCCCAAGGCCCAGAAGGTCCAGGTCGGGGACCTGACCCTCGAACCCCAGAGCCGGGAGGTCTGGCACGACGGCGCCTGCCTCGACCTGACCGCCAAGGAATTCGCCATCCTCGAGTACTTCATGCGCCGCCCCAACGCCGTGGTCACGCGGACCATGCTCGGCGAGAGCGTCTGGGACTACGAGTTCGACGGCCTCTCGAACATCATCGACGTCTACGTCCGGCGCCTCCGCAAGAAGATCGACCGGGAGGGCCAGCCGAGCCTGATCCAGACCGTCCGGGGGGCCGGCTACCGCCTGCGCATGCCATGATCGCCCACAAGAGCATCAAGTTCCGCCTGACCGTCTGGTACCTGCTGGCCTTCGCCCTGCTGCTCGTGGTCTTCGGCACGGTCGCCTATTACATGCTCTCGAGGAACCTCTACCGCAACCTGGACGAATCGCTGAAGGCCCGGGTCCTGGAGCTCAAGGGGACCATCCGGTTCGAGGGCGACAGGATCGTCTTCGACCGGAAGCTCGACGAGCTGGTCCTGATCTACGACGCCGACGGCAAGCTTCAGCAGCAGCTCGGCCCGGCCAACCTCAACATCTCGGACATCCAGGTCGCCGTCAAGCAGGCGCTGTTCGGGACCCCGTCCTTCGTTTCGGCCGAGACCGAGAACGGGCCCAACGTCCGGATGTACGCGACGCCGCTCAACGTCGACTCCCAGACCCGGGTCGCCCTCGTCGTCGGCCGGGTGACGAACGACATCCTGAGCGTGCTGGCCGCCTACCGCATGGTCATGCTGAACTCCTCCATACTGGCCGTGCTCCTGGCCGGCGTGGGCGGCTGGTTCCTGGCCGGCCGGACCCTCAAGCCGGTCGAGCGCATCACCGACATCGCCAAAGGCATCGGCGAGAGCGACCTGAGCCGCCGCATCGACGTCGCGAGCGACGACGAGCTGGGCCGCCTGGCCAAGACCCTGAACGGCATGATCGCCCGACTCGAACAGGCCTTCGTCAAGCAGCGTCAGTTCGTGGCCGACGCCTCGCACGAGCTGCGGACGCCCCTGGCCGTCCTCCAGGCCGAGTCCTCGCTGGCGCTGGAGAAGACGAGGGATCCGGAGGAATACCGGAGGTCGCTCGAGCTCGTCTCCCAGGAAGTGGACTATATGTCCGAGATCGTCGGCAAGCTGCTCGTCCTGGCCCGCAGCGACGCCGGCTCGGAACCGATAAACGTTCAGGACGTCGACGTGGCCGGCCTCCTCGCCGAGCTCGGCCAGGACCTCGAGGCCCTGGCCCAGGAGAAGGGCCTGCGCCTCGGCCTCGGCCCGCTGGACGGCCTGACGGTGCGGGGCGACCGGATCAAGCTCCGGCAGCTGTTCATGAACATCCTGGACAACGCCATCCGCTACACCCCGGCGGGCGGCCAGGTCACCGTCGCCGCCGCGCGCGAGGACGAACAGGCCGTCATTGCCATCGGGGACACGGGCGTCGGAATCCCGGAGGACCAGCTGCCGTTCATCTTCGACCGGTTCTACCGGGTGGACAAGGTCCGCACCGACGGCGAAGGCGGGACCGGGCTCGGACTGGCGATCGCCACGTCCATCGCCCGGATGCACGGCGGGTCGATCGAGGTCGAGAGCCGGGTCGGCCAGGGCACGATCTTCCGCATCCGGCTGCCGCTGGCCGGCCCGCCCCAGAAGCCGCCGACGACCGAGCTGCCTACTCCCTGACCCGGAAGGCCCGGGCGGCGACGGCGCTCAGTACGGCCGCCAGCGCCAGCAGAACGCCCAGGTGCGGCAGGATGTCCCCGAAGCCCCCCTGGAAGAACCTCAGCTTGTGCAGGGCGTCCATGGCCCAATAGGCGGGCGAGATCATGGCGACGCGGCGGACGCCGGGAGGCACGATCTCGTTCGGCCACCAGCAGCCGCCGAGGGCGGCGAAGATGTTGGCCAGGAGCACGGCCAGGCCGATGATCATGTCCTCTTTCGTGCAGAGCGATCCGATGAAGACGCTGAGCGCGGCCATGGCCAGGGCGAAGGCGGCGATGACGAGCAGGGACAGGGGGAAGTCCCCCAGGTTGAGCTTGAAGAAGATCCGGCCGACGACGATGAGGATGAGCGCCTGCAGCAGACCCATGCCCCACCGGCCCAGCAGCTTGGCCTGAAAGACCTCGCCCTTCGAGAGCGGCGAGAAGAGCATCCGGGCCAGGGTCCCCTTCTTGCGGTCCTCCATGACCGTGATGCCGCCGTAGATGATGACCATCATCATGATGAACTGGATGGTCGTGCCGGGGATGGAGTGGTCGAAGCCGCTGGGGACGACGGTCACCGTCTTCTCCGGGAACCTCGTCCTGACCAGGACGATGTCGCGGAACTCGGCATGGTTATCGAGGAACTTCGAAAGGTCCCCGCCGCCGTAGAGGACGAGCTCGCTGAGCATCCGGGCGATGGCCTGGTAGAGCCGCGTCTCGACCCGGGCGGCCGCCTTGGTCGAGGCGTCCTCGCGCTTCTTGAAGGCCAGCTTCTGGGCCAGCCGGGACTCGATCCTGGCCGAGAAATCGGCCGGCAGGATGATCAGCCGGTTGTACTCGGCCGGCTCGCTCCGGACGATCTTCAGGTCGATCGCCGGGGACTTGATCTTGTCCAGGAAATAGGCGCCCCACCGGCCCTCATCGAGGTTGACGACGGTCAGCTCGGCGACGGCGGGCGCGCTGTCGGAGGCCTTGAAGACCAGGCCGAAGAGGACGATGAACAGCATCGGGAAGACGAGCGACCAGAAGAAGAACACCTTGTCGCCGGCCATGATCCGCAGGTCGTTCCAGGCGACGTGGAGGATGCGGCGGAGCTTCTTCATGGTCACACCGATGTCTTGCGGCGCAGGGCCGGGACGGCCAGGGCTGTCAGGACGATCCCGCTCCCGACCAGGACGGCGAGCGGCAACAGCGGGAAATCCCCGGCCCGGACCTGGGCCGCGCCGTCGATGAACCAGCGGTTGGGCGTCATGACGCCGATGGCCTTGAAAGCCTTGGGCATGGCCTCGGGGTTCATCATCGAGCCGCCGAACAGGCTGAAGGCCAGGATGATCGGCGCGCCGAGCACGCCGGCCTGGTTGCGGTTCCGGACCATGGCGCTGAAGAAGCCGAAGAAGGCGGCCGTCCAGAATGACGCCGCGGCACCGAGCATCAGGAACCAGGCGAAATTCCCCCAATAGGCCCGGAAGATCAGGGTGCCGAGGGCGACCATGACCAGGAGCACGGCCAGGCCCATGACCCAGCCGCCGAAGAGGCGGGCCCCGACGAGTTCGAGCGGCCGGAGCGGGGTCGTCATCATGCGCCGGAGCTTGCCGTCCTCGCGCTCGGAGACGATGTCCCGCATCAGCGTCTGGACGATGAACAGCAGGAACATGATGGCCATGCCCGGCAGCATGATCGAGAACAGGTCCCGCCGGGTGATCTGCGTCTTGGCCCCGGCGGCCTTGGTCTTCTCGGCCTTGATCCCGACGAGCAGCGGATCGAGGTATTTCCGGGCGGCGATGACCTTCTTTTGGGCCTGGCCGAGCACCGGCCCGAGCCTGTCCCAGGGGACGGCCTCGACCGGGGCGTCGATCATGGCCCGGATGCCGCGGGCCTCCGGGGCGAAGGCCTGGACGGCGCCCGAGAGCATGACGGCCATCGTGTTCATGAACTCCTCGACCACGTCGGGCAGGAACTGCTCGGCCGGGTTCTTGACCACGGTCAGGGTCGCCGTCCCGGCGTCGAGAAGGTCGACGGTGAACTTCTCGGGGATGATGACCATGGCCGAGGCCCTGCCCTTCTCCATCCGCTTCCGGCCCTCGGCCTCGTCGGCCACAGTCACCTGGAACATCTTCTTCATCTCGTCGGCGTCGAAGGCCCCCAGGATGATCCTCGAGGCGATGCTCTTGTCGTGGTCGACGAGGACGACCGGGATGGGCGGCAGCGTGCTCTCCTCGGTCCGGGGAGCGAAGATGATGCCGATGAGAGCGGTCATGACCATGGGGATGGCCATGAAGACGAGTATGGCCACGGGCGACTTGAGGTGCCGCCGCACGTCGGCGGCCAGGACCAGGAGCAGCCTTCTCATGCCCGGTCCTAGTCCCTCAGGCTCCGGCCGGTCAGCTTCAGGAAGACCGTCTCCAGGCTGGGCGACTTGATCTTCATGTCGGTGACGGCCAGCCGGCGCTGGAACAGCCGGTCCATGATCCTCGGGATCTCGGCCGTGTCCCGGACGGCCAGCGAGGCCAGGCCGTCGGCGGCGGACAGGAGCTCGACCCGCTCGCCGGCCAGGTCCTGGACGGCCTCGGAGAACGCCGCCGCGGCGAACTCGCCGGTGATCTCGACGATGTCGCGCTCGCCGACGATGCGGACGAGCTCCTCGAGCGTGCCCTGGGCCAGGATGCGGCCGTGGTCCATGATGGCGATGCGGGAACAGGTCGTCTCGACCTCGGCCAGCTGATGGGTGGTGAAGATGACCGCGGTGCCGGCCGCGCCGGCGTCGCGGATGATGTCGAGGATGCTGACCTTGGCCTGGACGTCGATGCCGACGGTCGGCTCGTCGAGGAGGAGCAGGTCGGGCTTGTGGAGCAGGCCGATGGCCGTGTTGAGGCGGCGCTTCATGCCGCCGGAGTAGGTCTTGACCGGCTCCCTGGCCCGGGCGGAGAGCTCGACCAGCCCCAGGAGCTCGGCCGCCCGCTTCTTCAGGTCGGCCCGCGGCGTGTCGTAGAGCCCGCCCCAGAAGAGCATGTTGTCCATGGCGCTGAGCTCGTCGTAGAAGGCCATGTCCTGGGGCACGATCCCCAGGCGGTTCTTCAGCTCGCGGTCGGCGAAGAGGTCCCGGCCCTCGAAGTTGACGGTCCCGGTGAAGTCGCCGAGCGTTCCCGAGAGGATGGCGATGAGCGTCGTCTTGCCCGCGCCGTTGGGCCCGAGCAGGCCCAGGACCTCGCCTTTCTTCAGGTCCAGCGAGAAGCGGTCGAGGGCCAGGACGTCCCCGTAGGACTTGGTCAGGTTCTTGATCTCGAGCATGTTCGGCATACCCCTTGCGCGGGATTTTACCATAACTACGGCCGGATATCAGGAAAGGTTGAGGACCGGTCCTCCCATCTCGGATCGCCCGGGGCGGGTCGACGACCGTTGACAGCGGCCGGCCGGAGACGGTGGAAGCGAGCTTCCGGATCGCCGGGCGGACGCCCGATCTCTGGCATGCCAAGACCGGGCTGATCGAACCCCCCGGTTGGAAGGCGACGTCCCAGGCGCCGCCGACCTCCGCTCCTGCCGTCGGGGCTCCTCGGCCCGGTCCGGATCGTCCGGATCGAGTAGCCCCCGGCCGGGCCCGGGCGGCGCCGGCGTTTGACGGCCTCGGGAGCGGTGTGCTATAGCATGAGCTGGGCCCCCGCCAGAGGGCCCGAGCTTCCATCGCGCTAACGAGGTGACCCATGCGTCGCGTCCCGATCGTCCTTCTTTCGTCGGTCCTCCTTCTCGGCTTGGCCTCCCTGGCGCCGGCCCAGGCGCCGGCAAAGGCCCATCCTCTGACCGTCCACGACATGCTGGCCATGGACCGGATCTCGGACTCCCAGGTCTCGCCGGACGGTAAATGGGTCGCCTTCAACGTGCGCGAGACCGATCTCGCGGCCAACCGCGGCCGGACGGACATCTGGCTTGTCGGGACGGACGGAAAGGGCCTGCGCCGCCTGACGAGCCACCCGGCCGCGGATTTCAACGGCCGCTGGACCCCCTGCGGCCAGTGGGTCTTCTTCCTGTCGACCCGATCCGGCTCGTCGCAGGTCTGGCGGATCAAGGTCGACGGCGGCGAAGCCGAGCAGGTCACCCGCCTGCCGCTCGATGTCGGCAACCTGGTCGTGGCCAAGGGCGTTCTGGCCTTCACCATGGAGGTCTTCCCCGGGATGACCCCCGAAGCGACCGCGGCGAAGCTCGAGGAGATCGGCAAGCGGCAGGCCACGGGCCGGATCTACGAGAAGCTCTTCGTCCGCCATTGGGACACCTGGAGCGACGGCCGCCGCTCCCACCTCTTCGTCGTGCCGATGCACGGCGGCGGCGAAGCGAAAGACCTCATGCCGGACATGGACGCCGACACGCCCAACAAGCCGTTCGGCGGGCCGGAGGAGATCGCCTTCACGCCCGACGGCAAGGGCCTCGTCTTCGCGGCCAAGGACGTCGGCCGCGAAGAGGCCTGGTCCACGGACTCCGACCTCTATTATGTGCCGGCCGACGGCTCGGCCGCGCCGCGGCTCCTGACCGAGGCCAACCGGGCCATGGACACCATGCCCGCCTTCTCGCCGGACGGAAAGACCCTGGCCTACCTGGCCATGTCCCGTCCCGGCTACGAGGCCGACCGCTACCGCATCGTGCTCCGGCCCTGGCCCGACGGCCAGGCGCGCGTCCTGACCGAAAGCTGGGACTTCTCGGCGGCGTCCCTCGGCTGGTCCGCGGACGGGACGAAACTCCTGGCCACGGCCCCCAACAAGGGCCAGACCTCCCTGTTCGCCATCGATGCCGCCAGCGGCAAGGCCGAGGCCCTGGCAGGCCTGGGCACCGTGGCCGGCTTCGCGGCCGCGGGCCCGGGCGTAGTTTTCGAGCGCAACGACCTGAAGTCGCCGACCGAGATATATGTCATCGCCCCCGGCGCCGGCGAGAAGGCGATCACGTCGATCAACGCGGCTAAGCTCGCGGCCGTCCGGATGGGCGAGCCCGAGCAGTTCAGCTTCAGGGGCTGGAACAACGAGACGGTCTACGGCTACGTCGTCAAGCCGGCCGATTTCGACCCGGCCAAGAAGTACCCGGTCGCCTTCCTGATCCACGGCGGGCCGCAGGGCTCGTTCGGCAACGACTTCCACTACCGCTGGAACCCCCAGGCCTACGCCGGGGCCGGCTACGCCGTGGTCATGGTCGACTTCCACGGCTCGACCGGCTACGGGCAAGCCTTCTGCGACGCCATCCGCGGCGACTGGGGCGGCAAGCCGCTCGAGGACCTGAAGAAGGGCCTGGCCGCCGCCCTCGCGAAGTACCCCTGGATGGACGGCGCCCGGGTCGGCGCGCTCGGCGCCTCGTACGGCGCCTATATGATCAACTGGATCGCCGGCAACTGGCCCGACCGGTTCAAATGCCTGGTCGCCCACGACGGCAACCTCGATGAGCGGGCGGCCTACTTCGAGACCGAGGAGCTTTGGTTCCCCGAGTGGGACCACCTGGGCACGCCCTGGGACAACCCCCAGAGCTACGAGAAACACAACCCGGCCAACTTCATCAAGAACTGGAAGACGCCCATGCTCGTCGTCCACGGCGGGCAGGACTTCCGGATCGTCGACGCGCAGGGTATCGGAACGTTCAACGTCCTGCAGCGGCGCGGCGTCCCGAGCCGGCTCCTCTACTTCCCCGACGAGAACCACTGGGTGCTCAAGCCGGCTAATTCGATCCTCTGGCACGACACGGTCCTCGGCTGGCTCGACAGGTGGCTCAAGTAGCCGGACGCTCGGCGCCAGCGGGAGGGATTTCCTCCGAAGCTCGAGATCCTGAAAAGGATCGGATAGGGAACCCGGGCCGGCTACTCCCAGGCCAGGGCATAGCGCCTGACCTGGGGGATGCCGGCCTCGTTCTCCTCGATGTAGGTATAGGCTTTCCCCTTCTTGACCACCCAGAGCAGCTCGGATTCCGGGAGAGCGAGCCGGGCAAAGAACCGGCCTTCCCCGTCGAAGACGTCGTAGAAGAAGCTTCCCCGATCGTCCTTTTCAAAAGTCCTGACATAAGTGCGGCCCTCGTCGTCGAAAAGGAAATAATAGAGGACGGGCTTATGCGGAGAGAAGACCGGCTCGACGTCGGGCGGAGGGGCCTGCCCGGCGAAGGACTCCTTGATGCGCTGGTCCCTTTCGGCCCGGCTGAAAGGCCTCTTTTCGTATTCGCGGAGGATCTTCCGGACCGGCGTGCCGTCGGCGCCGACGACGTTGAGCTCGTAGGCGCCGGTCGAGGCCCAGACAATGCGGTCCTGCCGGTCGACCTGATAGACCAGGCGGAACATTTCCACCGGGATCATCTTCTCGCTTGGATGGTCCACCATGACGAGGGTCGCGATCGTGGCGATCCTGTTGAGCTTGGGATCGAACTTCAGGAGGACGTCCTTGACCCCGCCCTGGAAATCGAGGAGATCGCCATAGCCGAAGCCCCGCGAGTCCGGGAGGTAGCGCACGGGCCGCCAGCCCGCGAGGGGGATCTCCTTCAGGCACGCCCCCCCGGGCGAGTAGACGGAAACCCTGCTGTTGCCGACATCGAAAAGGCACAGGTTGCCGTCCGCGAGCATCTTCATCTGCGTCGGAGACCGAAGCTCGCCGGGGCCCTGGCCCGTCTTGCCGATGGTCCTGAGGTAACGGCCGTCGGGCCCGTAGACCTTGACTTGGTGGATCTTATCGTCGAGAACGAAGATCTCGCCTCCATCGCCGACTTGGACGGTCCGGATCGCGAAGATCATCATCTCGTCGGGGTCGTTCTCGCCGCCGATTGTCAACTCGTGGACCAGGCGCACCCTCTTGGGCGCTCCCGGGACCGAGGCCGGCTCGGCCCCGTTCCTGACCAAGGTCAGCCCGTCCTTCCGCTCGACCTGGAACGATTGCGAAGCCGCCGAGCCGCTCAGCAGCGAGCCCAGGGAAAAGGCAACAAGCCAGCGCCTGCCGGAACCGCGAGATTGAAGGATCATCGGGTCGACCTCCCTTCCGCGCCGCGATCATGTTAGTTCCGGGCGGTCGGTCCGTCAAGGGACAGGTCGGGGCGGCGGCCGAAAGGGCCCCCGGACCCGGCGCGGTTCCGATTTCCGGCCCCTCGACCGACCAAACTCAGGTAGGATAGGCCATGGATCCGTTCCGCAAGAAGGCCGCCATCATCGTTTTCGGGCTCACTTCGGCCCTGCTGGCCGGTTGCCGGACGGGCGCCCGGACCGTCCCGGCCGCGCCGCCCGCCCAGACCGTCCCGTCCCCCGCAGCCCCCGAGCCCGCGGTCCGGCCCGAAGCGCCCGAGGCCGGCCTGGCCCGCATGGGCTACACCGTTCAGGTAGGCGCCTTCGCCCTCCTGGACAACGCCCGCGCCCTGGCTGCGAGCCTGGCCGCCGCCGGGTTGGACGCCTTCTATTTCCCAACGGCCTCCGGGCTTTTCAAGGTCCGCTTCGGGAACTTTCCCACTCGGGACGCCGCCCTGGCCGAGGCTAGGAAGCTCGAGGCGGATGGGCGCATCCGCGGCTATTTCATCGTCGGACCGGCCGACTACGCCGTGTTCCGGCCCGGTCCTTCGGGGCCGGCCGCCGGAAGGCCCCTTCCTCCCGGCGCGGACATCCGGGACCGGCTGGGGGCCACGGCCGAGAGCTTCATCGGGGTGGATTACGCCTGGGGCGGGACGACGACCCGCTCCGGCTTCGACTGCAGCGGCCTGGTCCTGGCGGTCTATCAGCTGAACGGCCTGGCCATGCCCCGGTCCGTCCGCGACCAGTTCCGGGCCGGGGCGCCGGTCGCCGGGGACCGGCTGGAAAAGGGCGACCTCGTCTTCTTCTCGGCTTCGGCCGGCGGCGGCCTGACCCACGTCGGGATCTACATCGGCGACGGGGTCTTCATCCACGCCCCGGGCAGGGGGAAGCAGGTCCGCCGCGACTCCCTCGGCGGCGCCTACTTCAAGGCCCATTTCGCGGGTGGCCGGGTCTATCTGAAATAGGGCCGGCCGTTTGACCGGGCCCGCGCCGGCGGGGATAATAGGCCCCCATGGACGTCCTGGCCATCCGTCACGCCGCGGAGAACAACCTCCGGAACGTCGACGTCGACATCCCCCACGGCCGGTTGACCGTCGTCACCGGCGTGTCGGGCTCGGGGAAATCCTCGCTCGTCTTCGACGTCGTTTACCGGGAAGCCCAGCGGCGCTACCTCGAGACCTTCTCGTCCTACGCCCGCCAGTTCATGGGCAAGCTCCGGCGGCCGGAGGTCGCCCATATAACCGGCCTGTCCCCCGCCGTGGCCGTCGGCCAGCGGACATCGGCCGCGGGGCCCCGTTCGACGGTCGGGACGCTGACGGAGCTCCACGACGATCTCCGGCTGCTCTTCGCCCGGCTCGGCCGGTCGCCCGACGGCTTGCGCCTGTCGCGGCGGATGTTCTCCTTCAACACCCCCGAAGGAGCCTGCCCGGAATGCCGGGGATTGGGGGTCGAGGACCGCATCGACCCCGAGCTCCTGGTCGCCGACTCGTCCAGGACGCTGCGGCAGGGCGCCCTGGCCCTGACCACGCCGAACGGCTACATCATCTACTCCCAGGTGACCATGGAGGTCCTGGACGAGGTCTGCCGGGCCCATGGCTTCTCCGTCGACATCCCCTGGTGCGACCTGACCGAGGCCCAGCGCGACGTCGTCCTCAACGGCAGCGACCGCATCCTCATCCGCTACGGCAAGCACCCGCTCGAATCGCGGCTGCGCTGGAAGGGCATCGTGGCCAAGCCGCGCGAGGAAGGCTATTACAAGGGCATCCTGCCGGTGATGCAGGCCATCCTCGAAACGAAGAGGAACGACAACATCCTCCGCTTCGCCCGGACCCTGCCCTGCCGCGCCTGCGGCGGGCTCCGGCTCCGGCCCGAGTCCCTCCGGGTGACCGTGGCCGGCCGCGGCATCGCCGGCTTCGGCGGGATGAGCGTCAGCGGCCTGGCCGGGGAGTTCCGCCGCCTGGCCTTCGATCCGCCGGACCGGGCCGCCGGCGAGGCGGTCCGGGCATCCGTCCTCGAAAAGGCCGAGCTGCTCGAGCGCCTCGGGCTCGGCTATCTCCGTCTCGACCGGGCCGCAGACACCCTGGCCGGCGGGGAGATCCAGCGCATCCGGCTGGCCTCGCAGGCCGGGAGCCGGCTGCGCGGCATCCTTTATGTTCTCGACGAGCCGACGGCCGGGCTGCACCCGGCCGACACGGACCGCCTGCTCGGCCTCCTCGGCGAGCTGCGCGACCACGGCAACACCGTCCTCGTCGTCGAGCACGACGAGGACATCATGCGGGCCGCCGACCACCTGATCGACCTCGGGCCGGGCCCGGGCCAGGCGGGCGGCCGCGTCCTCTATCAGGGCCCGGAGGCCGGCCTCGAGGCGCTGCCCCGGGGGGCCAGCCCGACGCGGGATTTCCTGACGGGCGAGCGGCTCCCCGCGGTCGGCTCGCGGGGCCGGGCCGGAACAGGGCGCCTGCTCGTCCGCGGCGCCCGCCTTCACAACCTCAAGTCGATCGACGTCGAGTTCCGCCTCGGCGCTTTGAACGTCGTCACGGGCGTCTCGGGCGCGGGCAAATCGACCCTGGTCCGGCACATCCTGGCCGAGCGCCTTCGGGCCGGGCGGCTCGGCCCCGGGCCGGACGCGGACGGCCTGGCCGTCGAGGGCGCCGCAGGCCGGGTCGTCGAGGTCGATCAATCGCCCATCGGCCGCACGCCGCGGTCCAACCCGGCGACCTACACCGGCATCTCCGACCGGATCCGCGATCTCTTCGCGGCGCTTCCCGAGGCGAAAGAGAAGGGCTTCGGCAAGGGGCGGTTCTCCTTCAACGTAGCCGGCGGCCGCTGCGAGACATGCCAGGGCGCCGGGTTGCTCCAGATCGGCATGCATTTCCTCGGCGACGTCGACGTCGTCTGCCCCGATTGCGAGGGCCGCCGCTTCAACGAGGAGACGCTGGCCGTCCGGGACCGGGGCCGGTCGATCCACGACGTCCTGGAGATGAGCGTCGACGAAGCGGCGGAGTTCTACGCCGGCGTGCCGCGCCTGGCGGCCGACCTGGAAGTCCTGAAACGGCTGGGCCTGGGCTATCTCAAGCTCGGACAGAGCTCGACGACGCTGTCTGGCGGCGAGGCCCAGCGCGTCAAGCTGGCCTCCGAGATGCGCAAGGGAACGGCCGGCCCGGTCCTCTATATCCTCGACGAGCCGACGACGGGGCTCCACCGGGCCGATATCGAGAACCTCCTCGCGGCGTTACAGGGGCTCGTCGACCTGGGCCGGACCATCGTCGCCATCGAGCACCATGCCGACGTCATCCGGGCCGCCGACCGGGTGATCGACCTCGGCCCGGGGAGCGGCGAGGACGGCGGCCGGCTCGTCGCCTGCGGCCGGCCCGACGAGATCGCGGCCTGCGCCGATTCGCTGACCGGCCGGGCCCTGCGGGGCGAGCACGCGGCGGCCGGACCGGTCCGGGCGCCGGAAGCGGTCCAGGCCGAGGCCGAAGGGCCCATTGTCCTCGAGGGCGTCACGACGCACAATCTCAAGAACGTCGATGCCCGCATCCCCTTCCGCAAGTTCACGGCCGTCTGCGGCCCTTCGGGCGGCGGGAAGTCGTCGCTCGTCTTCGACACCCTGTTCGCCGCGTCGCGGCAGAGATATATCGAGAGCTTCTCCGCCTACGTCCGGGCCCTCATCGACAAGGGCGGCCGGGCCGACCTGGCCGCCGCCCGGGGCCTGACCCCGCCGGTCGCCGTGGCCCGGTCGGCCGCCGCGCCGAACCCGCGGTCTACGGTCGGCACGATGACCGAGATCCACGACTACTACCGCCTGCTCTATTCCCGGGCCGGCTCCGCGCCGCCGGAGCTGCGGGGCCGGCCGCTCACGGCCTCGATGTTCTCCTTCAACCACGAGCAGGGCGCCTGCCCCGGCTGCAAGGGCCTGGGCACGGTGACCGTGACCGATCCGGAGCGGCTGATCACCGACCCGGCCAAGTCCCTGCTGGCTGGGGCGATGGACGGGACAAAAACCGGGCGCTTCTACGGCGACCCCCACGGCCAGTTCGCGGCCGCGCTGAAGGCGGCCGGCGACGCCGCCGGCCTGGACCTCTCCAAGCCCTGGCGGGACCTGACGGCGGCCGGGCGGGACCTGGCCCTCCGCGGAACGGGCGACCGCGTCTACGACATAGTCTGGTCCTACAGGCGGGGGCGCCTGGCCGGGGACTTCAAGTTCCGGGGGCCGTGGAAGGGCTTCGCCGCCCTCGTCGCCGAGGAATACGAACGCAAGCACGCCGACCATCGGGGCGAGGCGATGCGGGTCCTGATGAGGGACGACCCCTGCCCCGTTTGCGGCGGCCGGCGGCTCAAGGCCGGCTCTCTGGTCGTAACTTACCGCGGCCTCAATATCGCCGGCCTCGAGGCGCTGAGCGTGGACCGGAGCCTGGCCTTCTTCGAGGGCAGCGGCGCTCCGCCGGCCGACGCTCGGACGGCGGCCGTGACGGAGGCCGTCCGCGGCGAGATCGTGCGCCGCCTCGGCCTCGTCCGGGACGTCGGCCTGGGCTACCTGAGCCTTGACCGGGCCTCGGCCACGCTCTCGGGAGGAGAAGCCCAGCGGCTCCGCCTGGCCGGGCTCCTCGGGGTCAAGCTGACCGGCGTCACCTTCGTCCTCGACGAGCCGACGCTCGGCCTCCATCCCCGCGATACCGGCCGTCTCGTCGAGCTCATCCGCGGTCTCACGGCCGAGGGCAACACGGTGGTGGCCGTCGAGCACGATCTCGATGTCGTCCGGGCGGCCGACTACGTCCTCGACCTCGGCCCGGGCGCGGGCGGCGCCGGCGGACGGATCGTCGCCGAGGGCCCGCCCGCCGGGATCGAGCGGACGGCCGGCTCGGTGACCGGCCCGTACCTGGCCGGCCGGGCCGCGCGCCCCGGCCCTCTCCCCGGCTCGCCCGGACCCGGGATCGAGATCGCCGGGGCCCGGGCCAACAACCTCCGCGGGCTCGACGTGGCCATCCCCTCGGGCGTCCTGACGGCCGTGACCGGCGTCTCCGGGAGCGGCAAGACCAGCCTCGTCTTCGACGTCCTCCTCGCTTCGGCCCAGGCCGGGCGGCCCGTCGCCTGCGGCGCGCTCCGCGGGCTGGATCGCTTCGCCAAGGTCGTCTCGGCCGGGATCGAGGCCCCGGCCGAGAGCGCATCGAGCATCCCCCTGACCTATCTCGGGCTTTTCGACGCTGTCCGCGGCCTCTTCGCGGCCTCGGACGAGGCCCGGGCCAGGGGCTTCAAAAAGGCCCATTTCTCGTTCCTGACGCCCGAGGGCCGCTGCGAGAGCTGCGGCGGGACCGGCCGGACCACCGTCAGCCTCGACTACCTCGCGGACGTCTCGTCGCCCTGCGAGGCCTGCGGCGGCGCGCGCTACAACCCGGACGTCCTCGCGGTCCGCGCCTGCGGCCGGACGATCGCCGATGTCCTCGACCTGACCGCGGCCGAGGGCGCGCGGGCCTTCGCCGGGCTGCCGAGGGCGGCCGCCGGTCTGGCGCTCCTGGCCGAGATCGGCCTCGATTACCTGCGCCTGGGCCAGCCGCTCGACACGCTCTCCGGCGGCGAACGGCAGCGGCTCAAGCTGGCTGCGGAATTGATGGATCCGCCGCCGGGCCGGGTCCTCTACCTCTTCGACGAGCCGACGTCGGGCCTCCATCCCTCGGACATCGACCGGCTGCTCGGCCTCTTCGGCCGGCTCCTCAAGGCCGGGCACACCATCGTGGCCGTGGAGCACGACCTCGATCTGATCTCGCGGGCCGGATACGTCGTCGATCTCGGGCCGGAGGGCGGCGACCGCGGCGGAGCGCTTGTCGTCCAGGGCCCGCCGGAGACGGTCATGGCCTGCCCGGTGTCATTCACCGGAGACGCCCTCCTCGCTCACGGCGGCCGCGGGCTCAGTCGGCGTCCTTGACGCAGCGGAAGCCGACCGTGGCCGCGCGGTCGAGGCCGGGAGCGATGAGCAGCAGCATCTGGGTCCGGTCGACCGGGAGCGGCCCGCTCTTGACGTACCAGACGCTCTTGCCCGGCGCGTAGAAGCTGCCGCCGCGGATGATGCCGAAGCGATAGACGCCGTCGTCGTAAACGTCGCTCATGATCTGCCAGACGTTGCCGACCAGGTCCAGGACGCCGAAGGGGCTGGCGCCTGCGGGGAAAGCCGTGACCGCGGTCGTCCGGCCGAGCTTGTCGTTGCAGCGGCCGGGCTCCATGGCCCGGCCCCAGGGGTAGGTCCGGCCGTCCGGGCCCTGGGCGGAGTACTGCCATTCGGCCTCCGTGGGCAGGCGCTTGCCCGCCCATTTGGCATATGCCCTGGCGTCATCGAGCGAGACCCAGACGACCGGGTGGCCGGCCAGCCCGGCGGGAGGCTTCCCGCCGGCCCAGTGCTTCAGGAAGTTCGACCGGTCGGCGGGAGCGTAGCCGGTCGCGGCCAGGAACTCGGCGAAGGCCGCGTTGGTGACCGGCGTGCGGTCCATGTAGAACCGGCGCATCTCGAGGGTCCGCGGCGCCGCCGGGCCGGGATACGGGATGATCGGGTTGGCGTCGTCCGGGTCGCTCACGGCCTTGAAGACGAACCGGCCCGCCGGGATCTCGACCATGCCCTTGGGAGCGGACGCGGCCGTGGCGGTCCTTTCGATCCTGGTGACGAGCCGGGGCAAGGCCAGCGGCAGGCAGACGACGCGCTCGTCCAGGAGCTCGCCCCGGGCGTCGAAGAGCTGGACGACGAACTTGTCCTCGCGGAAGCCGAAGTGGTCGTGGAGGGCGATCGTCCTCCGCCCGGTCCCGAACGAGGCCGGCGCTTCGGCGCAGGAGGGATCCCCGGCCGAGATATCGATGCGGCCGCCGGCGGGAGCGGCCGGCGCCTCGAAGGTCAGGAGCTCGCCGTCGGCCTCGACGCGCAGGAGCCCGGGCAGGACGGCGACGCAGTCGACGTTCCCTTCGAGGCGCGTCCCCAGCCGGGCGGCGTCGAACGCGGCGGCGTCGACCGGCGCATAGGTCTTGCCGCCGCTGAGGGCCGGTTGGAGCTCCTCATGGTTCCAGAGGCTGACGAGGTGGGCGCCCTTCGGGATGTCGATCTCAACGAGCGGGCCATTGAAGCCCTCCGGCCTCAGGCTGAAGACCGTCCAGACCGTCTTGGCCCCGTCGCGCCAGCGGTTGGCCCACAGCCCGTCCGCGAGCGTCGGGACGAGCGGCGCCCAGGACTGGTCGAGGAAGGCCGACGAATTCTCGCGCAGGATCTTCGTCGTCCGTCCGAGATAGCGGAGCTCCTCCTCGATCCAGCCGGGCCGACCCGGCCTCATGGTGTTGATCTCCGAGCCGCAGCCGTTGAAGAAGGCCACGGCCGACTCCCGGTGGAGCGGGCCCTCGGCCAGCTGGAGGACGCGGAAGATGGCGAAGTCCGGCTTCATGAATTTGTTCAGGTTGAGGGGCGGCGGCATGTAGAGGGCGTCATGCACGCGGCCGGAGACGATGCCGGGCATGTCCCGGGGCACGGCCATGCCCTCGCTGTACATGATGATCCCGGGCTTGACCCGGTCGGCCGCCGCCTGGAACTCGCGGCTGGACTCGCCGCGCGTGTCCAGGACGACGCCGTCGGCGTCGAGCGCCCGGAGCATCTCCTCCATGCCGGCGATGTGGTCCTCGGGCCGGGTGCTCTCGTCCCAGGGATTGTAGGAGATGAAATACTTCTTGCCGAGCTTGTGGGCGAGGTCCGCCTGGCGTCGCAACTCGGTCAGGCCGCCGGGCAGGTCGCGGTACATGTCCCATTGGTTGCGGCCGTCGAGGCCCAGGCGGGGCCAGGTCGGCCAGATGGTGAAGATGTCGACCGGCCCGAGCAGCTTGTCCCAGGCCGTGAGAGACCGGTCGAAGGCTTGGCCGCCCGGCCCGCCGTCGTAATAGGCCTTGTCCCAGGCGAACCGGAGGACCATGAGGTAGGCCCGCCGGACCCAGGCCAAGTCGGGCCGCTCGAACAGCGCGTTATCGAATTGCGCGAGGTCGTAGAGGAAGCGCTCGCGGAACATGATCTCGAGGCCGCGGCGCCAGTCACCGTCATGGGCCTCGAAATAGAGGGCATATTCGACCGAGCCGCCCGGCTCGAGGGTCGAGGCCCAGCGGGTGCGCTCGGCCTTGTCGGTCTTGATCCGGCGGGCGGCGGCGGTCAGCGTCAGCCCGGACCCGGCCGCGACCGAGCAGAAGCCCAGATGCCAGGCGTTATCGGGAAGGAGGACGCCGACCGGGGCCAGGCCGGGCCGGAAGAGCTGGCTCCGGTCCAGCGCATGAGGCGGCCGGTTCGGCAGGCCGGCCGTGATATAGACCCGGTCGGCGCCCTGGCCGAGCGGGACGAGGTTCTCGAGGGTGATCCGGGCCGTTCCCTCGTTGCGGAAGACGAGCGCCAGCTTCGCCCCCGGCGCGAAGCCGGCCTCGGGGCTCACGGCGAAAGACAGCCCGGCCGGCAGGGCCGGCGCGGTCGCGAGCTTGCCGTCGACCAGAAGCGAAAAAAGCGGCTGCGGCGACTCCAGGTCGATCTTGAGGCCGTCCGCCAGCGACAATCCGGAGATCCTCGTCTCCGCGCCCGCCGGACCCGACAGCCGGACGGACCTGAGCCCGGCCCCCCCGGCCCGCTCGGCCGGCCGGGCCGCTGCCGTCAGGACGGCCAGGGCGAAAACAAGCGATATCGGGAACGACCGCCGCGGCTTCCGGCGCTTCGGGCTCATCCTCGGCCTCCTTCGGGATCTTTCTCCCGTCGCGATGATATCGGCGGTCAGGCCGGCGAGTCAAGGATGCCGTGCGCTCCCCCGGTCGGCCTCATCCCGGCGAGCCGGGCAAATCACCCCGCGTATCACCTCCCGCGACGATTGTCGCCCGGGCCGGGCCGCTTAAAATGGCGCTTCGTTCCCAAAATAAATTTCATCTGGAGGAAAAGTTGAAAAAGTTGCCCGCAATCCTGCTCATCGCTCTCACGGCGGTCTGCCTCGCCCCGCAGGCCGGAGCCGCGACCATCGGCCTCAAGGGCGGCCTGAACTTCACCAGCATGACGATCAAGACGACGTACACCGACATGCCGGAGTTCAAGAACAACACCGGTCTCACCGGCGGGATCTTCGTGAACTTCAAGCTCGGGCCCGTCTCGATCCAGCCCGAGGTCCTGTACTCGCGCCGCGGCCTGTCCTACGACCAAGAGACGAACGAGGAGATCAAAGTCACCAGCCTGATGCTGGTCGATTACGTCGAGGTGCCTGTCCTGGTCAAGTACAGCTTCCTCAGCGGGCCGGCCAAGCCCTTCCTGTATGCCGGTCCTTCCTTCTCGTACCTGCTCAAGGGCCGTTCGGGCTATGATATCGACTATCTCACCAGCGACGAACCCGACATGAACTATTATTACGACACCACCGACTCCTACAAGAAGACCGAGCTTGCCGGCGTCTTCGGCGCGGGCGTCGACATCAAGCTCCCCAAGGTCATTCTGTCGCTCGAGGGCCGTTATCACCTCGGCCTGAGCAACATCTACGACGAACCCGAGAATCCGGAAGTCTCCTCCCTCAAGAACAAGGGTTTCTCCGTCCTCGTCGGCATCGGCTTCTGATCCCGATCCTGAGCGCGGGGCCGCCGGCCTTCGGGCCGGCGGCTCAGCGCATCTCCTTCCTTGACGGCCTCAGCTCCAGGTCCTGGAAATCGTAGCTGAAATCCGTCTCCGGCGACACCGCCTCCATCCTGGCCCGCTCGACCGACCCGTCCGGGTTGAGGGCGAAGGTGATGTAAGCGTCGGCCCGCAGCTCCCGGTCGCGCCAGCGGACGACGAAGGTGTCGTGCTGCCAGTGCTCCAGGTCGCCGACAAGCGCCGGCGTCCGGGTGAAGCGCAGGACCAGGCGCCCGTTCTGCTCCGCGAGGACGACGTCGCCGTACCAGGCGTCCGTGTAGGTCCCCGCGTATTTCGCCGGAGGCAGCGACGGCCGGGACGACGCGTCGCGGGCCAAAGACGACCTGCCGAGAGCCGCGGCGGTCTCCACGTCCTCCCTGGTCTTGAGCCTGAGGTAGGCGGCCGTCCAGTCGGTCGCCGGCGCGCCGAGGTCGTGATCGACGACGAGCCAGGTCAGGGCCGAGAAGGCCTCGGTCGATTCGGCGTTGGTCAGGACGGCGATCCCCAGGTTCCGCTCCGGCAGGAGCGTCACCATCGAGACATAGCCCGGCAGCCCGCCCGTGTGGGTCAGGACGCGCTGGCCGCGGTATTCGCGGACCCCGACCCCCAGCGCGTAGGCAGAGAAGTTGGACCTCAGGGGAGCCAGCTCGGCGGGCGGGGCGGGGTTCGGAATGATGGTCACCGGGGTCTCGATCTGCCGGGCGGTCCGCTCCGAATAGAGCGCCGTCCCGTCGGCCAGCCTGCCCCGGTTGAGCCGCACGAGCAGCCACTTGGCCATGTCCGCGGCGCTGGAGTTGATGCCGCCGGCCGGGTTCGTATTGTCGCTCGTGAACGGCGCGATCGGCCGGACGGCGCCCTCGACCCGGGCGTGCGGCGCGGCGACGTTCCCGCCCTCTGCCGCGGCCGAATGGCGCACGTTGCTCGCGCTCAGGCCGGCCTTTTTCAGGATGCGCGAGGCCACAAAATCTTCCCAGCTCTGGCCGCTCACCGCCTTGATGACCTCGCCGGCGACGGTATAGAGCACGTTGTCGTAGGCATAAGCGCTCCGGAACGACGCGGCCGGCTTGATGTACCGCAGCCGCCGGGCGATCTCCGGCCGGTCATACGTCGAGGCCGGCCACCAGAGCAGGTCGCCCGCCCCGAGGCCCAGGCCGCTGCGGTGGACGAGCAGGTCCCGGACCGTGATCTCCCGCGTCACGTACGGATCGTACATCATGAACCAGGGGAGATAGTCGACGACGGGCGCATCCCAGGCGATCCGGCCCTCTTCGACCAGCAGGCCGAGCGCCGTCGCGGTGAAGACCTTGGTGTTCGAGGCGATGCCGAAAAGCGTCCCGGCATCGACCGGCGCGGGATCGCCCAGCTTCCGGACGCCGTAGCCCTTGGCCAGGGCGACCTTCCCGTCCTTGACGACGGCCAGGGCCAGGCCGGGGACCTCGAAGGCCTTCATGATCCGGGCTACCGCGGCGTCGAGGCCGGGCGGCACGGCGGCGACGGCCTTTTTAGCCTGCGGCGCGGCCGGGGCCTTCCGGGCGGCAGGTCCGGCTGATCCCAGGGTCAGGACGGCGAAGACGGACGCGACGGCGGCTCGGGAGAGGCGGCGGGATGCGGGCATCGGAAACCTCCTATGGCACGGGCGCCGCCATCATATCGCCGCCGGCTCGCCCGGGTCAATTCCCGGCGCCCGCCGCCCGGCCGGGGGCGGCGGAGCGGCTACTTGCCGAGCGTTTTGCGGATCGCCTCGAGCTTGTCCTTGAGCACGGGGGCAAAGGCGAAGAACTGCTGCAGCGTTTCGCAGCCGTAGGCGGAGCAGTGGGCGCAGGTGACGACGCCGCGCTTCGAGGCGCAGAGGCGGATGCCGCAAGTCGCGGCGTGGGCCGTGCTGATCCTCTTGCCGGTCGAGCAGCCGTCGCAAACGCAGGCCTCGGCGCCCAGGTTCTGGCCGCCGTAGCGGCGGGACCAATCCTTGGCCACGGCCTCGAGGCCGGCCCGATCGTTCTTTTGGGTCGCGATGTAAGCCTCGCATTCCCCGCAATCGAGCCCGCAATAGGACAGGATCTTGCCCATCGATGTCGTCCTCCCTGCCGGCGTATTTCCGTAGCGCCCATGATAGCCGGGTCGGGAGACGCGGTCAAGGCGCCGGCGCCGCTAGACCCCTTCGCTGGTCTCGAAGGAATAGGCGCCCAGGAAGAGCATGACCACGGCGAATCCGGCCATGGCGGCCAGATCGACAAGGACGGGCAGCGACGACGCGCCGATCAGGACCCCGCGCAGGCCGTCCACCCCGTAGGTCAGGGGATCGGCGTAGGACAGGGCCCGGATGATCCAGGGAAAGTTCTCGAGCGGGGTGAGCGCGCCGGAGAGGAAGAAGAACGGGAAGATGACGAAGTTCATGATGATGCCGAAGCCCTGCATGTCCTTCATCCGCGAGGCGAACACGAGCCCCAGGCCGATGAAGGTGAAGGCGATGAGCAGCATGAAGACAAGGCCGAAGAGGAAGGCCGCCGGGCCGCGGAAGCGAAAGCCCAGGAGGAGCGAGGCCCCGAAGATGAGGATCCCCTGCAGCATCGAGGTCGTCGCGCCCCCGGCGATGCGGCCGAGGACGAGCGACAGCCGGCTGACCGGGGCGACCATGATCTCCTTGAGAAAGCCGAATTCCCGGTCCCAGAGGACCGACATGCCCTGCATGGACGAGGAGAAGAGCAGGGTCATGCCGATGATGCCCGGGGCCAGGAAGCCGATATAGCCCGAGCCGCCGCCCATGCCGGGCACCGGCATGCGCCGGAAGCCGAGGCCGAGGAAGGCCAGGAAGAAGACGGGCATGGCCAGGGAGCCGACGACCCGGGACTTGGCCCGGCCGAAGCGGATCATCTCCCGCCGCCACAGGACGTAGATCGCGGTCCGCTGGATCTTCATCGGCGCACCGGGCCGTGCCGTCTCATCGCCGCCCGCAGGCGCTCGCCCTGATCGGCCTCGCGCTCGCGGATCGTCCGGCCGGCGAAATGCAGGAAGACGTCCTCCAGGCTGGGCTTGCGGAGGCTGACGCAGGCGACCGCGACCCCGTGCTCCCGGGCCATCATGACAAGCTCCGGGATGCGCCGCTCGCCCTTGTCCATGGTCAGGGACAGGACGTGATCGTGGACCCGGGTCCGCGTGATCCAGGGCTCGCGGGCCAGGGCCTCGAGGAAGGGGGCCGCGTCCCCCTCGATCTCGAGCGAGACGACGTCGCCGCCCAGGATATCCTTGAGCCGGGCCGGCGCGTCGAGGGCGACGAACCGGCCGTGGTCCATGATGGCCACCCGGTCGCAGAGGAAGTCGGCCTCCTCCATGTAATGGGTGGTCAGGATGATGGTCACGCCCGCCTCTTTATTGAGCTTGCGGACATAATCCCAGATGTGGCGCCGCGTCTGGGCGTCGAGGCCCAGGGTCGGCTCGTCCAGGAACAGGACCTTGGGCCGATGGGTCAGGCCCCGGGCGATCTCGAGGCGCCGCTTCATGCCGCCCGAGTACTTGTCGACGAGGGTCGCGGCCCGGTCGGTGAGCTCTACCAGCGCCAGGACGTCATCGATCCGGCGCTTCCGCTCGGCCTTGCCCAGGCCGTACATCATCGCGTGGAATTCCAGGTTCTCCCGCCCGGTCAGGCGGCCGTCCAGGGCCGGCTCCTGAAAGACGACGCCGATCGCCCGGCGCACGGCGTCGCGGTCGCGGGCCACGTCAAAGCCGGCCACCAGGGCGGCGCCGGCGGTCGGCCGGAGCAGGGTCGAGAGCATATTGATGGTCGTCGTCTTTCCCGCGCCGTTGGGGCCTAGAAGGCCGAAAAGCTCGCCGTCCGCGACAGTGAAAGAGACGTGGTCCACGGCAGTGAAGCCGTCAAACGTTTTCACCAGATCTTCGGCGCGGATGGCGTCCAGGGCGATGCTCCTTTAAAAGCCTATGATACCATTTTTGGGCCGGCCCGGCTTGGCGGGCCGGCCGTTGACAGCCTTTTCCGCCTTGGGATACATTCACTTGAGGGCGGGTCCGACGGCTCGAAGCCGCGCGGCCTCAGTTCTTGTCCCCTGGCAGGAGGGCCGGATGAGAAGGATCGTCGGGATCGCAGTGTTCGTCGTCATCTGCGAGCTGGCGGGAGTCGCCGGCTCGCTGTTCACGAGGCCGGCCATCCCCGGCTGGTACGCCGGGCTGGCCAAGCCGTCGTTCAATCCACCCAACTGGATCTTCGGGCCGGTCTGGATCGCGCTCTATGCCCTGATGGGGATCGCCGCGTGGCTCGTCTACGTCAGGGGAACCGAGCGGCCCGAGGTCAGACAGGCGCTCTTCGCCTTCGCCGCCCAGCTCGGCCTCAACGTCCTCTGGTCGGTCATGTTCTTCGGCGCCCGCCGCATCCTGGGGGCCTTCATCATCATCGTGGCGCTGCTCGTCGTGATCCTGGGCCTGATCCCGCGCTTTCATAGGATCTCTAGGGCCGCCGGCTATCTCCTCGTGCCCTACTTCCTGTGGGTCGGCTTCGCCGCGGTCTTGAACGCCGCGATCTACGTCCTCAACCGCTGAGCCCCGCGGCCGCCGCCGGTCAGGATCTCAGCTTGGCGATCAGGCCGTTCCGGCCGACCGCCCAGCCGGCCCGCCCTTTCTTGGCGAAGGAGAGGGAGTGGAACCCCGCGGGGCCGTCGATCGGCGTCCACGTCCGCCCCAGGTCGCGCGAGAGATCCGAGCCGGAAGGCCCGACCGCGACCGCGACGGGCGGCCTCGCGCCGGGGACGAAGGCCGCGGCTTCGCGGAAGCCGCCGGGCCGCCCCTCCCAGAGCGGGACCCATGTCCGGCCGCCGTCGGCGGAGGTCGCCGCGTTCCCGGAGGCCGCGGTCTCGGCCCGATAATCGCCGCCGACGGCGATGCCCGACCGGCCGTCGAGGAAAGCGACGGAAAAGCTTCCGGCCGACGCGCCGCCTTCGAGAAGGCCCGAGGGGACGGCTTCCCAATGGAGCCCCGCGTCCTCCGACCGCCAGACGCGGGCGGCGGACCCTCCGGTGCCGAGCCAGATCCGGTCCCGGCCCCAAACAGCCAGGCTCGTCCCTGAAGCGGCGAAGGCGGCTTCTCCCTCGCGGGCGGCCGGCCGCGAATCCGCCGGCAGGGGCGTCCAGGCGGCCCCGCCGTCCGCCGTCGTGATGATGAAAAAGCGCCCGTCCATCGGATCGCCGACGGCCAGGCCGTTCCTCTCGTCAAAGAAGGCCAGGCCGTCCAGGAAGATCCCGGGCGTGTCGTCGAAATAAGCCAAGGCCCAGGTCCCGCCCCCGTCCGTCGTCCTGTATATCCGGGCCGGGCGGTCGACGCCCATGACGACCGCCTCGTCGGGCCCGAAGGCCTCGATGTCGCGGAAATCCGTCTTCTCCGCGCCCGGGACCGGGATGAGGGCCCAAGTCGCCCCTCCGTCGAGCGTCCGGAGGACCGTGCCGTTCGAACCGCTGGCCCAGGCCGTCCGGTCGTCCACGGCCGAAACGCCGCGCAGGTTCGCCGCGGCGCCGCTCGCCTGGACGACCCAGGAAACCGCTTGATCCGCGCGGGGGCCCGGCGCGGGCGGCTTGGCGCAGGCCATGGCCGTCACCGACAGGATCCCCGCCGCGACCAGGGCCCGCGGCATCCGGACGCGTCCCGGGCGGATCTTCATCGCCCCTCGCTTTCCGGGCCGGCCGGGACGGCTTCGCGCCACGTCGCCGTGTAGCCGGTCAGATCGTCGGGCAGCGCCAGGCCGGGATCGGCGGAAAGCCATGTCCCGACCGCGCCCAGCTCGCGGGCGGCCAGCTCGAAGTGGCTCATCGCGATCCCCAGGTCGACCCGCTGCAGGTCGGCCGTTCCCATGATCCTGTTCAGCAGCCCGTTGCCGTAGCCCTTGGTCCTCTGGAGATAGAAGTGCCACAGCCGGCCGGCGCGGACGATGCGCCAGGGCTGCTTGTTCGAAGCCGACGGGCCCCAGCGCACGGCCTCGAGCGCCGGGCCGAGCGGGCCGCCTTCGCCGGGTCCGAGGGGCCGGCCGAAATCCGGCGAGAAGAAAAGCTTGTCGGGCGCCAACCGGGACGTCCGCCCGGAAAAGAAGCCCTGCAGCCCTCCCGGATGGCTGGCGTCCGCTGGATACCCGACCGACACGACCGCCGGAACCGTCTCGTTCCCGGCCACCCCGATCTTCGCGGCGAAGCGGCTCTGCCGGAAGCCGCCGCCGAGCCAGCACGTGGCCAGCCCCAGATCGACGGCCGCCAGGACCGCCTTCTCCATGAGATAGCCGAAATCCTCCAGGTCCCCGGTTCCCGACCCGACGGCGCCGATGATGAAGGCCTGGGGGTTGCGGATATTGCCGTAGGTGCCCAGCCCCTTGATCTCCCGCTCGTCGCCGGCCGCGGCAGCGGCCAGGAGGAAGCGGACCCGGCCGCCGAAAGGGCCGGCCCGCAGGCCCTCCAGCCGCGCCCGGAGCCCGGCCTGGGTCCAGTCATCCAGGGGCTTTGGAAGATAGGCCCGGCACGAATAGCGGGCCCGCATGACCTCGAGAGGCGGCTTGTCCATGCGAGCTATCTGGTTCTTCCCGTCATCTCCACCGGGATCGGGAGGGGCTTGCGAGGCAGCATCTCGTCCCGCATGGCCGTCTGGTAGACGAAGTAGGCCATGACCACGGCCGACTGGATAAGGTCCTCGGCGACGGCATGGTCGTAGACGTCCTGGTTCGTGTGATGGAGGCCGGGAAAGTAGTCGAGCGGGTCCTGGATGAACTGGAAGCCGGGGATGCCGATATAGTCGAACGGCAGGTGGTCCGTGCCCTCGGTGTTCTGCAGGGCGATGGCCGTCACGCCTAGGTCCTTGAGCGGCTTCATCCATTCCTCGAAGATCGGCCGGACGGCAAAATTCTCCTGGAGGTAGACGCCTCGGATCCGGCCCGAGCCATTGTCGTAGTTGAAGTAGCCCGAGATCTTGGCGTAATCGGGCTTGGCAAGGAGCTTGGTTGAATCGCCGAGAGGATTACGCCAGTTCTTTTCGAGCTCGTCGAAGTTCATCTTGCCAAGGCTCTGTTTATCGGTGTCCCCGAAGTGGCGGGCGACATAGCCGCGCGAGCCGTAAAAGCCTTCCTCCTCCCCTGTCCAGAAGGCCGCCCGGATGGTCCGGCGGGGTTTGACCCCCAGGGCCTTGAGGATGCGCATCGCTTCCATGGCCACGGCGCAGCCGGAAGCATCGTCCACGGCCCCCGTCCCGCCCGTCCAGGAGTCGAGGTGGCCGCCAAGCATGACCAGCTCGTCCTTCTTGTCCGTGCCGGGGATTTCGGCCGTGACGTTATATCCCTGCGTGTCCTTGTCCTGGATCGATGTCCGGACCTCGATCTCGAGCGTCACCGGGACCTTGAGGTCCAGGATGCGGCAGATCCGGTTGTATTGTTCCGTCTCGACGATGATCCGGGGGCTCTGGCCGCGCAGCAGGTAGTCCTTGCCGTTGCCGCCGTAAGCATCGACCTTGACGGTGCCGAAATCGGCCCGGCTGCCGCTCGAAGGTTCGACCAGACAGCCGACCTGCTCGGCCTTGAAGAACTCCTCGAGCTCTTCCCATTTCAGGCCATCGGCTTCGGGCACGCCCGGCTTGGCCGGCTTGACGGGTATAGGCGTTTCCTCGAGCTCCTTGAGGCCCTTGTCGTCCAGCCGCGAGGCCGGGGCGCTGAAATTGGGATGGACCGGCCGCGGATCCTTGAGCAGGACGATCGCCCCCCTGAGCTTGCCCTGGTATTTCTCCATGTCGGCTTTGGACAAAATGGGCGCGAGGATCGGGCTCCCCGTGATCTTCCCATTGGTGCTCCCTGTCCAAGGGCGTGGGTAGGCCACGATCGGCATGTAGGAAGGGGCGGTCATGTGGGCCGAGACGTACTCGTACGACCAGCCCAGGCCGAGCTCCCCGGCCGGCTCGATGGCCGCGTTGCCGAGGCCCATGTCCTTGAACCTCTGGACCGCCCAGGCGGCGGCCTTGTCGTAGGCCGGCGAACCGGGGATCCGCGGGCCGAAGACGTCCGTGAGCCAGCTCATATCTTCCATGATCCGGGAGTTGTTGGTCCCCTCGAGCCAGATGCGGTTGAGCGTGGCCGGATCCCCGGCGTCGGCAGGACGGACCTGGCCATGGGCGGCCAGCGAAACCAGTAATAAAGCAAGGACGACGGGATAGCCGAACCGGAACCGATTCATGGGTCGAGTTTCCTTTCTCAATGGGATTCGAGGAGTTTCTTGAACGCCTCGTCGTCCGTCTTGAAATCGCGGGCGGCCGGACCGACCCGGACGATGCGGATGCTCCGTATAGCGTCGCCCTTCTTCACGGTCTTGAGAAGATCGAGCCCGGCGACCGTCCGGCCGATGGCCGTGGCCGTCCGGTCCAGGCCGGCCTTCTTCCTCAGCGTCAGGCAGAACGCGTTCGGGCCGGTGACGTCGAGCACGCCCGCCGCGTCGTTCCTGATCGAGGCGTTCGGCGTCAGGGGCGGCGCCGGGACCGCCGCCGGCTTTTGGGGGTCGGAGTCGATGATCCCGGCGATGACGCCGTCGCGGACATCGACCTTGCCGATCGGCGGCATCTCCGGACGCTGGCCGGGGCCCATGGGGCCGCCGGGCCGCGGGCCCGGCCCGGGCCCAGGCCCGAATCCGCCGCCAGGACCGCGCTGGGCTCCGCCCTTGCTTTCGACGACGCGGACGAAGCCGGCCGTCTGGAGCGGGGCGCTGGCGAAATCGAGGCTGACCATGATGTGGACGGGCGCTTCCGCCGCGCCGATGGCGATATCGGCGTACAGGCCGTCGGCCAGATAGACGCCCGCCGCCGGCAGCGGCCGGTCCAGGTTGGCCGCGCCGTAGGCCACGACGGCGGTGACCAGCGCGGAGTGACGCTGCTGGTCCGTGTACGGCACCAGCTCGCCGTACAGGTCGTCCAGGGTGTGCCAGGCGTGGTTGTAATTGTAGTCCGACTGCGTCAGGAAGCGGAGCGTCGGGACGCTCTCCATCTCGAACGCGGAGGAGTCCGTCCCGCCCGGGCTGGTGGCGTGGGCGCGCGGCACGCCGCGCTCGAGCTTGAAGGGCCACCTCGGATCGAGCCCGGCGAGAGGCGCGCTGATCTTCTGGAAGTCGGCGAACCAGGTCTCGGGCACGGAAGCCCCGGTGATGGCGCTGGGGCTGCCGTCCCGGTTGATCATCATCATGATCTTGGAGGCAACGCCGGGATGGCTCTTCAGCCAGGCCTGGGAGCCGACCAGGCCCTGCTCCTCGGCGGCGAAGAGGATGACGGCGATCGAGCGCTTGGGCCGCCCGCCAGCCGCGGCGATCAGCCGGACGGCCTCCATGGCCGGGGCGAAGCCCGAGCCGTCGTCGACGGCCCCGGTCGCGGAGCTGAAGCAATCGAAATGCCCGCCCAGAACGACGCATTCGTCGGGGGATTCGGAGCCCCGCAGGGTCGCGACGACGTTGTGGAACTTGACCGGGCCCATCTTGAACCAGTTCCGGATGTCGAACTGGAGCTCGACCTTCCCGCCCTTCTCGACCAGGCCCTTGATCTCGTTGTACTGGCCCTCGGCCAGCTTGATGTCGGGCAGGACCGGCAGCTTGTCCCAGGAGTCGACATGGCCGTCGAGCATCCGGAACGGGTCGGTCTTCGACGACTGGATGGTGCCGCGGGCCCCCGCCTCGACGAGAGCGGACGTGAGCTTCGGGATGAGCTGGGAGTCGGCGTATTCGGGCGTGCCCTTGCGGCCGTCGCGGGCGAAGCCGCTGTTCTCTCCCGGGATGAGGACCCAGGCGCCCTTGAACGCGGCCGCGTTGGCCCGGACCTCGGCGATGCCGGCCTCGACGGCCGCCCGCTTCTTCTCGACGTCCTCGGGCTTGGCGTTCCGCCCGGGTATCGAGAACGGATCGGCCTTCAGGATGACGACCGGTCCGCGCTCGACGCCCCTGGTCCCCGCCGTGAAGCTGGGGGTCCCGAAATAGAGGCCTTTCTCGACGGGCGCGATCATCTTGCCGAACCAGGGACCGCGATTGAAGCCGACCGGCACCTCGCCGGCCGGCTCGAGCTCGGCCTGGAGGCCCCACTGGCGGAATTGCCAGACCGCCCATTCGGCCGCGTCGTTGTAGGCGTTCGTGCCCGTCTCGCGGCCGCCGAAGCGGTTGCTGGCGTAGTCGTTCCAGAGCATGACCCGGTTGTCGGTCGTGCCGAGCTCGATGATCTTCTGGACGACGGGATCGACGGCGGGCTTGGCTTTCACCGGGCCGGCCGCGGCGATCGAGGCCGCGACCAGGATCAGCAGGGCGGCGGCGAGGGCCGATCGAATGGCGCGTCTGTTCATGTGGCCTCCTCCATTGATAAGAGCGGAATGATAGTCTCGCCGGGGAAAGCCTGTCAAGGAAAGCCCCCGCGGCCCCGGGCTCGCCGGGCCGCCGGCGGCCTATTACCGCCGCGGGACGATATCGGCGAATTCCTTTTTCATCGACTCGTACGCTTCGGAGGCCAGCGCTTCCTGGAATTCCGCCATGGCCGCGGGCGCCGGCTTCTTGGCCGCCCATTCGGCCCATTTCGCGGCCGTCCGCTCCAGGGCCCGGTCCTCGATCCGGAAGAGCTTGGGCAGGACGCCGTCGCCACCGTAGGTCCGCAGCCGGGTGACGTCAAGATACTGGAACATCCGGCCGCGCCGGTCGGGGTAGAGGTAGGCGGCGATGGCCAGGGCGGCGTCGTTCAGGGGCGCCGTCCCCGGGCCGGCCGTCACGGACGGGACGCCGCCCGAGGCCGGCCAGACGGGCACCGCGACGCCGGTCACGGGCTGGCCGAGGAGCACCCACATGGTCGCCAGGTCGGCCCGGTCGCGCGACGGGGCGCCCTCGAAGACCATGGCCGAAACGCTGGTGTTGCGGTTGATGGTGTCGTTGGTGTGGACATAGAGCGGCGCGGCCGGGTCGTCCGGCAGCGGCCGGGACAGGGGGTTCGAATGGAGCTTTTCGTGGACGAGGTCGCGCGCGGCCTGGCGCAGGATGAAGCGGGCGTCGAGGCGACCCTGGGCCCGGGCCGCCTCGACGAGATGGCCTATGCGCTCGAAGCGGTCGAAGCCGCCGCCCCGCATCAGATCGGGTGCGGTGAAGGCGAAGTTCGTCCGGACGATGGTCCCGAAGGGGGCGACCCTGGGGTCGCGGGCGTCGAACTTGACGAACGAATCCCGCCCCGTTTCGAAGAAGCAGGCGCCGCCCTCGGCGTCGATGACCCCGAAGTTCGCGGCCACGTTCCACTTCCCCTTCTCCCGGACGAGCAGGGATTCGAAGTCGCCGATCGTGGCGCACTCGCCCAGGGCCAGCTTCATGAAAGCGCCGTTCCCCCCGCCGTCGACCTTCTTCGCGGCGTCGCCGAGGTCGTCGGCCTGGGAGTTCATGATGGCGAAGCCCGCGGCGTTCTGGCCGCCCCAGACCTCGGCCGCCGGAGCGGCGTCCTCGGCGTTGACGACGGCGATGAAGCCGTACTTCGGCCCCTTGAAGAAGGCCAGCTTGTTGTTCGTGGCAGACGTGTCGCGGTTCTTCCACATCAGCGGGCGGCCGTTGGCCGTGGCCCGGCCGGAGACGAGGGCCAGCGTGCAGGGCGCGGAGGACGGGGCCAGCAGCGCTATCGCAGCCGCGATCAGCCCGGCTTTCAAGGCGAGGGAACGGGTATTGGTCATGGTTTCGGGATCTCCTCCCGCCGATGATATTTCGGGCCGGCGGCCCTGTCAACGCCTGAGGGCGGCCCGGGGCCGGCGGCCGAAGGTCAGCCCGGCCGGCCGTTCGGGGGCGCCGGCGGCTTCGGGTGCGTCGCGTAGAGGACGAGCCCCACGGCGGACGTGGCCAGCTTGCGGATGCGGCGGATGACGCCGAGGCTCAGGCCCAGCGCCGCCGGGAAGCCCAGGATCCGGACGACCAGGATATGGGCGCTTTCCTGCACCCCGAACTGGCCGGGAACGATGAAGAAGGCCGTGTTGATGATGGTCACGCCGGCCGAGGCGAACAGGGCCTGGACGGCCGATAGCGGGGCGCCCAGGACCTTCATGATCGTGTAAACCTCGACCGCCCCCAGGGCCCGGGCGATGTAATGGAGCGCCGTCGCCGCCACGGTCCGGAAGTCCAGGTGCTTGTAGACAGTGCCGATGTTCTCGTCAAGATCGCGGATATGGTGCTCGCGGCCCGCCGCCAGCCGCCGGACGCTGGGGAAGATCCGGGCCACCCGGTCGATGGTCCAGAGCGCGCCCTTCAGCTGGAGGACGATGAACAGGGCGATGCCGGCCACCGTGCCGGCCAGGCAGATCGCGGCCACGATCTCCATCCATGCCGGCAGCCGCACCACGGTCAGGCCGAGGAGGAACCCGGTGGCCAGGAAGAGGGCCGCGGCGAAGGCTTCGACCGTCTTGTCGACCAGCACGCCCGGGATGCCTTCCTTCAGCGGGGCGTGCGACTTGATCAGGAAGGCCCGCGCGGCGTCGCCGCCGATGTTGGCCGAAGGCAGCAGCGTGTTCAGGGAGTCGCTGATGATCTTGGTCCGGAAGAGCTGCAGGAGCGGGACCCGCCGGAAATGGGAAGCCTGGATGATGGACCAGGCGCAGGCCTGGAGGAAGATCCACAGGAAAGCGAGGCCAGTGATGAACAGGAACCAGGGCCCGAAGCGGGTCATCTGCCGGAGGATCGCGCCGGCCCCGATCTTCATCACCAGGAAGACGAGCAGCAACAGCCCGGCCCCGCTGAGCAGCGGGCGAAGCCGCTTCCGGAGCCACCCGGCCGGGCGGCGGGCCGCCGGGCCGGCGAGCCCCGCGGCAATGGCCTGCTCGGCCTTGGCCAGGGCAGGTTCGTCATCGACATCGAGCCAGAAGAGCCCGCCCGTGTCCCAGGCCAGGGCCTTGCCACGCTCGGCCAGAACGCGGATGCCGCCGGACAGGGAATAATCGCCCCGGGCCTGGCTCGTCTCGAGCGCCTCGAACAGGGCCGGGGTGCAGAGAAAGGCGCCCGTATCGAAGACGTCGTACTCGGGGATGTTCTTGCCGATGGCGGCGATGCGCCCGTCGACGACCCGGACCCGGGTGACGTCCGCCAGGTCGACATAGGGATTCGCCCCGGTCCGGGCGTCCACCGCCAGGATGACCTCGTCCCCGGCGATCGGCCGGCGCCGCAGCCCCTCGAGCAGGGCCGGGTCGAAAAGGTGGTCGGCCATGACCAGCAGGAACCGGTCCCCGGCCAGGGGCCTGGCCTTGAGGACCGAGAGCCCGTTCTCCTTTTCCCACTCGTCATTGCGGACGGTGGCGATCGAGAGGCCTTCCGCCTCCGCCCGGGCCCGGAGATGGCGCTCGACGTCGTCGCCGGCGTAGCCGGTGACGACGACGAACCGGCTGATCCCCGCGGTCCGGGCGGCCTCGATAGCCCGGTCGATGAGGGCCTTTCCGGCGATCTCGAGCAGCGGCTTGCTCGGCGCCCGGCCGGCCAGCCGGCTGCCGCGGCCGGCGGCGATGATGACGCAGCTCGCGGCCGTCCCGGCGTCCGCCTTCCGGCCAGCGGCTTCTGCCCCTAAATGACTGATATTCTTGTTTTTCATGGATCGATACAGGCCGCTGCGGGCCGGATCGAGCGTCCATTATAGGACAGGCCCGCCGAGCCGGCAAGGCCCTCGGCCCGTTTGATATTCCCCGGGGCGGGTGTTATAATTTTTCAATGCCCGATACCGTGAACGAGGATTTCGACTTCGAGGGTTCGCTGAAGACTCCCCTGCTCGCCCGTTTCCCCAAGATCGTCCAGCTCGACCGGCTAATCAACCGGCCCATAGCTTCCCTGATCGTCCGGGCCGCCGTGCGGCTGAAGCTCCGGCCCAACCAACTGACGGTGGCCGCCTTCATCCTGGGACTGGCCGGGGCCGGCTTCTTCCTGGGAGGGACCCGCCGCAGCTTCGTCATCGCCGGCCTGGCCATCTACGCCAGCACCCTGCTCGACGGCGCCGACGGCATGCTGGCCCGCTCGCGCAACATGTGCACGCGCTTCGGCGCCTATCTCGACCTCTATCTCGACCGCCTGACCGATTTCTGCGTCATGGGGGCCATGGCCACGGGCTACTACCTGCAATCCGGCCGGCTCGGCTTCTTCATCGTCAGCCTGTTCGGGCTGGCCGCCTACATGCTCCAGGTCCTTCAATATTATCTCGAGCGGGAATTCCGGGGGCTCAGGTCCGGGTCGGGCGCCAGCGGCGACTTCCGCGGCCTCGTCTACCTCGGCATACTGGTCTTTTCGCTCATCAACCGTCTGGACCTGGTCATCACCATCCTGATCTGCGTTCCCGTCCCCAACATGATATATCGCTTCATCCGTTTCTGGATCTTCAAGCGTCCGGAGGAGACCCCTCCGCCCGCGGCCTGACCGCGAAAGGAGCTCGAAATGTCAGAGATCTTGAGAGGCTCGGATATCGTTCCGGCCCGCGGCACACTCGGCGTGCTGATTCCCGGCATCGGGGCCGTGTCCTCGACGCTGATGACCGGACTGTTCTCCCACCGCCGGGGCCTGGCCCGGCCCATCGGCTCGCTGACCCAGATGGGCAAGATCCGCCTGGGCAAGCGGACCGAGAAACGGGTCGTGCCGGTCAAGGACTTCATCCCCCTGGCCGCCCCGGCCGACATGGTCTTCGGCGGCTGGGACTGCTTCCCCGATACCGCCTACGAGGCCGCCCGCAAGGCCAAGGTCCTCAAGCCCGAGCATATCGAGGCGGTCCGGGACGAGCTCGAGGCCATCCGGCCGATGCCCGCCGTGTTCGACCGGAGATACGTCCGCAACCTGGACGGCAAGCACGTCAAGAAAGCCGCGTCGAAGCGGGCCCTGGCCGAGATGCTGATGAAGGACATCGACGATTTCCGGACCAGCCGCAAGGCCGACCGCCTGGTCATGTGCTGGACGGCCTCGACCGAGGCCTACCGGGAGCCCCAGGCCTGCCACGCCTCGGTCAAGGCCTTCGAGGCCGGGCTCGAGGCCAGCTCCCCCGACATCAGCCCCAGCCAGATCTACGCCTACGCCGCGCTGAAGATGAAGATCCCCTACATCAACGGCGCCCCCCACGTCACCACGGACTGCCCGGCCCTCCTCGAGCTGGCCGCCGAGAACCGCGTGCCCATCTGCGGCAAGGACTTCAAGACGGGCCAGACCCTGATGAAGACCATCCTGGCGCCCGGCTTCGCGGCCCGGGGTCTGGGCATCTCGGGCTGGTTCTCGACCAACATCCTCGGCAACCGTGACGGCGAGGTCCTGGACGATCCCGAGTCGTTCCGCTCCAAGGAGATCTCCAAGCTCGGCGTCCTCGACACCATCATCCGGCCGGACCTCTACCCCGAGCTCTACGGCGACCTCTACCACAAGATCCGGATCAACTACTATCCGCCGCGCGGCGACAACAAGGAGTCGTGGGACAACATCGACATCTTCGGCTGGATGGACTACCCGATGCAGATCAAGGTCAACTTCCTCTGCCGCGATTCCATCCTGGCCGCGCCCGTCGTCCTCGACCTCATCCTGTTCACCGACCTGGCCTCGCGGGCCGGGATGTACGGCATCCAGGAGTGGCTGTCCTTCTACTTCAAGAGCCCGATCGTCCCGGAAGGCCTCTATCCCGAGAACGATCTCTTCGTCCAGCGGGACAAGCTGATGAA
This sequence comes from Acidobacteriota bacterium, assembly GCA_039683095.1. Taxonomy (NCBI): domain Bacteria; kingdom Pseudomonadati; phylum Acidobacteriota; species Acidobacteriota bacterium. The sequence goes on along the minus strand of JBDKSB010000001.1, from coordinate 406,601 downwards.
CACCCTGCGCTACCTCATGCGCGAGGACCTCATCCACCACACCGGGCTCGATTACTACTACGACCTCGAGAAGAACGGCGGGAAGTAGGGTTCAGCGCAGCCGCTCCCAGCGGACGGCCCGCTCGAGGACGCGCTCGGGGACGACCCGGACGCCCAGGCCCGGCCCGGGCGGGATGGCGATGAACCCGTCAGCCTCGAGGACGACCGGCGGCTCGGCGATGTCGCGTTCGAAGTAGTTGCTCGTCTCCGAGGTGTCGCCCGGCAGGGTGAAGCCCTCGGCCGTCTGAAGGTGGATGTTGACGGCCCGGCCGACGCCCGTCTCGTCCATGCCGCCGGACCAGACCGGGACGCCGCGCTCGGCGCAGTAGCTCGCGATCCTCATCGACTCCATCAGGCCGCCGACCCGGCCCTGCTTGATGTTGATGACGCGGCAGGCGCCGAGGGCCAGGGCCGCGGCCGCGTCGGCCAGGGAGTGGATGGACTCGTCGAGGCAGACGGCCGTCTTCAGCTCCTTCTGCAGGAGCGAGTGCTCGTAGATATCGCTGTAGGACAGGGGCTGCTCGATCATCATCAGGCCGAACTCGTCGAGCCGCCGCAGCAGGTCCGTGTCGGCCAGCGTGTAGTCGCCGTTGGCGTCGGCCATCAGCCGGATCGCGGGGAAGCGCCGGCGCACGGCCCGGACCCAGTCGACGTCCTGGCCCTTCCTGATCTTCATCTTGATCCGGTGGTAGCCCCTGGCCGCGGCCCGCTCGACGGCCTCCAGGAGCTGGCCTGGCGTTTCCTTGAGACCGATGCTCAGGCCCGACATGATCCTGGCGGCCGGCCGGCCCAGGAGGGCGTGAAGCGGCAGCCCCTGCCGCAGGGCGATCAGGATGAGCAGCCCGTTCTCGATCGTGGCCTTGGCCATGCCGTGGCCCCGGACATGGCCGAACTTTGCTTGAAGCTGGCCGAGCGTCAGGCCCGGCTCGACGAGCGGCAGGAGGAAATCCCGGATGATGTGGCGGGCCGTCCCGTTCGTCTCGTAGAAGTAGTACGGGTCGGGATCGGAGACGCATTCGCTCCAGGCGGTGAAGCCGTCCGCCTCGAGGCGCAGGAGCATCGCCTCCTTGGCCGTCCAGGTGTAGACGCTCGTCCCGAACGGGGCCACGAACGGCAGCTTGACGGTGACCAGGTCCGCGTGATCGATCTTCGGAACGGGCAGGCGCTCCAGGGCGGCGACGGGCGATCCGGTCTCGGGCATGGGCACCTCCGTAGGACCTGACTTCATGATCGCGGACCGTCCGAGTATAGCGCGGCGCCCGGGACGCCGTCCAGCCGTGATTTTATGGTAGAATCTCCCCGGGAAAATGAAGGGCCACGCTCGTTCGATCGTCGCCGCGGCCGGCGTCATCGCCGCGGCCGGGGCCGCCCTCCTGCTCCTCCGCCGGCCGCCGGCCTTCGATCCCGCCGGAACGTCCCGCGATCTCAACGTCATCCTCGTGACCCTCGACACGACCCGGGCCGACACCCTGTCCTGCTACGGGGGCCGGGATGTCCGGACCCCGGTTCTCGACCGGTTCGCCGCCCGCGGCGCCCGGTTCGAGCGATGCTACGCCCAGACGCCCCTGACCCTCCCCTCCCACGTCACGCTCATGACCGGCACGCTGCCGCTCTATCACGGCGTCCGCGACAACGGCAGCTTCCTCGTGCCGCAGAAGCTGGCGACGATGGCCGAGCTCTTCCGGGAGAAGGGCTACGAGACAGGGGCCTTTCTCGGAGCCTGGGTGCTCGATTCGAAGTGGGGCCTGAACCAGGGCTTCGGGACCTACTTCGACGATTTCGCGCTGAGCAGGTTCGCGGCCGCCTCGTTCGACACGGTCCGGCGTCCCGCCAACGAGGTCCTGGACGCCGCCCTGCCCTGGATCGAGTCTCGCAAGGGCAAGAAGTTCTTCGCCTGGATCCACATCTACGACCCGCACGCGCCTTACCAGCCCCCGCCGCCGTATGACCGCGAATACGCCGGCCGGCTGTATTTCGGCGCGATCGCCTTCGTCGATGCCCAGCTCGGGCGGCTCTGGCGCACGCTCGAGGCGAACGGGCTGCTGGGGAGATCGCTCGTCGTGATCGCCGGCGACCACGGCGAGAGCCTGGGCGAACACGGGGAGCGGACGCACGGCTTCTTCGTCTACGACGCGGCCATCCGCGTCCCGCTCATCGTCGCCGCGCCCTTCCCGGAGTTCCGGGGCAGGATCGTTCCCGGCGCGGTCGGGCTGGTCGACGTCCTGCCTACGGTCGCCGGGCTGGCCGGCCTCCGCGTCCCGGCCGAAGTGCAGGGCTCGAGCCTTTTGCCGGCGCTCCTCGGCCGGGCCGCGCCGCGGCCCCGGCCCGTCTACAGCGAGACCTATTATCCCCGCTTCCACTACGGCTGGTCGGAGCTGCGGACGGTCCTGGACGGCCGACGCAAGATCATCCTGGCGCCGGTTCCCGAGCTCTACGATCTCGACGCCGACCCGGGCGAGAGGACGAACTTGGCCGGCGCGCGGCCGGGCGAAGCGGCGGAGCTGCGGGCCGCGGCCGAGGCGCTCATCCGCGACTCGAGCCGCGGCGCGATCGACGCCGCCGCGGCCGGCGTCGACGCCGAGACGCGGGAAAAGCTGGCCGCCCTCGGCTACGTCGGATCGTTCGCCGACCCGGCCGGGCTCAGGGGCAAGACCCTGCCCGACCCGAAGGACAGGATCGGCGTCTACAACGATCTGGCCCGGGCCAGGGAGATGGAGGCCGGCGGCGACGCCGACGGCGCGATCCGGGCCGTCGGGGAGATCGTCGCCCGGGACCCCGAAGGGACTTCCGCCGCCTACGACATCCTCGGGGCCTGCTACATCGCCAGGAACGACCTCGTCCGGGCCGGGGAAAGCCTGCGCCGGGCCCTCGACCTCAACCCGGCGCTGATGAACGCCCACTACAAGCTCGGCTGGATCGCCGAGAAGCAGGGCCGGCCGGCCGAGGCGGAGGCCGAATATATCCGCGAGACCGAGACGACGCCGGGGCACATCAAGGCCTTCTACAACCTGGCCCGGGTGTATCAGACGGTCGGGGAGCTCGAGAAGGCCAGGCAGGCTCTCGCCAAGTGCCTGGAGGTCGATCCGAAGTTCGCCCTGCCCTACCTCTACGCGGCCCGGATCGACCTCGTCCGCGGCGAGCGCTATGACGAGGCCATCGGCCTGACCCTCAAGGCTCTCGACCTCGATCTCGACCCGGAGGGCCGGGCGCTCGGCTGGGGCCTTCTGGCCGAGCTCTACCGGCGGGTCGGCGACGAGGCCAGGTCGCGGGAGTACGCGGCCAGGGCCCGGGCCCGCTAGCCGCCGCTCAGCGCTCGTCGAGCGCGGCCAGGATGGCCGCTGCGACCGGCCCGTAGCCGCCGCCGACGCGGTGGCCGCCGGGGATGGCCGCCGACCGGACCCGGCCCGGATCGAGCTCGCCGCAGATCGCACCGCTGTCTTTCTCGCCGTGGACGCAGAGAACCGCGACGCCGGGCCTGATCCGCCCGATCTCGGGGATGGTCGGCAGGGACCGCTTCCCTCCCGACCGGCCCAGCCAGTCGAGGACGTGGAACTCGAACTCGGCGCTCCGGCTCGCGCTCATGAGGACGACCATTCGGACCTCGGCCTGGACGTCCTCGGACATCCTGTTCATCATGAAGGGCAGGACGTCCGCGCCGAGGGAATAGCCGATCAGGATGGCCTGTTTCTTGCCCCAGGCCGGCAGGTAGCGCTCGAGGACGCGCTGCAGGTCCGCCGCGGCTTCCTCGGGCGTCCGCTGCTTCCAGAAGTACTTGAGCGAGTTGAAGCCGACGACCGGGATGCCGGCTGCCGCCAGATCCTTCGCCAGACCCTTGTCGGCGACCGCCCAGCCGCCGTCCCCCGTGAGCATGACCGCCAGGAGGCCGCGCCCGCCGCCCTGGGCCGGCACCTCGACGAGCGGCAGGTCGTCGAGGCGCTGGGCCGCGGGAGCTGTCAGGGCCTGTCCGGCCGGGCCGCTCGATCCGGCGGCCGCGACAGGCCCGGGCATGATGATCCAGCCGGCCAGGAGAACGGCGGCCGCGAATCGGTTCCGGCTCATGCGGACCCCTCCTCTTCGCCCATCTTGGACCTGATCGCGGCGAAGGTCATCCCCGTGCGGCCCAGGGCCAAGAACCCGAGCACCCACAGAGGGACGGAAAGCAGGACGAAGACCACGACCGAAAAGCCCGCGGCGGCCGATTTGTCCACCCCGAACAGGCCCAATCCGAGCACGCAGAACACCTGGTAGAGGCCAAGGTTGCCGGGGGCGCCGGGCAGGACGGTCCCGAACCGGACGATGAGGAAGACGGCCGTGCCCATCAGGAACGACAGGCCGAAGCCGGCCGCCGCCATGATCAGCCAGAAGGACAGGGCCTGAAGCGCCACGAGGAGGAAGGACAGGAAGAAGGCCGCGATCGAGGACCGAGAGAGGCCGATCGAACGGAGCCCGGTCTCGATCGCCCGGACGTTCCCGGCGATCCACCGGACCGGCCCCGGGCGCCGGGCCCGGTCCGGTGCGCCGGCCCGAGCCTGGCGCGCTTTCCGGAACAGCAGGAAGAGGAAGAGCGCGGTCAGGGCCAGGATGGCCAGGCCGAAGATGTCGCCGGCCCGGACGAGATCGCGGGGGAGCGGGACGAAGACGGCCGTGATCCCGATCCCGGCCGCCAGCCAGATGCCGTCGAAGAGCCGCTCCAGGGCCATCGAGGGTATGACGGCGACGAACGGCGCGCTCAGCCAGCGCGAGACCGGGTAGGCCCGGGCGACCTCCCCCAGATGGAACGGCAGGACCTCGTTGACGAACAGGCCGGAATAGACCGCCTCGGTGGCCCGCAGGGAGGAGATCCGGCCTAGCGGCCCGAGCAGGAGCCGCCAGCGGATCCCCTGGCAGACGTAGCTCACGGTATCGAGGACGACGGCCAGGGCGACCCAGCCCCAGTCGAGCCCCGTGACGCTGGCCAGGAATCTGGACGCGTCGACGTCGTGGAAGACCCAGACCAGGCAGGCCGCGGCGATGATGTAGGCGGCCGCCTGGCGCAGGACCCGGGAGACTCTCGCGCTAATCACCGCCGGCCCCCTCGTCCTTCAGCCCCGAGACCCCGATCAGCGCGACCGCGAAGCGGGGCAGCTCGAGGACGTTGCGGTAGATCGCGTAGCGGGGCTCCCACCGGGTCGCGAACTTGGCCTTGTATTCCAGGAGGCCGCTGTAGCTGAACAGGAAATTCGAACGCTGCAGGAAGTACTGGACGGCCCGCTCCTCCGCCCCGGCGTCCTCGCCTTCGCGGAAGCCCGACATGGGGGCCAGGCCGAGGCTGAACCGGGTGAAGCCCCGGGCCTTCTGCGCCTCGAAGAGACGGACGAACAGGAAGTCCATGACGCCGGCCGGGGCGTCGCGGCGGTGCCGCATCAGGTCGATGGTCGTCTCGCCGGGGGCGTAGGAGCGGATGATGTTCATGAAGGCCAGGATGCGCCCGTCCGGTTGGACCGCGGCGAAGACGGGCGTCCGGCGGATGTCCTCCTCGGAGAAGACGCCGACCGTGAAGCCGCGTTCCCGCCGTCCGGGGATGCCCAGCCAGTCGTCCGAGACCTCCCGGATCCCCGCCAGGACCCCGTCGGCGACGGGGGGATCGTAGCGGACCGCGCTGATCCCGGTCTTGTCGAGCTGGTTCACGGCGTGGCGGATGTGCTTCATCCGCTTGCCCTCCAGGTTGAACTCGGCCAGCTCGACGATCGCGTCGTCGCCGACCTTCATCTTCTTGAAGCCCGCGGCCCGGTAGAGGGGCAGGAAGTCCGGCAGGACCTGGTAGAAGGCCAGCCGCCAGTCGTTCTCCCCGCAAAGGTCCCTGAACGCGCGGATAATCTCCCCGATCTCGTCGTCGGGACCGGCGGGATCGGCCAGGACGACGGCGAATGTCCCGGCCATCCGGTAGGCCAGGAAGGACCGGCCGGAGGCGGAGAAGAAATACGATTTGTCGGCCGCCAGCTTGAAGGGATCGAGGGAGGACTTGCCGTGGGCCTCGAGGATCCCGGCCGCCCGGCTCCGCTCTTGGGGCAGGGTCCTCAACCGGTAATAAACGGGCCGGAACAGGGAATACAGGGCATAGAGGACGGCCGCGACGGCGATGAGATCGAGCGAATCCAGGAACCAGGCCGCGAAGCGCGTCCGCGGGACCAGGGACGGGTCCTTGTTGAAGACAAGAGCGGCGAGGGTTTGGCGGATGCCGTCCGCGACGTTGAAGTCGACGCCGAAATCGCGCTTGTCCAGGAGCCAGAAGCCGGCCGTCCCGTAGAGGAGGGTCGCGGCCAGGGCGGTCCCCAGCCGGGCCGCCGTCGACCGGACGTCCGGGACGACGCTCTTGACCGTGAAATTCCTCCGGGCCAGAAAGAGGATCGCCATGAGAGCGAGGGAGCCGATCGCCTCCTCGTAATCCAGGCCCTTGGTCAGGTGGAAGATGATGGACAGCGCCGAGAGGACCATCACCAGGATATAGGCCCGCTTCTTTCTCTTGAAGATGTTCAGCGACGAGACGGCCAGGGAGATGCCGATGAGCAGGGAGAGGAAGCGGGCGACGTGCAGGAACTCGAGGGGGAAGACGTCCTTCAGGACGGCCACGCGCGCCGGGAGGCTCTTTCCGGCCGCCGAGACTATGTTGACAACGCCGCTCCCCAGGGTGACGAGCCCGGCGATCCTGACCAGGAGCCGGCGGGTCCCGCGCCCGGAGAGATCCGGAAGCCCCCTCCCGGCCTTCATATCACGAGTATAGTGGCCCGGCGAAAGGGAGTCAACGACAGGACGGTCAGGCCTCGCGATAGAACCGCACGAGGCTTTCGACGACGTCGTAGATATCACGGCTCTCGATCAGGGCCAGCTCCCGATCCAGGGCGGGGAACCTCTTCTCGAGAGAGATCATTTCCATGTTCTGCATGTGAAACGCGACCCGCGGCCTGACGTGCGGGGAGCGGCCGTCGTCGCCGGGACGGGAGACTTCGAACCGGAATTCGAGCGAGAAATACGGCCGCGCCTGCTTGAACAGCTCTATCCAGACGCTCTCCGGGCCGGAGCGTTCGACGATCCGGATGCTCAGGAGGTCCAGATAGAACTTCAGCTGTTCGAGCGCCTGCCTCCAGGCCCGGGCCTTGAACTCGGAGATCTGATGATGGAGCCAGTATTCCGTCTCAAGATCCTTCATTCGGTCCTCCCGGCGCCTCAGCTCCGGGGCCGCCTTCTCCCGGCCCGTCGACGAGCCCCTGCAGAAGCGCAATATGGGCTTGCCCCTTCTTCCGGACGTTGAGGATGGCCCTGTTCAAGGAGATATCGGCGAAGTCCGGCGCCGCCGCCAGGATCGCCGCCAGATCGCGTTCAAGGGCGGACAGCCCCCGGAGCCCGGCCGCGAGCGAGGCCCGGCCGCCGAGGAGCGTTCGACGGAGCGTCTCGGCCCCCTCGATCCCGCGCCGGACCGCGTCGCCATCGACCTGGACCCCCGTGATCAAGGAGGCCAGCGTGCCGCGGTCCCGGTTGGCCCGGCGAAGAGCGTTGGCCTGACGGGCCTTCTCCCGCGACAAAGCCCGGAGCGGCCCGGCCGCCGGCATGTCTCGGGACAATCCCGCCAGGGTGTCGCACAACGCCGAAAGGGACAGATGAAGGTCCGCGGCCGCGGCCAGGAAATCGGGGATGCTCATCTGGCCCCGGAAGGTGAATCCCTTTTCAATTCCGCGAGGATCTCCTTCTTGAGGCTTTCTCTCAAAGACCCCATCAGGACGCCGGGGTCGGTTTGGATGCGCCGCCGGTCGCCTTCGCTCATGCAGATCTCGTAGGGATAGAGCCCGCAGGCGACGGCGATCTTGAGCAGGCTGTCGACGTTGAAGTTCTTGCGGCTCTCGATCCGATGCACGGTCGAGCTCGAGATCCCCGCCTTTTGGGCGAACTCCGCCTGGCTCATCGCGCCCCGCAGGCGCCGGACGTTCTGGCTGATCACCTTGAGATAGGCTTCGCTGGTGATCGTTTTGTCTTCGGCCATGGTCACTCCACGTTGTATTAATCAGGCCTCTCCGAAAAAGCAAGCGGAACGGGCCCGCGACGGGCTATTAATACACTTAAGACTGAAAGTCCGCCTTATAACGAACATCGCGGAGTGTAGACGTCTCCGCCGGTTTTCTCAACCCCTATTGAACGCCTAGGAAATACGTAGCCTTTATACGTATTTAGCCCGCGGGCTCTTCAGCAGCCGGCGCAGGGCCGCCGGTAGGCTCTGCCGCCGGCCGGACAGGCCAAGCTTCCGGCGGAGGTTGCCCCGATGGATCTCGACGGTCCTGGGGGAGATGTCGAGGAGCCGTCCGATCTCCTTGGACGTCAGCCCGCTCTCGATCATGTTCGCGACCTCGATCTCCTTCTGGGTCAGCCTCAGGTCGCTCGCCCCGAGGATTTCGCTGCGCACGTCGGCCAGCTCCCGGAGGGCCTTTTCGAGCAGGCCTACGTAGGTCCGGTCGATCCTGCTGCCCTTGGCCTTCAGCTTGGCGACCAGGGGCAGCAGGAGCCGGTGGACGTTCTTGACGACCCGCTCTTCGATCCGCGATTTCTCCCCTTCGACCTGGCGGATCATCTCGCGTAGCGCGACGTTCTTCTCCTCGAGCAAGGCCTTCTGCTGGCTCAGCCTGGCCTCGGCGATCTTCTCCGCCGTCACGTCGACGGCGCAGACCGCGACCTGCTCGATCCCCCGGTCGGCCGGCCTGATCGGGTAGATCGTGGTCTCGAATCGCAGCCCGAGATAGCTGTCCTCGAAGCGGACGGGCCGGCCGGTGCGCAGGGCTTTCCGGAAATGGGCCTGGAGCACCCCGATACGCGGGTGGCCCGGCAGGGCATCGAAGATCCGCCGGCCCGCCAATCGCTGAGCCCTCAAGCGCCTGGCCGCGACGGCGTTGCTCGCCAGGATGAAGCCCTTCGTATCCGTGATGAAGATCAGTTCGGCCATCGCGTCGAACAGCGCCTGGACGATCTCCCGGGTCTTCTTGGCGCGGGCTTCCGCCCGCCTCCGCTCGCTGATATCCAGGCCCAGTACGATCGTGCCGAGCGGCTGTCCCCAGTCGCCGCAGAGGCGGCTGGCGTACCAGCTGAAGACCTTGGTCTCTCCGCCCTTGGCCGCGATCTCCGATTCGAAGCGGACCGGCGCCCGCCCGGTCCTCTTCCCGAAGATCAGGTCCGCGATCGCCCTCCGGCGCGATGGAACCGGATAGAGCAGGTCCAGGTTCCTGCGGCTCCCCAGGACCTCCTCCCGCGCATAGCCCGAGATGTCCTCGGCCGCCGAGTTCCAGACGACCAGCCGGCCGTTCCCGTCGTAGGCCTCGAACCAGATCCCGGCGGCCTCGAGCAGCGACTGCTCGTACTGCTTGAACCGGGCGATCTCCGCCTCCGCTTCCTTGCTGAGGTCCCGGATCTCGCCCCCCTCCGTCTTCACCAAGCTCTGCGGCCGGTGGATCTCTTTCCGGACGCTGGCCGGCTCGGCCGGACGTCGCCGCCCCCCGTGCGGATCAAGCATGGACCACCTTCCCCTCGTATTAGATGAATAGCCCTCGGGAGGCCTATTGTCAATGACGGCCGGGGGAGCCGCCGCGCCTCTCCCGGCCGGGCGGCCATCCGGGATCGAAGCGAATGGCCCCGGACCGGACAATCCTGTATAATTCCCGGGGGGAGCGGCATCAATGAATACGATCATCGTAGTCCCCACATACAATGAGGCCCGCAACCTGTCCGCCCTGACCTCGGCCCTCCTCGCGCTGCCGGTCCCGCGCCTGCGTCTTCTCGTCGTCGACGACGGCTCGCCCGACGGCACGGGCGACCTGGCGGACAAGCTGGCTGCCGCATCACCGGGCCGCCTGTCGGTCCTCCACCGCCAGGGCGGGCGCGGCCTGGGCCTGGCCTATATCGACGGCTTCCGCCAGGCCCTCGCCGACGGTGCCGACGCCGTCGTGCAGATGGACGCCGATTTCTCCCATTCCCCGTCGGACGTGCCGCGCCTCCTGGCGAAGCTCGCCGACTGCGACGTTGCGGTCGGCTCCCGCTACATCGCCGGCGGCCGCGTGGACGACCATTGGAGCGCCGGCCGATCCAGGCTGAGCCGGTCGGCCAACGCCTATGCCCGGACGCTCCTGGGGCTCAGGACCCTCGACGCCACCGCCGGTTTCAAGGCCTGGAAGCGATCGACCCTCGAGGCCGTCGATCTCGGGAGCATCCGTTCCCACGGCTATCTGTTCCAGGTCGAGATGACCTATGTCTGCGAGCGCCTGGGCCTGGCCATCGGCGAGGTCCCCATCTGTTTCTCCGAACGCCGGGCCGGCCGGTCTAAAATGAGCCTGAAGGTCAAGGTCCAGGCCGCCGCCGGCATCGCCAGCGTCTGGCTCAGGCATCACCGCCGGCTCCGGCCGGCCTGAAGGACCGTTCCCGTGAAGGCCACGAGGAAAGGCCTCGTCCCGGCGGCCCTCCTGCTCTGCCTGGCGGTTTCGATCGCCATGTTGGTCCTGAAGCCGGTCCCGCACGGCCATCGTTACGGCCTGGCCGTCGAGCTGTCGCTGGCCCTGATCCTGATCTGGGGGCTCTGCATGATCCCCCGCCGTTTCCTCTGCCGCAAGGTGGTTCTGGCCGCGATCTTCCTCGTCGGCCTCGGCTGGGGCGTCCGCGAGGTCGCGGGCATCGATCCCCGGGCCGAGATCGTCGACGTCTACCGCTCCGTCTTCGAGGCCCTCGACGGCGGCCGCAATCCGTACACCTGCGGAACGATCTTCCACCGGGATGAGCGCGGCCTCCCCGCCTACGGGAACTTCAATTATCCGCCGGCCGAGATCGGCCCCTATTACCTGGCTTACCGGATCATCGGCCGCTGGGACAGCGGCATCCTGACCGGCATCATGCTGGCGCTCAACGCCGCCTGCTGCCTGATCCTGCTGGCGGCCTTTCCGGGCGTGCCGGCCGCGAGCCTGGCGGCCTTCTTTCCGATCTTCCTCGCCGGGGAGATCAAGACCAACCCTTCCATGACCTTCCTCGTCACGGCGATCCTGATCTGGCTCATGGCCCGTCAGCGCGCCAGGCCGGCCAAGGTCCGGCCGGTCCTGATCGCCGTGGTATTCGGGATCGGCCTGATGACCAAGTTCCTGATCATGCCCATCATGGCCGCGTACTACTGGCACCGGTTCGACCGGAAGCGGCCCGCCTCGCTCGGGCCCATCGCCGCCGGCGGGGCCATCGCGGCGGCGGCCGCGGCCGCCGTCATGGCGCCGTTCGGCATCATGGCCGTCGTCCGGAACACCATCCTCTTCAACGTCAACCTCGACGAGCGGGCCGCCCTGACCACCTTCTACCCCAATGTCCTGTCGGGACCGCTGAACGCGCTCGGCCTCCAGGGGATCTATCCCTTCGCCGCCGCGGCCGCGGTCGTCGCGGCCGTCCTGGCCGCTCCGCGGCTGCGCCTCGTCTCAGCCATGCTGACGGCCTGCTTCGTCTTCCTGCTGGCCGCGCCGACGCCGGAGCCGCAGTACCTGCCGATCCTCGTCTATCTGGCCGTCGCCTCGAGGTGGCTGGCGACGGAGGAGCCGCTTCCCGCCGGCGCCGCCGGAACGGGGGCCGGAGAGGGCTAAGCCGGGGCTAGAGCTGGTTGTGCGGGCCGGCCTTCCCGGCCCGGCCGCGGATGGCCAGGATCTCGGCGGCGATCTCCTCGATCGGCTTGCTGGTGACGTTGACGACCGCCCAGCCGGGATGCCGGGCGTAGAACTGGCGGGCCTGCATCAATTCGATGCGCACGAGCTCCGGATCGGCGTAGGCATTGGCCGCGCCCTTCAGGTATTCGTCCCTGACCCGGCGAAGCTCGGCCAGCTGCCGGGCGTTGGTGTCCAGGCAGAAGACCTTGTTCGCCGCGATCCTGGCCAGAACGGCCGGCGGCTCCTGGTGCATCACGAACGGGACATTGGCCACGAACCAGCCTTTGAAGGCGAGATAGACGCTGAGCGGGGTCTTGAACGTCCGGGAGACGCCGAGGAGGATGAGCTCGGCCTTGCGCAGGTCCTCGATGCGCTGGCCGTCGTCGTGACGGAAGGCGAAGTCCACGGACTCGATGCGCCGGAAATAGGACTTGTTCAGCTGGCTGAACAGGCCCGGCTTCTCCGACGGGGACTCGGCCAGCGTCGCGGTCAGGCGGGCGATCAGCGGCCCCATGAGATCGATCGTCTCCACGTTGCCGGCGCGGCCGGCGTTGACCACGGCCTCCCGGACAGCGTCCGTGACGATCGTGTGGACGATGAACCCGCCGGCCCTGGCCGCCTCGGTCACGACGCGGCGGGCCTTCCGGGCGGTCCGGACATTGGGCCGGACGACGATGTCGACCTGCGCGCCCGGGAACTGGACGAGCGCGGCGCTCAGGGCCCGCTCGGCCGTGCGGCCCGTTCCGTCGGAAACGACGAAGATCGTGTTCAATGTCCCGCCCGGCCGCTATCCCCCGGCCACCGCGGGAAAGATGGAGACGACATCCCCGTCCTCCAGGCCCGTGGCCAGCCCGTTCAGGTGCTGGATGTGACGGCCGTTCTTCAGGATGATGATGAAGGGCTTGAGCTCCCGGCCTTCGAACAGCTCGTCCCTTTTCCTGGCCGATGTGCAAAGGCTGTCCAGGAGGCCGGCGACCGTGGCCCCCGCCCCGATCTCGACGTCCATCTCGCGGGCCTGGAAGACCTCCCGCATGGTCGCGAAGAAGCGGACCTTGAGCCTCATCGGCCCGGGCCTCGACGCCCGCAGACCCGGCAGGCCGGATCGCCGGTGATGGCCACCTCTTCGACAACGCCGTGGTGACCGTCCAGCATCAGGAGCTTGTTCTCGAGCAGATGGCTCGTGCCGACGAAGAACTTGACGGCCTCGGTGGCCTCGATCGCGCCGATGATGCCGCAGAAGGTCCCGATGACGGGAACGGCCCGCCTCGGCGGCGGGACCGGGACGAGGCACCTCAGGCAGGCCGTCCGGCCCGGGACGAAGGTCGTGACCTGGCCGTAGAAGCCCTCGATCGCCCCATGGACGAAGGGTATGCCCCTGGCCCAGGCGGCATCGTTCAGGACGTACCGGGCGGCATAGTTGTCCATGGCGTCGATGATGATGGCGCAGTCGCCCAGGAGCCCGAGGACGGTCCCAGCCTCGATGGAGCCGCGCCTGGCTTCGATCCGGACGAGGGGGTTGACCTGGGCCAGGCGCGCGGCGGCGGCTTCGACCTTCGCCTTCCCGATGTCCGCGTCGCCGAACAGGAATTGCCGGTTGAGGTTGCTCCGCTCGACCGACCCCTCGTCGACGATCCTCAGCGTCCCGATCCCGGCCGCCGCCAGGTAGGTGCAGACGGCCGATCCGAGGCCGCCCGCCCCGGCGACGAAAACCCTGGCGGCCTTCAGCCGCTCCTGGCCCTCCCGGCCGAAGATCCTGATCTGGCGTTCGTAACGCTCCAGCTCTTCCGGCGTGATCATTCGCGGCTCCCTCTCAGCGGCAGGTGCAGGAATAGCACGGGTCGATCGAAGCGTTGATGAGCGGGACGTCCGCCAGGTTCGCCCCGAGCACCATGATCCGGACGAGCGGCAGGTTGACGAAGCTCGGGGTCCGGATCTTCACCCGCAGCGGGGCGTCCGTGCCGCCCGCCGCGACATAATAGAAGCATTCCCCGCGCGGCGCTTCGGACCGCGCCGTCGCTTCGCCCGCCGGGATCTCGACGAACTCCGGACCGGCCAGGGGGCCCCCGGGCATCGTCGCAAGCGCCTGTTCGAGGATGCCGTACGTCTCCATGAGCTCGAGCAGGCGGACGACGACCCGGGCGTTCACATCGCCCTCGGCCTGGACGGGGACGCGGAACTCGTAGCGGCCGTAGGCCTCGTAAGGGGCGGCCTTGCGGATGTCCTGGGGGACACCCGAGGCCCGGGCCGTCGGGCCGACCGCGCCCCAGGCCCTGGCCTGGTCCCCGGGCAGGATGCCGATCCCGGCGCAGCGGGCCCTGACCGTCCGGTCGTTCAGAAAGACGGGAGCGATCCTCCCCGCCGTCTCCTCCCTGAGCTTCCGGACCTCGGCCAGGGCCGCCCCGGGATCGGCGATGTCCCGGGTGACGCCGCCGATGCGGTTCATGCCGTAGTTCACGCGGTTCCCCGAGATCGTCTCCAGCAGGTCCATGGCCCTCTCGCGGACGGCGAAGCAGGCCATGAACAGCGTCTGGAACCCCATGATCTCCGCGGCCAGGCCCGTCCAGAGAAGATGGGACGTCACCCGCTCGAGCTCCGCGACGACGACGCGGATGGCCCGGGCCCGCTCGGGGACCTCCAGGCCGGCCAGGGTCTCCAGGGCGCGGCAGAAGGTCATCGCGTGGACGTTCGAGCAGATGCCGCAGACCCGCTCGATGAGGGCCACGGCCTGGAGGTAATTCCTCCGTTCAGCCAGCCATTCGACGCCGCGGAAGTTGAACTTGAGGCGGATCACGGCGTCCTTGACGATCTCGCCCTCGCAGGTCACGTCGATCCGGCATGGCTCCTCGAAGGCGGGATGATAGGGCCCGAGGGGAACGGTGTAGCTCATCCCCGATCACGGCCTCCTTTCTCCGGGCCTTCCCACTTGAGGTCCCAGCGCAGGACGCCGGCGGCTTCCCCGGGGGCGAGGAAGATCGGCGGCAGGTCGCGCCCGGCGAATCGGACGGCGAAATAGTCGTGGATCTCCCGTTCGATCCAATCGGCCGCCGGCAGGACCGCGGCGATGCTGGGCAGGGCCGCCTCCTTCGTCATGACGGCGATGTTCAGGACCCGTCCCTCCAGGTCCCAATGATAGACGACCCGGTACTCCCCTCCCGGGCGGGCCGCGGCCGTCATGGTGACGAGCCGGGCCCCGGCTTCGAAGAGGACGCTGGCCATCGCCAAAGGATCGGCCCCGGGGGCGTCGAGCCACCAGCCGTCCGGCTTCCTCCTCCACCCGTCCGCCGCTCCGATGGCGGCGGGGATCGCGTCCATGTCCATATCGGCTCCTAGGGTCGCGGCTTATCCGCCTTCTCCGTCTCCCGGCCGAGGGCCGCCTTCAGTCCGGCCGCCGCGCCCCTCGAAGACCTCCGGCGGCGGCATCTCAGGCAGAGCCGGCTCCACGACACGACGTCCTCGCCGATCTCCTTGAAGGCCTTGAGGAGGACGGCATCGGTGATGGGCAGGGCCGGCCGGCCGCATTCGGCGCAGGGCGGATAGAGGATCGTATGGCTGCTGTCGAGCTCGGCCGGCCGCTCGTAGGGAGGCAGGCTGTCGGGCTTCTGGGACAACGCCGCCGCGGGGCAGACCTCGACGCACTTGCCGCAGAAGGTGCAGCGGCCGGCCCGATAATCCCAGGTGAACCGGTCCGCGAGGTAGTTGACGGCGATGGCCTCGGAAACGCAGGCATAACGGCACATGGCGCAGCAGACGCACTTGCCCTCGTCGATGGCCACCGCGCCGCGGAACCCGTCGGGATGGGGGGCTTCGCCCGGAAGCCGGATCGTTATCCTCCGCCTTCCCAGGTTCCGGGAAATGACGCCCAGGATGCTCATCCGCCGCCTCCCCCTCGCGGGATGACGGCCAGGACAAGGGCCAGCAGGGTCAGCCCCAGTCCCCAGCTCCAATAGAACAGGCCGGCCTGCCGGACCTTCAGACGCGCCGTCCCCGCGGCCGCGACGGCCAGGAGGACGACCAGGAGGAACGATCCGGCGATCATCAGCGCTATGTCCCGGGCCGGACGGCCCGAACGCAGCGGCAGGCCGAAGCAGGCCGCGAGCCCCGTCCAGGCGACCCACTCCATCCCGTGAACGAGCTCCCAGAGCGCGAGCTTCGGCCCGGCGTATTCGGTCAGCGGACCCGCGTAGATCTCCTGCTCGGCGTTGACCAGCGAAAAGGGATTGATCCTCAGCTTCAGGGGCAGGCACAGGACCAGGGCGATGACGGCGGGCCAGCGGACCGCCGCCGCGGGCCCGGACGCGACCTCGACGAGACGGAGGCTGCGGGCCGAGATGGCCAGGGCGACGACGGCGCCCAGAAAAGGCACGCTCGAAACGACGCTCAGGACGGCTTCGCGCGCGCCGCCCAGCTGGCCGAAGATCGAGCGCGAGGCGAAACCGGCCAGGACCGCCGCCAGGCCCGGGACCTCGAGCAGGGCGACCAGCAGGATCACGTCCCCGGCGAAACCGCCCGGGCCCGACAGGACGGGCAGCAGGCCGAGGGCGACCAGGAGCGAGGACCCGGCCAGGATCGGCAGGCCGGCCGCCAGGATCGCGTCAAAGGGGGCCAGGGGGACCGTCCTCTTGGCCATGAGCTTGACGAAGTCGAAGAAGGGCTGATAGAACGGCGGGCCGATTCGGCCCTGCATCCTCGCCCGGGCTTTCCGTTCGATCCAGAGCATGAGCCAGGCGGCGGGCAGGGCGTACAGAAGCCCCGGGAACACCAGCAATCCGACCAGGGCCCTTCCGGCGTTCATGTCTTCTTCCCGGCTCCCCTCTTCCTTTTCGCGTCCCTCTTCCCGCCCCGCGCTCCCTTCGCCGGCAGGGCCGCGACGGCCCGGGCGATGCCTTCGATGATGTCGCCCGGCCGCGGCGGACAGCCGGGGACGAACACGTCCACGGGGACGAGGCCGTCCAGGGGGCCGGCGATGACGGGGCTGCCCGCGAAGACGTCGCAGGTCGCCGGGCAGTTCCCGACGGCCACGACCGCCTTCGGGTCCCCCATCTGGGCGAAGATGGTCTCCAGCGCCGCCAGCGAGCCCCGGGTGACGGGCCCGGTGACGCAAAGGATGTCGGCATGCCTGGCGCTGCCCACGAGCAGGGCTCCGGTCTGCTCCACGTCGTAGCGCGGGCTGAGGCAGGCGGAGAACTCGATGTCGCAGCCGTTGCATCCCCCCGCGTTCAGCCGGAAGAGCCAGGGCGACCGCCGCCGCGATCTCGCGACCAGCTTGTCGATGACGCTCATAGCTCCACCGTTCCTTCTCCCCTCGGCCCTCACCCTGTCAGGAGCCGTGGCAGGAGCCCGAACACGAGCAGCAGCGCCGCCAGGCCGGCGAAGGCGGCCGTCAGCGCGGCCGGCTCCCGCTTCCGGCCCTGGTCTCCCGGGCCCCACCAGTATTCGGCGATCGCCCGGCTGTAAGCCAGCACGGCCAGGGCCGTGGCGGCGAGCAGGACAGCCAGGGCGTACCGCCCGGTCCGGCCGGCGCATTCATACAGCCTCCATCGGGCCGGATAGCCTGCGGTCGGGGGGATGCCGAGCATGGCCAGGGCCCCGAAGAGAAAGCCCGCGCCGGCCGCCGGATAGCGCGAGGCCATCCCCCCGGCGGGGAGGCCGAGAGGCGCGCCGTCCGTTTCGAGCTTCGTCAGGCTGGCGAAAAGGAGGGCCTTGGCCAGGGCGTGGACGGCCGCCCCGGCGGCGGCCCCGGTCAACCCGAGCGCGCCTCCCGCCGTCACCCCGAGAACGAGGTAGCCCATGTCCTCGATCGTCGAGAAGGCCAGCAGGCGCTTGAGGTCTTTCTGACCCAGCATCAGGACGGCCCCGGCCAGGGCCGAGACCAGGGCCAGGGCCAGCCAGGGCCAGGGCGGCGCGAAAAGCCAGGGCGCGCTTTGCCTCAAGGCCAGGAGCTCGCCGAACGCGGCGATGTCCACGACGGCCGTCACGAAGCCGACGACGACGGCGGGGACGGACTCGGCGACGAGCGGAAGCCAGACATACAGGGGGACGAGCGCCAGCTTGACGGCGACCCCCGTCATTGTCAGGGCCATGACGACGGAGACCGGGCCGTTCGCCTTGAGCAGGTTCCCGGCGATCGTCGCCGCGGCGGAGATGACGACGGCCGCAAGATAGGCCTTCCCGGCCGGGGCCGACCGGCTCGTCTTCCAGACGATATAGAGGGCGGCGAAGGCCGCGATCTCCAGCAAGGCGATCCTGGCCGGGGCGGCGATGGGCAGCAGTCCCGCGACGGCGGCCAGCCCCGCGCCCGCCATCAGGGGAAGCCGGCGCCGCAGCCCGGGCGCCGCGGCCGCGCTCAACAGAAGGGCGGCCAGGGCGGCGGCGGCCCCGATGAGCAGCGGCCTTTCCGGGAAAGCCGCCTCGCTCCCCGCGACCCGGCCGCCCGGGACCGCGGCCGCGACGGCCAGGATGACCAGGCCCGACAGGACGATGAGGGCCGGGACGGCGCGCGCCTCGATCCAGCGCCCGGCCCGCGCGGCCGCCCGGCAAACCGCGTCGATGCCCTTCTGGACGGCGTCGTAATAGAGGTCCATGTCCGCCCACCGGTAGAACGGCCTGAGGGCCGTTCGGACGATGAGCGAAAAGTCCCGCGCGCTCAGCCGCGATGGCGCGGCCATCGGCTCGCCGCCGATGAACGGCGCGGCGGCGATCGGGGGGGAGCTTCGGCCGGCCTCCCCGCGCGCCCGAACCGGCCGGGCCATCGCGTAGATTGCCAGCCCGGCGACGACGGCCAGAAGGACGAGCGCGAAGCCGGCCGTGGAGAACCAGGTCCCCGTCCCGGCCGTCAGTCCGAGCCAGGAGACGCCGATGACCGGCCGGACGCCGAGGGCCGGCAGGAGGGGGTTGATGACGAAGCGCACGGCCAGCTGCGGCGCCAGGCCCAGGACGATCGTGCCGGCCGCGAGGAGGATGCCGCCGGCCAGCATCGTCCGCGGCGCCTCCCGGGCCGCGCCGGCGGCGGGCGTCGCGTCGCCGAGGAAGACGCCGGTCGTCGCCTTGAGGAAATAGAAGACCGTCAGGACGCTCCCGATCCAGGCCGCGAGGGCCGGCACGACGCGGCCGGCCTCCAGGGCGGCGTTGTAGATAAGCCACTTGCTGACGAAGCCGCTCAGGAGCGGGACCCCCCCGATGGCCCCGGCGCCGATAAGCCAGAGGGTCATCGTGGCCGGCATCCGCCGTCCCACCCCGCCGAGCAGGTCCATGTCCTTCGTCCCCGTCGCGTGCTGGACGCTGCCGGCGCAAAGGAACAGCCCGCCCTTGAACAGCCCGTGGTTGAGGCAATGGAGCAGGCCGGCCGCGATGCCCAGCGGCGTGCCCAGCCCGAGCCCGAGCATCATGTAGCCGATCTGGCTGATGGTGCTGAAGGCCAGCAGCCGCTTCAAGTCGGACTGGACCATGGCGAAGAGCGCGCCGACGAGCAGGCTGGCCGTGCCGATCCAGACGACCAGGCTTTGCCAGGCGTCCGGCCAGGGGACGAGGCTGTGCATCCGGGCCACCAGGTAGACACCGGCCTTGACGTAGCACGCGGCGTGGAGGAGGGAGCTGACGGGCGTGGGGGCGGCCATGGCATCGGGGATCCAGGTATGGATGGGGAACTGGACCGACTTGGCCACGGCGGCGACGAGCATCAGGAGGAAGACGGTCGTCGAGAAGGCCGCGCCGGTCCGCAGATCGGTCCACAGCGTCGTTCCGGCGCGGACATGGATGACGAGGACAGCCGCCAGGAAGCCGTATCCGGCGATGTGGGTCATCACCAGGACCTTCCGCGCCCCCCGGGCCGCCTCGCGATCCTGGTACCAGAACCCGACGAGCAGGAACGAACAGAGGCCGATGATCTCCCAGCTCAGGTACATCAGGAACAGGTCGGCCGCGTAGACCAGGTGGACGAGGCCGGCTATGAACGCGAGCATGAGCATGTAGAACCGGGAGGCCGCGCGGTCGCGGGCCATGTAGCCCACTGAAAAGAGGAGGACGGCGGCGCCGATGCCGGCGGCCATCAGGGCGAAGAGCTGGCTCAGGCCGTCCACGTGATAGGCCAGGACGATCGGGCCGTCCCACGGCGCGAGCCTGAGGTCCAGGACCCCGCCCCGGGACGTCGTCAGGAACAGGAGAAGGACGCAGGCCAGGGCGGCCGTCCCGAACCCGAACGCGACCCAGCCCTTGCCCTTTGCGCCGAGGACGCGGCCGCACAGGGCGATGACGAGGACCCCCGCCAGCAGGACGCCCACGGGGGCGAGCAGGAACGACGGCGGCAGGGTCATGGCGTCCGCGGAAGCTAAAGACCCAGCTCCTTGAGCTTCGCCGCCGTCGGCACGCCGTTCTTATCCCAGCCCCGGATCTCGTAATATTCCGGGAGCATCCTGCCGAGCAGGTTGACCCTGCCCTTGGAGGGCCCTGCCGGGATGGGATCCTTGAGGAGCCGTTCCGGGAGCCTGTCGTCCTTGGCCGACAGGCCGGACTTGAGGTTCCACAGGCGCTCCATGTTCCAGATCCTCTCGCCGGCCTTCATGAACTCGGCGGTCGAGTACGGGACGCCCGTCGCGGTGCTCAGCATCTCGGCCAGCTCGTCGGCGCCGATGCCGAAGGTCGAGAAGAGGCAGGCCCCGGAGGAATCGAGGGCGGCGGTCAGGTTCTGGAAGGTCTTGACCAGCTCGGCCTTGCCCTTCGTCTCGTACTGGTCCATCTTCACCGGATTGCCCAGGACCTCGACGGCGATCGTGTATCCCCGGACATGGTCGCCGCCGCGGTTGCCCGTCGCGTAGTGCAGGCCGATCCCCATGACGCCCCTCGGGTCGTAGGCCGGCATCTCCTGCTTCTTGCAGGTCATCGAGTATTCGGGGTGGCCGAAGCTCTCGGCGAAGCGGTAAGAGCCCAGGGCCAGCTTCGCCCCCAGCCCCTCCTTAAAGGCCGTTTTCTTCGTCAGCTCCACGATGGCGTCCGCGTCCCCGAACCGGAGGCTCAGGCCGCCCGTGTCCTTCGGGGTCAGGAGGCCGTGCTCGAAGAGGTCCATGGCGCAGGCGATGGTCGAGCCCATCGTGATCGTGTCGAGGCCCAGCTCGTTGCAGAGAAAGTTGGCCTTGATGATGGCGTCCAGGTTGTCGATGCCGCAGGCGGGCCCGAACGACCAGCCCGTCTCGTACTCGGGGCCCTCCCCGTAGCCCTCGTACTTCGGATCGGTGACGCGGGTGACCCGGCCGCAGCTGATGATGCAGGAGAAGCAGCCCTTGGGCCGGACGAGATTGTTCGCGGACAGCGTTTCCCCGCCGACCTTGTCGGCCGTCGGGAAGAACCCCTCGCGGAAGTTCCGCGTGGGCAGGCAGCCGACGCCGTTGAGGATGTTGACCAGGACTTCCGTGCCGTAGGCCTTGAGGCCCTTCCCCCCGACGGGATGGTCCTGGATCTTCTTGCGGGCCTTCATCACCGCCTGCTTGAAGGCCTCCGGCTCGGCCGCGGCGACCGAGCCGCTGCCCGAAACGACGACGGCCTTGAGGTTCTTAGATCCCATCACGGCGCCCACGCCGGTCCGCCCGGCCGCCCGGTGCATCTCGTTCATGACGCAGGCGAACAGGACCTGGTTCTCCCCGGCCGGACCGATGCAGGCGACCTTGGCCTCTTCGTCGGTCTCGGCCCGGAGCGCGTCGGTCACGTCGGGAACGATCTTCCCCCAGAGGTGCTCCGCGCCCCGGATCTCGACCTTGGCGTCGTCGATCCAGAGGTAGGAGGGCCTGGCCGCCTTCCCCTCGATAATGACCAGGTCGTAGCCGGCGTATTTCAACTCGGGGCCGAACGCGCCGCCGGAATTGGAGCCGGCGATCGTCCCGTTGAGCGGCCCCTTCGCGACGACGTCGTAGCGGCCGCAGGACGGGGCGTACGTGCCGGTCAGGGGCCCGGCGGCGAAGATGAGCTTGTTGGCCGGGCCCAGCGCGTCGGCGGCCGGATCGACCTCGTTCGAGATGATCCTGGCCCCGAGGCCCCGCGCCCCGATGTACGTCTTCGCGAGGTCCGGATCCAGGGCTTCTTTGACGATCTTCCCGTTGCTCAGATCAACCCTCAGGATGGTCCCGGTCCAGCCGAACATGTCAGCTCACCTCCTTGAAGGCTTCCTTGAACTTCGCGGCATAGGCTTTTTTCCGGGCCCGGACGGCGATGGTCCCCTCGAGGAACGTCAGGGCCTCGCTGGGGCAGAACTTGACGCATTCCGGGTCGCCCGCGCAGAGGTCGCACTTGACGATGGCGTTGCTTTCGGAATCGTAGACGGCGTTGCCGAACGGGCAGGCGATGGTGCACATGCGGCAGCGGATGCAAGCGTCCTTGTTCCAATCGACCGAGTTCGCGGCCTTGTTGCGGCGCATCGCGCCGGTCGGGCAGACGGCGATGCACGGCGCGTCATCGCAGTGCTGGCACATCATCGGAACGGACAGGCCTTCCCGCTCCCAGGCGTAGGCATGGACCCTCGACAGGCGCGGCCGGAACCGGCCTTCATGGTAGGCCGAACAGGAGAGCTCGCAATTCCGGCAGCCGGTGCACTTGTCGGCATGGATCATCAGGACTTTTGCCATGGCGGCCCCCTCCTTTCGTCGACCGGAGGGACGACCCCCGTCATTCGCTAAAAGGAATCGGCCAGGACGCGTCGAACCGCCTCACCCCCCGGTCAATCTCATATTAGGCGCGGGGGGTCCGGGTGTCAAGGACCGGCAGGTGTCCGGCTCCTCTTCCTGCTCCAGTAAAGGTAGGCCGGGATGCCGAGGGCAATGAGGGCCAGGCCGGCGAACGCGTTCCAGAAGCTCTGGATGAGCGTGTTGACGATCACGAACAGCGCCGACAGGACGAACAGGATCGGCGTCACCGGGTAGCCCAGGGTCTTGTACGGCCGGGGCAGGTCCGGCCGCTTCTTCCGCAGGACGATGACGCCGAACGCGGCCAGCCCGAGGAAGATCCAGGCGCCGAAGACCGCGTACTTCAGGAGCTGCTCGAAGGTGCCTCCGGGGATCAGGCTGAGGATGATGCTCCAGGCCCCGACGGCCAGCAGGGCGTTGTGGGGCGTCCGGAACCTGGGGTGGATCCCGGCCATCTTCTTGAAGAAGAGCCCGTCCTTGGCCATGGCATAGTAGACGCGCGGGCCCGTCATGATGTGGCCGTTGGCCGCCCCCATGATCGAGAACAGGATGATGAAGGCGACGACGGACGCCCCGGCCGGGCCGACGGCGGCCTTCATGGCCGCGGCCGCGATCCGGTCCGACCCGGCCATCTCGGCCGCCGGCACCGCGTAGAGATAGGCGACGTTGGCCAGGATATAGAGGAGCGTGACCAGGCCGCAGCCGGCGAGGAGGCCGATGGGGATGGTCCGGGACGGGTTCTTGGTTTCGCCGGCGTTGGACGTGGACACCTCGAAGCCCTTGTAGGCCCAGAGCGCGGCCACGAGGGCCAGCCCGAAGGGCCCGACCAGGTCCCCTCCGAGGGCGGACGCGGACGGCCGGGTGAGGTTGGCCCAATCGCCGCGGGCGAAAAGGAAGATGCAGGCCACGATCCCGGCCAGGGCGGCGAACTTGAGGACGGTCAGCAGGTTCTGGACGAAGGCGCCCTGCCGGACCCCGATATAATTGATGCCGATGAGCGCCAGGATGAACAGGACGGCCGCTCCCTTTTGGCCGGCCGGGCCGAGGGGGATGAAGTGCGGCAGGTACTTCGTGGCGAAGGCCAGCGACAGCGTGGCGATGGTGCCCGAGTCGATGATCAGCAGGAGCGCCCAGCCGAACAGGAACCCGGCGGGCGGGCCGTAGGCCTCGCGCAGATAGATATAGATGCCGCCGGTCTCCGGGAAGGCCGAGGCCAGCTCGGCCAGCGACAGGGCGCCGAAGACGCTCATGAGGCCGCCGACGATCCAGACGGCCAGCATGAGGACCGGCGACTTGACCTCGGCGGCCACGGTGGCCGGGACGATGAAGATGCCCGAGCCGATCATGGTGCCGACGACGATGGCGGTGACGCTGCCGACGCCGAGGGCGCGGCGCAACGACACGGGAGCATGATCGCCGGGTTGAGGGGAGATGTCGGACGCCGAGGTTTCGGGGTTGGCCATGCGGCTATCTTATCCGGGCATGCCGCTTAAGGCAACCCCGGCGGCGGGAAGCCCGAATGGCCAAGAAGATCTCCGTCGCCGCGCCGTTCCCGGCCCCGGGCGAGCTAGTGCTGAGGGCCGTGCCCTATCTCGCCGTCGCCCGGTCGATGAAGGCGGCGATATTGTCGTGGAGCTCCCCGCGGCTTTCGTCGTGCAGGTACATCATGTGCCCCGAGGGATAGTAATTCAGCTTGACGTGGTCCCGGAGCTCGGCCGGCAGGCCGAGGTGGGCCATGGTGAACTCGGTGGCGAAGAACGGCGTGGCCATGTCATAGTACCCGTTCTCGACCTGGACGAGGAGCCGCGGGTTGGTGATCATGGCCTGGGTGAGATCGCCTTGGACATTGGGCGCGCCGGGAAAGCCGCCGGTCGCCGGCAGGCGCCTCCAGTTCCACTCCCGGGTCCCGCCGCTCGAAGTGTTGTAGGCCATGTCCTGGCCGAACCGGAGCTCCTGGTGGTTGTAGGCATTGATCAGGGCCGTGAAGGCGCCGCCAACGGCCGGGCCCTCGGGGTCCCCCTGGGCGTTCTCGGCCAGAAGATCGCGGGTGAAGCCGGTGAACCGGGCGTCGATACGGCCCGTCGTCAGGCCGCGGCCGCGCTCGAGCTCGACGTTGAACTGGGCCAGCGTCACCCGGAGGTCGGCCTTGAGCCAATAGTCCGCGTCCAGGCCGGTGTAGGCGGAAAGCTTGGCGGCCACGGCCTGCTTGTCCGCGAGCGAAAGCGCGGCGCCTTTGAACAGGGCCTCGGCGTATTCGCCCTGGGCATAGCGGCGCACCTCGGCCAGGAAGGCCCCGAGGTCGGCCGGCCGGTCCTTCAGCGCCTTGTGGTACCAGGCCACCGCGGCATAGCTCGGAAGGTAGAAGATGTAGGGCCGGTCGTCGCCGGAGCCGAAGGTGATCGTGCCCATGTCGAGGACCGAGGAGATGAGGACGATCCCGTTGAGGTGTATGCCGTCCCGCGACTGCAGGGCGTTCCCCAGGGCGGCCGAACGGAAGGTGCCGTAGCTCTCGCCGACGAGGAACTTCGGGGAGTTCCAGCGGCCGTTCCGGCTGAGGTAGGTCCGGATGAACTGGGCGAAGGCCTGGACGTCCTCGTCGATGCCGTAGAAGTCCTTGGCCTGGGCTTTGCCAGCGGCCCGGCTGTAGCCGGTGCCCATGGCGTCGATGAAGACCATGTCCGTCTTGTCGAGGAGGGTCTCGGTATTGTCGACGAGGGCGTAAGGCGCCGGCGGTGTGAACGCGGCGTCCAGGGTGGAGACGCGGCGCGGTCCGAAGGCGCCCACGTGCAGCCACAACGACGCCGAGCCCGGGCCGCCGTTATAGAAGAAAGCGATGGGCCGGGCCGAGAGATCCTTGACGTCGCTCCGGGTGTAGGCCACGGCGTAGAGGAGCCCCGTCGCCTCTCCCTTGTCGTCGCGGAGGAGCGTCGTCCCGGCCGCGGCCTTGTATGGGATGACCTGCCCCTTGATGCGTATCGTATGTTCGGTCACGGAAGACCGCTCCTGGACGGGAGCGAGGTCGGCCGGGGGGGCCGGCGAGGGCTTGGCCTCCTGCGGCCTGGAGGGCGGCGCGCCCTGCGGCTGGGCCCGGAGGACGGGACCGGCCAAAGACGTGACCACGGCGACGGCTAAGAGGACCATGAGCGCTCTGTTCTTCATTTCCATTCTCCCTCCTCGACCACGCCTTCCGCCGAGCGCGGCCGATATGCCAACGATTCTAGACCCAGCCCGGCTAAAAGAAAAGCCGTTGTTTCATGGGCTGGGCCGGCTCCGCGCTGGCCGCTTTCTCGTTCGCCGCGCCCGGTTCGGGCGATCCGGGCCGGGTTCATAGTCCGCCGAGCAGCCCCATCAGCGCCGCCGTCACGGCCGCGGTCCCCAGAAAGCCCCGGCGCGTCATGCGGCTCATGGAAACCCCTCCTCGCGGCGAGATGACGGGCCCGGCCCGAAAGAACGCGGAGGCGAATTATATCTCTTCCGCCGGGGAAACCAAACCGTCGCTCCCCCCGTCTATAGAAAGGAATGTCATTTCCAAGGGAGGAATCCATGTCGATCCACAGCCGTTCCCGGGCCAAGTCTTTCGCCTGGTTGCTTCTCCTGCCTTTCGTCCTGGCCGCCGCCCTGCCCCTCGCGGCCCAGGACCGTCCGCTCTGGCTGAGATATCCGGCCGTCTCGCCCGACGGCCAGACCATCCTGTTCTGCTACAAGGGCGATATATACAAGGTCCCCGCCGCGGGCGGCCAGGCCGTCCCGCTGACCATCAGCGAGGCCTACGATTTCTCCCCCGTCTGGAGCCATGACGGGAAATGGATAGCCTTCGCCTCCGACCGGTACGGCAACTTCGACGTCTTCCTCATGCCGGCCCAGGGCGGAGAGGCCCGGCGGCTGACCTACCATTCGGCCTCCGACGTTCCCAGCAGCTTCACGGCCGACGACAAGGCCGTGCTCTTCACCTCGGCCCGCCAGGACGCGGCGGCCAATGTCCAGTTCCCGACGTCGACGTTCCCCGAGCTCTACAGCGTCCCGGCCGGCGGCGGCGAGGCCTCGCTCGTGCTGACCCAGCCGGCGATCGCGGCCACGGTCGACCGGTCCGGGGCCAGGATCATCTACCACGATCAGAAGGGTTACGAGAGCGACTGGCGCAAGCATCACACTTCAGCCATCACCCGCGACATCTGGGTCTACGACCTGAAGGCCAAGAAGAACACGATGCTGACGACCTTCAAGGGCGAGGACCGCAATCCGGTCTTCGACGCGAACGGCGACGATTTCTATTACCTGAGCGAGCGGGGCGGCTCGTTCAACGTCTACAAGAGCTCGTTGAGCCGGCCGGCCGCCTCGACGCCGGTGACCTCGTTCACCAGGAACCCGGTCCGCTTCCTGACCCGCGCCGACAACGGCCTGCTGTGCTTCGGGTTCGACGGCGAGATCTATACCAAGTCCGGCGCGGCGGAGCCCCGGCGCGTCGATATCCGCATCGCCGAGGACGGCCGCCAGGTCCTCGAACGGCCCCTGGCGGTCGGGGGCGGCATCACCGAGCTGCAGCTCTCCCCCAACGGCAAGGAGATGGCCTACGTCTTCCGCGGCGAGGTCTTCGTCGGCAGCGTCGAAGGCGGCGCCGCCAAGCGGGTCACCGGCACGCCCGGCCAGGAGCGCAGCGTCGGCTTCAGCCCCGACGGCCGTTCGGTCGTTTACGCCGCCGAGCGCGACAACAACTGGAACGTCTACACGACCTCCATCGTCCGCAAGGAGGAGCCCTACTTCTACGCCTCGACCGTCCTCAGGGAGGAGCCGGTCATCGCCACGGCGGCCGAGGAGTACCAGCCGCAGTTCTCGCCGGACGGCAAGGAGGTCGCCTACCTGGAGAACCGCGTCGTCCTCAAGGTCGTCAACCTGGCCACGAAGGAGACCCGGACGATCCTGCCGGCCCAATATAACTATTCTTACTCCGACGGCGACCAGTCCTATCGCTGGAGCCCGGACGGCAAGTGGTTCCTGGTCCAGTTCGCCTTCACCCGTCTCTTCACCCCCCAGGTCGGGCTTGTCTCGAGCGACGGCAGGGGCCAGGTCGTCGACCTGACCAAGAACGGCTTCGGCGCCTTCAACCCCCGCTGGGCCATGGACGGGACGATGATGATCTACGGCTCGACGCGCGAAGGGGCCGTCAACACCGACGGCAGCGCCGTCGAGATGGATATTTACGGCACGTTCTTCACCCGGGCCGCCTACGACCGGTTCCGCCTGTCCAAGGAGGATTTCGCCCTGCTCAAGGAGCAGGAGGACAAGGCCAAGGAGGACAAGGCCAAGGCCGAGAAGGAAAAACCCAAGGACAAGGCCGCCGCGGTCAAGCCCGAGGAGCCGAAAAAGGACCTCGTCTTCGAGCTCGACGGGATCGAGCGGCGCAAGGTCCGCCTGACCATCCATTCGGCCGACATCGCCGATCAGGCCCTGTCCAAGAACGGCGACAAGCTCTTCTACCTGGCCCGCTTCGAGAAGGGCTACGACCTCTGGGTGACCGAGACGCGGACGCGGGACACCAAGCTCCTGGCCAAGCTCGGCGCCAACCAGACCGGCATGGAGATGACGGCCGACGGCAAGTCGCTCGTCGTCTTCGTCGACGGCCGGGTGGTCAAGATCGACCCGGAGAGCGGCAAGTCCGAGCCGGTCGCTCTCGGCGGCGAGCTGGCCTTCGACGCGACCGCCGAGAAGGCCTACATGTATGACCACATGTGGCGGCAGATCAAGCAGAAGCTGCTCGTCGCCGACCTCTACGGCGCCGATTGGGACGGCTATTACGGCGTCTACAAGAAGTTCCTGCCCTTCATCGCCAACAACTACGACTACGCCGAGATGGTCAGCGAGCTCCTGGGCGAGATGAACGTCTCGCACACGGGCTGTTATTATTCGCCCCAGCGCCAGCCGGCGGCCGACGCCACGGCCGCGCTGGGCCTGTTCATGGACTATGATTTCGCGGGCCCCGGCCTCAAGGTCGCCGAGATCGTGGCCGGCGGGCCGCTCGACAAGGCCGAGCTCAGGATCCGGGCCGGACACGTCATCGAGAAGATCGACGGCCAGGCCCTCGACCGGACCGCCGACCATTACAGGCTGCTCAATCGCAAGGCCGGCCAGCTGACCCTGCTGTCGGTGTTCGATCCCGTCTCGGGGAGCCGCTGGGAGGAAACCGTCAAGCCGATCTCCCTCGGCGAGGAGGGGAACCTCCTCTACCAGCGCTGGGTCCGCAACCGCCGGGCCGAGGTCGACCGCCTGTCCGGCGGCCGGCTGGGCTACGTCCACGTCCGGAGCATGGGCGATTCCAGCTACCGCGTGGTCATCGAGGAGGTCATGGGCCTCTGCGCCGGCAAGGAGGCCCTGATCGTCGACACCCGCTTCAACGGCGGGGGCAACCTCCACGACACCCTGGCCGATTTCCTGGCCGGCAAGAAGGTCTTCGACATCGTGCCCCGCGGCCAGATCGTCGGCGTCGAGCCCTACGGCAAATGGATCAGGCCGTCCATCGTCCTGATGGGCGAATGCAACTATTCGGACGCCCATCTCTTCCCGGTCGAGTACAAGGTCCGCGGCATCGGCCAGACGCTCGGCATGCCCGTCCCCGGCACGGGGACTTTCGTCTGGTGGGAGTCGCAGATCGACCCGACCCTGCGCTTCGGCATCCCCCAGGGCGGCTGGCGGATGCCCGACGGCAGGCTCTGCGAGAACAATCAGCTCGAGCCGGACATCCTGGTCAAGAACGACCCCGACGTCATGTCGGCCGGCCGCGACCAGCAGGTCGAAGCGGCCGTCGCCGAGCTGCTGAAGAAGAAATAGCGCCGGAAGGGATCCAACGGCTCCGGCCCGGGCCGGGCGCCGCCTCCTCGCCATGGCCAGGGACGGCGCCCGGCCCGTCCGGAGCGAGGCCCGCTATCTATTCGGAGCCGCGCCCCGGACGAGCCCGCTCAGGGGCTCCCCCTCATTTCTTCCGGGGCGGCGGCGCCTGTTGCTTCGATGGACCGGACTGCCGGACCTGCTGCCGGTCCTGCTGATGCCGCTGGTTCATCTTCTGTTGTTCGTCCTGATGCTGCTTTTGCCGTTCGGCCATTCGGGCCTGATAGTCCTGCTGGCTCCTGGCCTTTTCGTCCGCGCCCTTCATCGCCCGGCCCTCTTCTTTCCGGCGGCGCTCCAGGTCCTGCCGCTCCTGGGCCTGGCTCTGCAGCATGAGGCTCCGCTCCTGGGCCTGCCGCTTCCGGACCGCCGCATCCGGCTTGGCGGGCTTGGCCTCCCGCCGGGGCTCAAAGACCTTGGCCGGCGCCAGCTCGCGGCGGGCCTGGTCCTGGTCCAGGAATTCCTTCGGCCGGGCCGCGCGGTCCTCGGCAAAGCCCGGCTGGTAGATCCTGGCAGAGCGCCCGGCGACCAGGGCCCCGCCCGGGCGGTCGGAATCCGCCAGGTCGTAGCGCAGGACCTGCCGGCGGGTGATCCGGCGGATGGTCTCCACGTCGATCCCCTGGTTCGCCATCCGGCCGCCTCGGAACTCGAAGCGGTTACGGGGGGCGGTCAGGCCGATGATCGTCGCGTTCCGCTCGTACGGCAGGCAATAGCGGCCGAGGTCCCTGTCCAGGAAATGGGATCCTCCGACGAATACCCAGAAGTTGAAGGGGATGCCGAGCGCGAGCGCATCGAAGTCGATCCCGGCCCGGAAATCGAGGCCCGGCGGTATGGGCGCCCACCCGAAATAGAGGTCGCTCCACCTCCACGTCACCCAGGCCGGCCCCCAGACGGTCCCCGGGACCCAGAACCAGCCGAGATCATCGTCCCAGCCCCAGCGGCCGTAATGGAATGGCATCCAGCCCCAATCGTAATCGGAGATCCAGGTCCAGCCCCAATCGGTCCAGATCCAGTAGCCGTCGATATACGGCCGCCAGCGGTAGCCCATATGCCGCGGGCACCAGACGTAGCCGTGGGGGGCCAGGCCGATCCATGTTCCGTACGGCGCCAGGTAATCGTAGCAGTACCCGATGTCGAGGGCGGCGCCGCCGCTCGGGGGGGCGGCGGCTGTGGGGAGCGCGCCACCCCTTCCGGGCCTCCCTTCCGCCCGAAGCCCGGCCGTCCCGGCCAGCGCCGCCGCGACGGTCAAGAGAAGGATCCAGCGCATGCGCTTCATGGCCAACCTCCTTTTTCCCCATTAATCATGCAAACTCCATGCCAGGGTCCGCCGGCCGGCGGACCGTCCGCGCCGCGGACGTCCTCCCCGGAGTGCTGTTTCGCCGGGCGCGGATCCCGGCCTGCCGGCATCCTGTCCGGCAGGAAAAGGGCCTCAACATCCGGACGGGGAGCGGCCTTCACGCCTGAAAAACTGCGGCGTCACTCCCGTCGAACCTGGCATGAACCTTGCTAAATGAGGGGTGTCGGATGCTTCGCGGGGATCCCGGCTGATCCCCGGACCGGGGAATGTCATCTTGATCCAAGGAGGTTTCGGATGAAGATCTTGAGGGTCGTTCCGCTGATCCTGCTTCTTTGCGCCGCCGCTTACGCGCAGAAGACCGACGATCTGGGCATGGGCGCCTTCGCCGACGAGCACGGGCCCATCCTCCTGGCCGTCGACGCCGCCCTTGTCGATTTCCAGATCAACAGCCCGTACGTCATGTTCGTCATCTACATGGCGGCCAAGAGCCAGAGCCAGGAGATCGTCGTCACCCGGGACACGATCGCCATGGTCTATGGGGGCCAGGAATACAAGATGGTCCCGCTCCGGGAGCTGCGCCAGGACTACAGGGGCGAGATCCACGACATCGACTTCTATCGCCACCTGGGGAAGGAAGGCATCATCGCGTCCTGGATCCGCTTTTACAACTTCCCCGAGCGCAGCGACTTCTATCCGCCCCTGACGATGCGGACCGAGCTGGCCGTCGACGAAGGCTGGATGTTCAGCTTCAACGGGTTCCGGACGAAGGCTTACTTCAAGAACCCCGGATTCAAGAAAGGCGACAAGGTCACGTTCAAGGTCTGGGACAAGAAGGACCCGAAGATCGCCGGGCAGGTCGATGTCGTGATCGACTAAGGGGAGCGCGGCCTTCCCGGCGCTAGCGCCTCAGCGTCCGGTGCTTCAGCCGGTGGGGCTGGTCGGCCGCGGCGCCCTTGCGACGGTGAAGGTCCTCGCGGTATTCCGAGTAATTCCCGAAGATCCAGTGGATGCCGCCGTCCTCCTCGAAGGCCAGGATATGGGTCGCGACCCGGTCGAGGAACCAGCGGTCGTGGCTGACCACGACGGCGCAGCCGGCGAACCCGGCCAGCGCGTCCTCGAGGGCCCGCAGGGTGTTGACGTCCAGGTCGTTGGTCGGCTCGTCGAGGAGGAGGACGTTGCCCCCCTCCGACACCGCCTTGGCGATGTGGACGCGGTTGCGCTCGCCGCCGGAGAGGCTGCCGCACTTCTTCTGCTGGTCGGCGCCGCCGAAGCCGAACGAGGCGCAATAGGCCCGGGTGTTCAGCTCCCGGCCGCCGGCCTTGAGGATGTCCTCGCCGCCCGAGATCTCCTCCCACACGGTCCTGGCCGGGTCGAGGGCCCGGGCCTGGTCGGCGTAGGCGACCTTGACCGTCTCGCCGATCCGGATGCGCCCGGCGTCGGGCTTCTCCGAGCCGGTGATCATCCTGAGCAGGGTCGTCTTGCCGGCCCCGTTCGGGCCGATGACCCCGACGATCGACCCGGGGGGGATGCCGATCGACAGGCCGTCCATGAGGGCCCGGTCGCCGTAGGCCTTGGACACGTTCTCGAGCTCGATGACGAGATCGCCGAGGCGCGGCCCGGGCGGGATGGGCAGCTCCTGCTCGTCGCGGTAGCGCTCGAAATCCTGGCCGAGGAGCTTCTCGTAGGCGGTGACGCGGGCCTTGCCCTTGGCCTGGCGGGCCTTGGGCGACATGCGGACCCATTCGAGCTCGCGGGCCAGGGTCCGCTGGCGGCGCGACTCGGTCTTCTCCTCGACGGCCAGACGGGCCTGCTTCTGCTCGAGCCACGATGAGTAGTTGCCCTTCCAGGGGATGCCTTCGCCCCGGTCGAGCTCCAGGATCCAGCCGGCCACGTTGTCGAGGAAGTAGCGGTCGTGGGTGACGGCGATGACCGTGCCCTTGTAGTCCCGCAGGTGCCGCTCGAGCCAGGCGACCGACTCGGCGTCGAGGTGGTTCGTCGGCTCGTCGAGGAGCAGGATGTCGGGCTCCTGGAGGAGCAGTCGGGTCAGGGCGATGCGGCGGCGCTCGCCGCCGGAAAGGACGGTCACCGGCGTCTCCGGCGGCGGGCAGCGCAGGGCCTCCATGGCGATCTCGAGGTGGTTGTCGAGGTTCCAGGCGTCGTGCTTCTCGATCTCCTCGAGCAGCCGGGCCTGCTCGGCCAGGAGCGCGTCCATATCGGCTTCAGGGTCGCCCAGCCTGTCGTTGACCGCGTCGTAGCGGGCCAGCAGGTCGACCACGGGCTGCACGCCTTCGCGGACGATCTCGACGACGGTCTTGGCCGGGTCGAGCCGGGGATCCTGCTCGAGCAGGCCGACCGTGTAGCCCTTGCTCAGGGCGACCTCGCCGATATAGTCCTTGTCCCGCCCGGCGATGATGCCGAGCAGGGTCGATTTCCCCGCGCCGTTGAGCCCGAGGACGCCGATCTTGGCCCCGTAGTAAAAGCCGAGCGAGATGTCCTTGAGGACCTGCCTGTTCGGCGGGTGGACCCGGCCGACGCCGGACATGGAGAAGATAACTTGGGTGTCGGAAGGCATGCCGCGATTGTACCCGAATCCGCCCGGCGGAGGAAGCCCGCCTGGCCCGGCCTTCGGCCCTTCCCTATTGCTTCTGGACGAGGCCGATCCCGACGTCGGCGCTGTCCATATCGACGATCATGAAAGCGGCGTCGCTCACCTGGTAATAGGCGATAGCGTGGGTGGTCCCGCCCGCCGTGAACGTCCCCGTCCAGCGGCCGGGACGCGAGGCGTCGGCCCCGAACGCACCCGTGAAGCCGGCGCCGGCCGTCGTCTGCCCCGAGGCGTTGATGTCGACGGTCCCGGCGAGCGCCCCGGCCGAGGCCGCCGCCTGCCCGATCCAGTCATTCTCCCCCGACGAGCCGACGAATTGCAGGTTGAGGGCGTAATTGCCGTCGAAGGTCCCGGCCGTTTGCGGCACGACGTATCCGGACCCGACCGCGCCGGCGTCGAAATCCATCACCAGGGCCCCGCCGCCCCCGGTCGGGCTCGACGGATCGACCAGGTTGAGGTCCGGGTCCACCGCCAGGATCAGCAGCAGGGAGACGTCCCCCAGCTGGTCCACGATCGGAGGGAGCGTGACCCAGCCGGCGCCGTTGGCGGCCATCGTGTAGCGGGACTGCCCGGAGATCGAGGCGAAGGCGCCCACGCCGGCGTTGTTGAGGTCGGTCTCCCCGGCCGTGAAATTGCCCGCCCCGTCGGCCGTGAACTGCCCGGCCGCGGCCAAAGCCCCGTGTCCCGTTCCTCCCGCGTGGGAGAGGACGAAGCTCCCGTTCAAGGAGGCCGCGGAGAATGTTTGGCTCAGTCCCGCCTGGCCCTGCCCGTACATGCCGCCACCGGTCATGGCGGATGGGAAGTCCTTCTCGATGAGCCGCAGGACCTGGCCCCGGACGGCATAATAAGCGAAGGCGACGCCGACGCCGAGGTCGATGGTCCCGCGGCCGAACCCGTCCGGGGCCGTCAGCGTCCCGGCCGTCGCCGACGAATATGTGGAGCCGCCGTCGTTCTCGAAGTACGTGCCGCTCGCGATCGTTCCGGCCGCGGCGCTCATGATCACGACGCCGCCGTGGGTCAGGGGCAGCCCGTACGAGAGGTCGACGCCCTGGGCCGTGAAGGCGAAGGCGCCGGCGATCGCCGCGGGATCGAGGGCGCTCGCCGCCTGGGCGTCGAGGCTGCCGCTCGATGTCGCCGTGCCGTCGAACTGGCCGATCAGGCCGTGCGCGCCCGAGGTCATGACGACGCTGAAGGTCTCGACGCCGTTGTTGGGAAGGCTCGTGTTGGCGACGGCGAGCGTGATGCTGCCGCGGCCGTCCGGGCCGATGGCGTACGTGCCGGTGACCGCGTCGGGCCCGGCCTGGAGGGTCTCGTCGGAGTAATCCTGCCGGCCGCCGGTGATGGCGCCGTTGCCGTCCGCGACGATCGTGCCCGCCGCCGCGTAGGACCCGGAGCTGTCCGCGCCCTGCACGGCGAAGACATAGGCGCCCGAGAGCATGGCGTTCGAACCGATGGGAACGACGGAGATCTGGGCGCTGTCCCTGGCGTAGGGGTCCGCGGCCGAGGCCGCCGTGACGGTCACGAGGCCCGGGGTCGCGGGGGCCGTGAAGACCGTCGGCGCCCCGCTCGCGGTGTGGGCCGGGGCGAACGCGCCTCCCCCGGCGCAGGACCAATCGACCCCGGCGCCCGAGGGATCGTCGACGACGTTGGCCGTCAGCTGGACCGCCTGGTTGATCGTCAGGGTCGCCGGCGCGTTGGTCACCAGGACGCCGATCCCGGCCTCCGTATTATGGGAGCAGCCGGCCAGGCCCGCGATCAGGACAGCCGCGGCCGCGGCGCGGACCGCGCGTCCGGATATCGTTTTCATGTTCTTTCCCCTCTGCGCGTCCATCATAGGCGCGGCCTGCGGGGAAATCAAGGCGGGCCAGCGCCGGGGGGGGCCGGTCCGCGGCGGCGGAGGACATCGGCGCCCGGTTCTGTTATCATGATCGCGGAAGGGGGACCCATGAAGCTTCCCGCGAAATATTCCGACACGGCTTACGCCCTGCTGCGGATCGTGGCCGCCGTCCTGTATTCGTTCCACGGGGCCCAGAAGATCTTCGGCATCCTGGGCGGGACCCGGCCGGCGGCGTTCTCCCAGCTGTGGTTCGCCGGGCTGATCGAGCTCGCCGGCGGATTGGCCATCGCCGTCGGCTTCGGCACCCGGATCGCGGCCTTCATCGCCAGCGGCGAAATGGCCGTGGCTTACATCCAGGTCCACTGGAAGCTTCAGCTGACCGGCCAGGCCTTTCCCCTCGTGAACCACGGGGAGCTGGCGGTGCTCTACTGTTTCCTGTTCCTTTTCGTAGCCGCGCGGGGGACGGTCAAGTGGGGGCTGGCTAAGAAATGACGTTGAAGCGGATGTCCAGGACGGCGCCGGAAAGGCCGACGCTCCCCTTCTTCGACTGATAGTCGACGAAATCGAACCCGTCCGGGCGGCTTGCCGTGATCTTCAGATAAGGATCCAGGTTGGCCCTGAGACGGGCCAGCGCCGCGGCCGCCGCCGCGGCGTCCGGATAGGGTACGATCAGGCGGGTGAACGGCGATCCATCGCGCGTCCGGTACCCGGCCAGGGCGCCGAAGACCCGGCCTCCGAGCGACAGGATATCGCCTTCCCCGAAGGTGAAATAGGGCTGGAGCCCGTACGGCCCGCGGATCAGTCGCTCGGAGCCGGGCAGGCGACCCTCCGCCGGCAGGGCGTCGAACGGCGTCGCGGCCGGCTCGTCCGCCACGCCGGCCAGGAAAGCGTTGGCCAAGGCGGCCGCCTCGGCCCTCGATGCCGGAACGTCGCCGAGGTTGTCGACCTGGACGAAATAACGGCCCTTTAGAATGGTCAGCTGGACCTCTTCGCTGGAATTGCGGGCCGCGACTTCCGGGAAAGGGCTCTCCTTGCCCATCTTCATCAGGTAGATGCCCAGGGCCGACGCGGCGCTCTCCATCTCGTAGGCGTTGAGGGTCAGCTCGGACCGGCCGCGGGCGTACGACTGGAGGCGGAGCCGGACGAAGCCGAACTCGAGGAAGAGCTCGGCCCCGCCGTCGATCTGGTTGAAGAGGTCCTGGCCGGTGAACGCCCGGAGCGGCCCGGACCCGGCCCAGCCGGGCGCGAATCCCGGAGCGGGGATCGGGGCGGACGAGGCGGCCGCCTGGCCGTCCGTCCGCGCCGCGCCCGCGGCGGGGAGGGCCTGGATCCCGTCGCAGAGGAGGGCGAGGACGGCCGCCAGCGCGGCGGCGCGTCCCGCTCTCCACCGCCCCGGCGATCCCTCAGGCCTTGACATGGACGATCTTGGCCGGGTCGGCGACCCCGAGCCCGAGCTTCTCGGCGTAGCGCAGATAGTTCGTGAAGCGCGGGTTCTCGTTGACCGCCACGCCCATCTCCTTGCGCTTGGCCAAGATCCTGCCGTGGCAGACCATGTCCAGGGCGAACGGGTCGGAGGCGAAATAGAGCCGGTTATCGATGTAGGCGAACTTGGCGTTCTTGTCCGGCCCGCCGTCGTACTGGGAGCGCAGGCCGTCGGTGATGTTCAGGACCATCTTGTCGCGCACCGGCCAGAAGGCCGGCACCTCGACGCAGACATCCAGGAAGAGCGGCTGGTGGAGCCGGTTGGTGTTGCAGACCGCGCCGTAGCCGATGTTCTTGGTGGCCATGGAGATGGCATTCCCGGTGTTCTTGAACACGGGCAGGTTGACGATCTTGGTCAGTTTCTTCGTCAGCAGCTTGCCGAAATAGGAGTGCTTGCCGTTGAAGACGTGCTGGTTGAGATAGGGCAGGTCCTTGGGCCCCTCGACGTCGGCCCAGTAGTAGACCGCCTGGTCGAAATTGGGGGCGCTGACATGGCTGCCGTCGGCCTTGAGCCACTTGCTGTTGTCCTGGGTCTTGCCCTCGGCGGCGGCCTCGTCCATCGTCTGCAGGCCCTCGATCCCGACGCCCGGAAAGCGCTCGGCCGTGAAGCCGGCGTCCTTGAGCATGTAGTCGAAGCGGTCCCAGATGATGATGTTCCGGCGCGGCAGGCCGCAGGAGGCGAGCCAGCCGATGACGGCGTCGACGACCTCGAGCCGGGTGCTGATGAGGCCCGGGCCGACGGGGTTGACCTTGAGCCCGACGATGTCGTCCTTGGCGAAGAACTGGCCGAAGCTCTTCTTCAGGCTCTTGCCTGTCAGCCCGCGGATCCCCTTTTCGACCATGGCCCCGACCACGGCCGCATCGACCTTGCCGTCGGGCATGGCCGCCGGGTCATGGACCTCGACGACCCGTCCGGGGAACGGCCCGGGCAGGCTCCACTTGGTCCGGGGGACCTTGAGGGCGTCCTCGATATTGGTCTTGGGTTTCGGCGGCTGCCCGGCCGGCTTGGCCGCGGGCGCCTGGCCCTGGGCCTGCTGGGCGAAGACGAGGCTCCGGCCGGTCATGACCAAGCCGGCGCCGAGCGCCCCGCCGGCCTTCAGCAGGAAATCCCGGCGGCCGACTGCGTTCTCGGGGGGCATCGAGCGGTACGGGGATCGTTTCATGAACCTCTCCTTTGGGCCAGGTCCGAAGACGGTCTTCGGTTCTATTTCAGCAAAAGCTCCACGACCGGGATCTCGACCGGCGGCTTGCGGACCGGGAGCGAGAGCGTCAGGTCCGCGGCCCCGTCCCCGCGCCCGGGGCTCATCCAGAGCTCGGAGGCGTCGTGGAGGAACTGGGCGTATTTCACCTTGCCGGCCATCCCCGGCAGGACGATCCGGTCGAGCGGATAATCGAGCAGGTGGACGTAGAGCCGGTTGGCGGCCGGGTTCCAGGTCAGGAGCGTGTTCGGCGGGGCGACGAACCCGGCCGGGGCCTCTGTGCAGCCGTAGATCGAACGGCCGTTGACCTTCATCCAGTCGCCCATGGCCTTCAGGCTGGCCTGGGCCCGGTCGTCGAACGTTCCCCGGGCCGTGGGCCCGACGTTGAGCAGGAGGTTGCCGCCCTTGCTCACCGATTCGGCCAGGAGTTCGAGGAGCTGGGCCGGGCTTTTCCAGGTGTATTCGTCGCGGTAATAGCCCCAGGACCCCGAGAACGTCTGGCAGGTCTCCCAGGGGACCCGCCGGCCGTTGCGCTCGGGCCACTTGGCCACCTTTTCCTGCTCAGGCGTCGTGAAGTCCCAGCCGCCCTCGACGTCCGCCAGGTCGAGCCGGTCATCGACGATGATGCCGGGCTGGAGCGAGCGGGCCAGCTTGAGCAGGTTCAGGGAATCCCAGTCGTCGCGGCCCTTGCCGTTCTTGCCGGGGAACGAGAAATCGAACCAGATGATGCTGATCTCGCCGTAGTTCGTCAGCAGCTCGCGGACCTGGTTCTTGAGGTATTCGCGGTACCTGGCCATGTCCCGGCCCGCGTTCAGCCTGGCGTAGTCGGCGTCGCTCTCGGCGCGCTGGGGGTGGTTCCGGTCGACGGTGTAGTCGGGGTGGTGCCAGTCGATGAGCGAATAATAGAACCCGACCTTCAGGCCCTCGGCCCGGAAGGCTTCCACGAACTCCTTGACCAGATCCCTGCCGATGGGCGTGTTCGTCGCCTTGTAATCGGTGTATTTCGAATCCCAGAGGCAGAACCCCTCGTGGTGCTTGGCCGTCAGGACGGCGTACTTCATGCCGGCGGCCTTGGCCATCCGGGCCCATTCCCGGGGGTTGTAGAGGTCGGGGTCGAAGATCTCGAAATACTTCTGATACTGCTCGTTGGTCAGCCGCTCATGGTTCTTGACCCACTCGTGGCGGGCCGGCAGGGCGTAGAGCCCCCAGTGGATGAACATCCCGAAGCGGGCCTCGGTCCACCACCGCATCCGCTGGGCTTTCTGGGCCTCGGTCTCCTTCGGCAGCTGAGCCGCGGCGGTCTGGGTGACCGCCGCCAGGACGATGGCCAGGATCAGGATCTTCGCGGCTTTGGCTTTCATGCTTTCCATCCTCATCGGTGATCTGGGGCCGGATCGCCGGGCCCAGGGCTTCGATCGGATCCGCGCCCCATTCTAATCCGGTCGTCCGCCCGGATTCAAGGCATTCCAGGATGGAAGCCGGCCTGGCCTATTTCATCTTTTCGATGGCGGCGATGACGTTGCGGGCCTCCGCCGCGGCCTGGCTCTGCGGGTCCAGGGCCACGAACTTGCGCAGGTATTCGAGCGCCTTGGGATAATCGCCCTTGTTCAGGCAGGCGATGCCCAGCTTGTAGTACGGCTTGGGCCAGTCCTTCTTGATCTCGATGGCCATCAGGTAATACTGGATCGCCTCGTCGGTCTTCTGGTTGGCGAAAAGGATCTCGGCCACGTTATAGGCGACGAGCTCGCTTGTCGGGGACACGGTCAGGGCCTCGCGGAAGCGGGCCATCGCGGCTTCCATGTCGCCGCGCTTGACCGCCGCCTCGCCCAGCCCGGCCAGGGCCTGGACCGCCAAGGCCGGCTCCTTGTCGTATGATCCCGACTTCGCCGCGATCGCGTCCAGCAGGGCCTTCAGCTCCGTCTCGGCCAGGTCGGTCTCCCCGAGCTTGAGAGAGCACATGCCGATCTGCAGCCGGACCTGATAGGCGTCGGGATGGTCCTTCAGGAAACCTTCCAGTAGCTCCCGGGCCTCGGCATATTTCTCCGCCGCCAGGAGCTGGTTGCCGAGGGCCAGGTTGTCTTCGGCCTCCTTGCGGGCATTGTCCGCGGGGGCGGCGGCCGCAAGCTCGGTCAGAACGAAGACCAGCGGCTGGTTCGGCCGGAGCTGGTGCACGTCGACGTCCTGGACGGCGTCCTGGTATCCGCTCTTGCCGACAGTGAAGCGCCAGGGGCCCGTCCCCATCCCGCCGACAACGAAGCCGCCCTTGCCGTCGGTCCTGGCCTCGAGCCTCGTGGTCAGGGCGGTCAGGCTCTGGGCGACGATCAGCGCCCCCGCGACCGGACGATCGTTCCGGTCGACGACCTTGCCCGTGACCCGGCCCCGGCCGAGGTTCTCCTGGCCCGCCAGGACGGCCGGAAGGGCGAGCGCCAGGACGGCCGCGAGGCACCCGGCCGCGCCGAGCCGGAGGACGCGAAGAAGGCGATGTTTCATGGTCATGTCCGTTCCCGTCCCTTCGTCAGGGTCATCTCCATTATGCGCGCTCCCCGGGCGAAAAAGAAGGCTGCTTTGCTCAGGGCAGTGCCTCCAGCTCCCCGGCCCCCCTCTCCAGCAACGGGGATCTTCGAGGGCAACGCCCATCGCAGCCGCGAGAGGGATTCCCGGAGATAGGAGAAGAATAGAAAAGAAGGGGGGGGGCCGGGCCCCTCCCCCGCGACGACATCCGGATCAGAAAGTGACGCGGGCCGAGAACTTGAAGATCCTGAGCCCCGAGACGCTCGTGACCTTCTTGTAGTAGTAGTCGAGCTCGCGGGTCCCGACGGAAGTGTTCTCGTCGACCGGATACCAGACGCCGGCCGGGTTCAAGCCGCTGTAGACGTACTTGTTGCCGAGCAGGTTGAAGACGTCGGCGAAAACGGACACGGTCCCGAACCCGAACTTGAACTGCTTCTCCAGCCTGAAATCGACGTTGTCCCAGGAAGCCTGGCGGTGCGTGCCGTTGGGCGCGAGCTGGACGCCGATATAGTTATACCAGGTCACGCAGTTGTGCGCGGCCAGCCAGTCGTCGGGAACGTAGACGTAGACGTCGAACGACTTGTCCCAGAAGTTTCCGCCGTAGTTGAGCGGGCCGCCCTCGATGTGGCGGTAGATGAACGAGCCGACGAACTCGAGGGGCAGGCGGAACGAGCCGAAGAGCTTGATGGCCATCGGGATATCGTTGATGTCCGCCCCCCAGCCGTTGACGACATAGTTCGGGTCGTAGGGCGTGATGGCCTTCGATTTGGCCAGGGTGATCGAGCCGCCCATGGCCCAGCCGTTGGCGTAGCGTTTGTCGAAGGCCAGCTCGATGCCGTTGTAGCGCCGCTTGGAATAGGGATTGCTGGCCTGCCGCGAAACGACGTTATCCCAGTTGTAATCGTTCGTCGGGACGTAGATCGTGACCGTCGATTCCGGCCAGGCGCCGACCGCCGGCACGGTGGTCGTGAACGGGACCCAGAAGCCGGCCGGAGCGTCCTGCAGCGAGCTCAGGTACCTCTTGGTCGAGATGTCGTACATCGTGTCCCAGTGGTCCCGCCGGCCCAGCTTGTTGACGTACTGCAGCTTGACCGAGAAGTTCTTGACCAGCTCGTGGGACAGGGAAACGACCAGCTCGTTGTTCCAGGGGGCCTTCAGCTGGTACTGCTCGCCCTTGCCGGCGACGAGCCGGCGGAGGGCCGTCAGGTCCTGTTCGACGAACGACCAATAGCCGTCCGTCGGCACGTACGTGTCGACGCCGGGGTCGTCGGGGACGTGGTTGCCGTTGTCGTCCCACCAGTTGTAGGCGTAGTTCTGCTGGATGGAGGCCTGGGCGTTGGAGAACCACATGACGGGCATGGCTTCATAATAGCGGCCCCAGGAGATCTTCAGGGCCGTCTTGCCGTTGCCGAAGAGATCGTAGCTCGCGCCGATGCGGGGCGAGAGGGCCGAGGTCTGCATGGTCTTGCGCATCGGTTCCCAGGTCATCGCCGCGTAGGGGTTCCAGCCGATGGTCTCGGCGACGAATTCGCCCATCTTGTAGGCCAGCCCGTCTGTGGCGGTGCCGGTCGAGCTCGCGCCGCCGAAGCCGCCCCAATAGTAGTCATAGCGGAAGCCGAGGTTGACGGTCAGGCGGTTCTTGACGCTGAAGGAGTCCTGCAGGTAGGCGCCGAAGCGGTTGCCGGGCAGGTCCTTGGTCGAGTCGCCCTCGTTCGGGCCCATGTTGAACAGCTGGATGTAGCCGTCCCCGTAGGTGGCCCGGTCCCGGCCCTGGGCGGCGTAGGCGTAGGGGTTGCCGTTATAGTAATGGATGGTCAGCGGGTTTCCCCGGGCCACGGTCAGGCGGTCGAACGAGTAGACGTACTCGACGCCGGCGCCGAGCTCGTGATTGCCGCCCAGCACGTTGTCCAGGAAGTGGGTCATCCGGATGCTCCCGGTCTCGCCCCGGCGGATGGTGTACTGTTCCTCGCCATCCTTGTCGCCCCAGACGTAACCGGTGTAGTCGTCGATCTTGGTGGCATTCAGCCGGGCATCCGGCTGGGAGGTCAGCGACCAGTCCAGGTTGTTGTAGCCGCCGCGGATGTCGATGTAGGTGCTGGCGCCGAGCATCCAGTTGAGGTTGGCGGTCACGGCCATGCTGTTCGAGCGGGAGCGGGTGGTGGAATCGAAGACCTGGTAATAGCTCGGCCCGTAGAGGTTCCGTGTGTAGCTGCCGTTGAACATGAAGAACAGGCGCATGTCCTTGTTGAGCTGTGTCGTCAGCTTGAGGAACGGCGAGTAGGTCTTGGTCGGGTTGGTGAAGACGTCGTAGAGGGTCCCTTCCAGGGTGACCGGGACGTTGTTCAGCGTGTACTCGTTCTGGCGATAGTCGAGCGTGGTGAAGAACCAGATCCGGTCCTTGATGATCGGGCCGCCCAGGGAGACGGACCCGTCGACGTCGTACTTGGCGAACGACGGCTTGGACCTCCCGAAGGCGTTGAGCTCCTCGTTGGTGAAGAGCATCTGGTTCAGGCCCTTGGCGGTGTAGTAGGTCTGGGCCTGGCCGTGGAAGGTGTTGCCGCCCGATTTGGTGACGACCGAGATGAACGAGCCGCCGGAGGCGCCGACCTGGGCCGGCAGCCCGGCCGTGGCGATCTCGATCTCCTCGATGCTCTCGTACTGCGGGGAGATCTGCATGCCGCCCGTGGTCGGGCTTTCCCCGTTGACGCCGTCGATCTCGTAGGCCGTCGAGCCGGAGTTGGCGCCGTGGATGCTGCCCGAGTAGGCGCCGATCGAGCCGGCGCTGCCGGCGGTGATATTGAAGAGGCCGTTGATGTTGCGGTTGAGGGGCAGGTTCTGGAGCAGCTCGGTGGTGATGACGCTGGTGACCTTGTTCGACTCCACGTCCACCACCGGGGCCGCGCCGGTGACCGTGATCTCCTCGCTCAACGGGCTCGCCTCGGTCTGCAGGTTGACCAGGTAGGTCTGCCCGACCTGGACGATGATGCCGCCCTTTTTCACCGTCTTGAAGCCCGGCAGGCTGGCCGTGATCGTGTAGGTCCCGGGCGGCAGGTTGACCAGCCGGTAGGCGCCGGTCGAGTCCGTGACCGATGCGATCGTGCCCATCAGCCCGGGGCTGGCGGCGGCGACACTCACGCCCGGCAAGGCCGCCCCGCTCATGTCCGTGACGACGCCCTTGATCACGCCCGTCTGCCGGCTCACCTGAGCGGTCAGGAAGGGAGCCAGCAGCAGGCCGAGCAGGAGCACGCCTAAGGATTTCCGTGATCTCATGGCCTCTCCTTTCTGCTGTTGATTTCGGGAAATCTATGTCATCGCGGAAGCGCAGGATAATTCCTGCGTTATCGTACACATTGATAATAAGCGGAATCGACCCGTTGTCAAGCCGTTTTTTCGATTTCCTTGACTTGGATGGGAATGGTCCTTATATCATAGGCAACGCCGCTCGCCAGGGCGCCGAGGAGAACGAGCATCGGAACGATCAAGACCATCGCCCGGCTGGCCGGGGTGTCCATCGGAACGGTCGACCGGGTCCTTCACAAGCGCGGCCGGGTCTCGCCGGCGACGGAGAAGCGCATCCTGCGCATCGTCAAGGACCTCGAGTACAAGCCCAACATCTTCGCCCGGAACCTCAAGCTGGGCAAGGCCTTCGTCTTCGGCGTCCTGATGCCTCGGCCGGCCCAGGACGGCGGCTACTGGACCCTGCCGCTCCGGGGCGTCGCCAGGGCCGAGGCCGAGCTCCGTTCCCAGAACGTCCGCATCCGCCGCTTCTTCTATGACAAGCACTCCGCTTCGTCCTTCGCCCGGGCCCGGCGGCAGGTCCTGGCCGCCGCGCTCGACGGCCTTCTCGTCGCCCCGGTCGCGTCCGAGGCCTTCGAGAAGTTCCTGCGGGCCTGGCCGCACCGTACGCCCTGCGTCTTCTTCGACTCGTTCATCCCCGGCGTCCCCCACCTCTCGTCCATCGGCCAGGATTCCTTCCAGAGCGGCGTTCTCTCGGCCCGGCTCATGAGGCTGCTGGTGACGGCGCCGGGGCATGTCGCCATCATCAAGGTCCTGCCCAAGGATTTCCATATCGACGACCGGGTCAAGGGCTTCCAGTCCTATTGCCGGCGCTGCCCCGGGATCACGAGCGAGGTCTATGAGTTCGACGGCGAGGGGACGCTGGCCGCCAGCGCCCGCACGGTCCGCCGGATCATCGCCAGGCATCCGGACCTCCGCGGCATCTTCGTATCCAACGCCAGCACCCACTATGCCGCGGCTTTCGTCAAGTCCCGCGGCGTGTCGGGGAAGATCCATA
This sequence comes from Acidobacteriota bacterium, assembly GCA_039683095.1. NCBI lineage: Bacteria > Pseudomonadati > Acidobacteriota > Acidobacteriota bacterium. The sequence continues at coordinate 362,116 of JBDKSB010000001.1, read as the reverse complement.
TCGTCGGCTACGACCTCATCGACGAGAACGTCCGCTGGCTCCGCGAAGGGGTCATCGATTTCCTCATCAGCCAGCAGCCGGAACGCCAGGGGTACGAGGGCGTCTGCACCCTCTACCGCCACGTCGTCCTCAAGGAGCCGGTCCCGAAGAACGTGACGATGCAGATCGACATCGTCACCGCGGAGAACATCGACTTCTACAGGAGCTGACCGCGGCCGGGCCGCCCCGCCGAGGCGCCGGTCCGCGGTTCCTTGACGCGACGCCGGGCCTCCCGTATCATTCCGGGAGGTGGCTCGAACCCGCATGACGATCCGCTTCGACAAGTACCAGGGCGCCGGCAACGATTTCGTCATCGTCGACGGCCGCGACAACGTCCTCGATCCCGGCGACGCGGACCTCGTCCGCCGGCTGTGCGACCGCCGCTTCGGGGTCGGAGCCGACGGGCTGATCCTGATCCTTCCCTCCGACCGGGCCGATTACGAGATGCGCTATTTCAACGCCGACGGCCGGCCCGGGTCGATGTGCGGCAACGGAGGCCGGTGCGCCGCCAGCTTCGCCCTGAGACGGAAGATCGCCGGACCGCGGCAGAGATTCCTGGCCTATGACGGGCTCCACGAGGCGGATGTCGCGGGGGACACGGTCCGGCTCCGGCTCTCCGACGTCCGGGGATGCCGGGCGGTCGAAGGGCACTATTTCCTCGACACCGGGTCCCCCCACCTGGTCATCTTCGCCTCCGGGATCGACGGGATCGACGTCGCCGCCGAAGGCCGGAAATGGCGCTGGTCTCCCCTGTTCGCGCCGGGCGGCACGAACGTCAATTTCGTCGAGACGACGCCCGAGGGCCTTTACATCCGGACGTTCGAGCGGGGAGTGGAAGAGGAGACCTGGGCCTGCGGCACGGGAGTGACCGCCTCGGCCATCGCCTCCGCCCTGAGGGCGCATGCCGCCGGCGGCCCCGTCGACGTCCGGGCCCGGGGCGGACGCCTGAGGGTCGAGTTCGAGATCCGGGGGGACCTGGTCACGAACGTCCGGCTCGCGGGCCCGGCGACCTTCGTCTTCACGGGGTCGATCGAGGCCTAAGGGCCCGGCCGCGGCCCGCTCGAAGGCGCGGGGCGTTCAATCGATCCGAACGATCCGGATGCCGAACACCGTTCCGGTCTCGCGGCCTTCGATCCCTTCGAACCGGACCGTGACCTTCGTCTTGCCGGCGACGGCCTCGGCCGGGATGGGATAGGCGGCGTCGAAGAAGCCCTCTTTCTCCTGCGGGCTGCGCCGGGGGATGCGCTGCTCCCCGACCTTCCGGCCGTCGACCAGGATGGCGAAGGCGCGGTCGGCCGGCTCCTCGCGGCTGCAGGTCACGATCAGGCTCAGCGGCGCCGAGGGATCGACGGCCAGGTCGAACGAGAACCAGTCGGCCGCCCGTCGTCCGTACCGGCCCCGGAGCTGGGCCGGGAAGGTCCTGCCGCCCTGCTGGTTGAAGTCCCGCTCGGACTGCATCTGTCCCGGCTGGGCGAAGGCGACCGTGGTCGCCTCGAGCCGGCGCCGGGCCTCCTCGGCCGCCTTCAGGGACGCCGCCCGTTCCTCCCACTTCCGCGGGGTCAGGATATCCCAGTAGGCCGCGTAGACGCGCCGGTGCAGGCGATAGAACGGGACGAGATCGACGTCCCTGTCGCGGCCGGCGCCGGCGGTCCGGAAGACCCCGGGCCTCCCGGCCACGGGCTTGATCCAGGCGTCGAGGGAGGTTTCGGCGGTCACGAGGACTGGCGTCGCCGGCCACTCGGCGGCCGTGGCCGCCGTCGCGATGGATTCGTCCCGGGGCTGCCGCGCCGGGATCGGCCCGAGGTCGCCGGCCAGGACGAGCGGGCCCCAGAGGATGGCCGCCCGGTCGGGATTGTCCGGGAGGGGCTCCAGCCGGAGGGCCTTGGGCAGGATCAGGGCCACCTTGTCCCCCGTCCGCCATTTTCGGGAGATGCGGACGTAGGACCCGGCCGGGCCGGGATCCTTCACGGCCTCGCCGTTGACCGTGACCGAGAAGCCCGCCCCCGCCCAGTACGGCCGCCGGAGCGCGATCGTGAAGGAGCGCGGCTTCGCCGTCCGGATGGTCAGCTCGGCCTCCTCGCCCTCCGGAAAGGATGTCGCCATGGCCAGCCGGACGCCGGCCGCGCGCCAATCCGCCGTCGAGGGCGCGTAGAGGTTCACCCAGAGCGTGTCCCCCGATCCGTCGTAGATCCCGTAGCCGTGGAGGGCATGGCTCTCCATGCCCGAGCCGACGCAGCAGGTGAAGTCCTCCTGCATGTCCTGGTACTCGCGGACGACGCCCTGGCCCACGGGGACCATGTAACAGGTCGAGCCGTCGGCCGGGTCCATAGAGCCGAGGATATGGTTGAAGAGGGCCCGCTCGTGGAAATCGGCGTAACGGATCTGCGGGTCGAGGGCGAACAGGGCCCGGGACATCTTGATCATGTTGTAGACGTTGCAGGTCTCGGCCGTCCGGCCCTCGATCATGTCGTCGAGCTTGTCCGCTTCGCCGAAGTACTCGTTCCGGCCGTGGCCGCCGGTGGCGAAGCTGTGATGGAGGGCCACGCGGTCCCAGAAGAACCTCGCCGCGGCGCCGTCGGACGGCCGGCCCGTGGCGACGTAGCGGGCCAGCACGCCGAGGAGCTTGGGGACCTGGGTGTTGCCGTGCTTGCCGCGCAGGATGTCCTCGCCCCTGGCCAGGGGCTCGACGATCGCGCGGTGCTCGAACCGGTCGGCGAGGGCGAGCCAGCGCCGGTCGCCCGTGTCGGCACAGAGGTCGACCAGGACCTCGTTCATGCCGCCGAACTCGGTGTTCAGCATCTTCTGGATCTGGGCGTCATCGAGCCCGGACAGGACCCCTTCGGCCCAGGCCGCGAACCGGGTCTCGACCTCCAGGGCCGACCGGCTCCCGGCGAAACGATAGGCGTCCCGCAGGCCGGCGAAGATCTTGTGCTGGACGTACCAGGGCGACCACATGCCGTTGAGGTCGAAGCCGGACGAGCGGATGTCGCCGGCGGCGATCTGGCCGTAGAGGACCTTCCCCGGCGTTCCGGCCCGGTCGGTCTGGGCGCCGATGTAGCCGTCGCCGTTCTTGTCCTGGACGGCCCGCAGCTCGGCTACGAGGGCGTCGGCCCGCTCCTTGAACCGCGGGTCGCCCGTCGCCGCGTACATCAGGCTCACGCCGGAAAGGTAATGGCCGGCGATGTGGCCGGTCAGCTGGCGGTCGTCGCCGTCCCAGCCGCCGTATCCGGGGGCCTTGGGCTCGAGCCCGGCCGCCTTGCGGAGGAAGGCCATCATGCGGTCGGTCGAAAGCGAGAGCAGGTAGGCGGCGTCCAGGTCCTGGGCATGTTTCAAGGGGCCGCCGGTCAGCCGCACGTCGCCGAGCGGCAAGGGACGGGCCTTCGGCGCGACCGCTGGCGCGGCCGGCCCGGACCCGGCCGGGAGAGAGAGAGGCATCAGCCAAAGGGCCGTCAGGCCAACGAAACCGACAAGCCGCCGTCTGTCCATGATCACCTCGCGATGCCGAAAGGGTCGGCCCATTTCGATTATATCGCATCGAAAAAGCGGCGCCGGCGCCGCGGGCCGTCGTTCCGGACGGGGCCGGCCGGGCTCAGGGCTTCACGGCCACGGCCAGCATCTCGAAGTCGTCAGGGGTCAGCCGGTCCGAGCGGCTGAAGCCGCCCAGCCTGGCGCCGAAGATCCCGACCGAGGCGAACCCGGCCTGCTTGAGCAGCCAGGCCAGCTCGGAGGGGACGTACCAGCGCTCGTCGCAGTCGATCTCGATCGGGCAACCGTGGTCGTCGCGGGCCTTGAGCCTGGAATGCATCCGGAAGGTCATCAGGTCGAAGTCGTGGCCCCCGGTCGCGGCCTCGTCTTCGCCCTTGCCCTCGTTCTCGAATTGACCGACCGAACGGTGCAGCGGGAAGAGGCCGTTGAGCGTGGTCATGACCAGCTTGCCGCGCGGGCGCAGCGCCCGGGCCGCGCCGCGCAGGATCTCGAAGTTCATCTCGTCGGTCTCCATGAGCGGGAAGGCGCCCTCGCAGAGCATGACGGCCAGGCCGAACTCGGGGCCGAAGCGGAGGGCCCGGGCGTCGCCGACCCGGAAATCCGGGGCGACCCCGGCGGCCGCGGCCTTGGCCCGGGCCCGGTCGATCTGGGACGGCGACAGGTCGATCCCCGTCACCTTGTAGCCGCGCCGGGCCAGCTCGATCGCGTGCCGGCCCGTGCCGCAGCCGATGTCGAGGATCGGGACCGAGCGGTCGCCGCCGATCTCGGACTCGAGGAAGTCGCACTCGCCGGGGGTGCCGCGGGTGAAAGCCTCCTTGTCGTAGGCTTCCGCGAAATCAGTGAAGAGCGCTTCGTACCACTTCTTGGTCATGCCCGTTCTCCGGTATGCGCCCGGTCCGCCCGGCCCTCGGCCGTCCACTTTTCGGGCAGGGATCGCGGCCGCGGCGCGCGAAGGGAAGATAGCCCGGAGCCGGGCGGGAGTCAAGCGCCCGCTTGCCGTCCTCCGCCTGCGTATGGCCGAACCCGGCGCGAGATCGAGTCCAGGAATCCGATGACGGCCGGATTCACCACCTCGGGATACTCGGCCTGGGGATAGTGGCCGGCCCCGGACACCATCAGGACCCGGCCGTTCAGGCGTCCGGCGACCAGCCCGGCTTCCGCCTCCGGGTCGGGGGAGTCGGCATCCCGGCTGCCCATGATGACGAGCGGTCCACGGCCGGCGACGTTAAAAGCGATCCTCCCGCCGGGCCTGTCGAGATATGCGGTCCTCGGCCTGTCCACGGGCCTAGGCCCCGCCGCCGGGTCGGGGATAGAGGATGCGGATGGTCAGGCAGCGATGGCGACCGTCAGCCGGCATGGCGCCTCCTTCATCTTGCTTTCGGCAAGATATGTGCCAACTGGCACGCCGGGGGCCGGCCCCCCGGCTGCGAGACGGGACGGCTTCCCGCGGCCCCCGCCTGTTCCGCCTGCCGGGATTCCGTCCTCCCCGGGGCTACCCCCGGCTATTTCCACTTCTTCAGGAGGTCGTTCAGGCGCTTGGACAGGCCGTCCAGCTCGAGGCCGCAGCCGTCGAGCCCCTTGAGGCCCGAGCCGAGCTTCTCCAGCGGCCCGGCCGCCCGTTCGTTGATCGCCGCCTTCAGGTCCTTCTCCAATCCCGCCATCTGGTCCCGGACGACGGCGCCGGCCGCGTTCTTGAGGAGGTCGTCGATGTCCGAGCGGACCTTGACCTCGAAGCTGTCGGAGGCGCCCGTGATCTCGGCCGTGAGGCTCAGGTTCGAGACGGACAGGAGGGCGGTCCGGAGCGCCGCATCCACCCGGCCGGCCAGGGCCTGGCGTTCTTCCGTCTTCTCGATCGCCAGGCGGACCCCCCGGAGCCCGGCGGAGATCCTGGCGGAGATTCGCCCCTTCTCCACGGTCGCGCCGGCGTCGAGGTCCACCGATCCTTCGGCCAGCGAGACCGGCAGGGCCCGGCTCGTCGAGAGCTTCAGGCCGCGGGCCTGATAGCCCCGGACGCGGAAGTTCAGGATGTCCTTCCGGGCGTCGGCGCGGGTCCGGTCGAACGCGCCTTCGAGGACCGCCGATTTGAGGCCCTTGAGGTTCTCGCCCGAGAAGCGGAACTTGAGCGGCTGCCCGAGGACGTCCTGGTCGGGCGTCAGGTTCTCGATCCGGCCCCCGAAGTCCCCGGCCGGCAGGCTGATCGAGACGTTGATCAGGCGGGCCAGGAAGTCCGGCAGGGGGCGGTCCTCGCGGAACCGCACGTCCAGCCCTTTCGCCCGGAGCGGCTTGACCGCGTCCCTGCCCTTGACCTTGGTCTTGATCCGGTCGATGAGGGGCGACAGCCGCTCGTTCCACCGGAGCGCGGAAGAGACCTGGCCGGCGATCTTGCCGCCGAACAGGAGCCGGCTGATGTTCGCCAGCCCCGCTTGGCTGAAAGAGTATTTCTCGATCAGCCTCTGGGCGTCGGAGGCGACCAGAGCGGGCGCGTCCGTGACGACCTTCTTGAGGGCGGAGGCGTCGGCCGTGAACTCGTTCTTGGCCGAAGCGATGGTCTTGAGGTCCTCCCGCACCTGCTTCTGGAGGGCGACGACGTCCTTGGCGCCGCCGAGGATGTTGCCGAGTGAGGCCTTGCCCTTCCTCGCCTTGAGCGCCTCGTACATCTTCTGGTACTTGTCCGGGTCGGAGGCCGCCCTGATCTCCCTGATCTTCCCGTCCCACTTGGCCCGGGCCCTCTGGCTGTCTTCGACCGCCCCGGCGATCAGCTTGAGCGACGGCAGGTTGGCCTTCTCCTCTTCGAAGACCTCCTTGACGTTCGGGATGACGAACGAGGGCAGCTCGGCCAGCTGCTGGATCACGCTCGGGCCCTCGGTCTTGGAGACGAACCCCGGCCTCTTGCGCGGCGAGTTCAGCCGGACGCCCTCGACGCGCATCTCGTCGATGATGACCTTGTGGCGGAGGGCGTTCTGGCCGTCCATGTGGAAGGCGATGCGGCCGGCCTCGACGATGTTAGTGGCCGGCGCGGCCGGGTTCGTCACCTGGAGCCCCGATAACGTGATGCCGAGCGGCGAGAGCGAGACGCGGGCCGCGTCGAGATCGACCTCGGCGCCGACGATGGCCGCGCCCGTCTTCTCGATGGCCCGCTCGGTGAAGCCGTTGAGGAAGAGCCGCCAGAAGGCCGCCAGCAGGGCGCAGACGACGAAGAAGATGATGATGCCCTGCCAGCGGACGATCGTCGATCTCTTCCGGGTCTTCCGGTTCTTCCGGCCGTTTTCAGCCGGCGCCGGCTCGGGCGTCCCCGCCGGTCCCTGGAGCTTGGGCTCGCTCGGGGCCGTCATGCCAGGCCTCCCCATTCCTTGAGGCTACGGTATCTCTGGTAGAGGTCGTTGCCCTTGATGAGCTTCATGATCTTCAGCTTCTGAACACGGTCGTAGACGTGCTTGCGGTAGTAGCGGACGCAGGCGTTGAAGAGGAAATAGAGCGGCACGAACAGGACCAGCCCGGAGAAGAGGGCGCCCATGACGACGGAGTTGTTGAACCGCTCGACCCGCCACATGGTGGCGTTGTAGAAGGCCGTCCAGAGCTTCTCCAGGCCGGGAACGGTCAGGAGGGCCAGGCCCAGCTTGTGGAACAGGGGGTCGAGCAGGGCGCCGACGCCCGAGAAGAGGAAGCCGCCGAGAAGGAAGGCGGACAGGTTGATGCGGAAAAAGAGGATGAGGAACAGGATGACGACGTTGTGGACGCTGAACTTCGGCGTGAAGGCGACGATGACCGAGAAGCAGAGCCCGAGCGAGATCTGGGCCGGATGCGTCTCGGAGTTGAGGACCTTGAGGATCTTGATAAGGGCCTGGATCATGGGCGACACCTCCCAGGTTTCCGATCCCCGGCATCATATGCCCGGCTCCGGCCGCGTGTCAACGGCTTATCGCGGCGGCCGCCGGGATCCGGGACGTGCAGCCCTTCCCGCGGAGGCGGGCAGCCGGGTCCCTTGACAAAATTCAATTAACTGCTATGATGGCCGATTACTATGACCGATAGTCATTAATTGTTCATTAGTATAATTTAACCAAATCGCCGCAGAAGGGAATAAGGACCGCATGAGCATCGTCGATCGCCGTGAACGGGACAAGAAGATGCGCCAGGAAAGCATCATCGATGCGGCCGAGAAGCTCTTCTTCGCCAAGGGGTTCGGCGCCACGACCATCGACGAGATCGCCGAGGCCGCGGAACTGAGCAAAGGAAGAGATCTTCTCCCTCAACCTCGATCTGGTCAAGAGCGGCATCGCCGACGGGACATTCAGGGCCGGCGCCGATCCGGTCAAGACGACCCTCATCCTGATGGGCATGATCCTCGGTTTGATCCGCATGGCCTGCGTAGAGGAGCGGTTCCTGTCAGAGGAGTTCGGTCTGACCGGCGAGGACCTGATCAAGGAAGCCTTCGAGTCCTTCGGCCCCCCCCAGGCGGAGGGGCGCCGGCCGGAGGGCCCGCAGGGGGCCTAGGCCCCTCCACCCCGATCCGCCGAGACCGACGGAATCATCACGATCCCTGGAGAACGAACCATGATCGATAGCTTTACAGACCGCCCCGGGACCGCGGGAGATCCCCGCGGCAGAGAAAGGAGTCACCCCATGAGCCGCACGCCTTCGAACCCCAAGCTTCGCCGAATGCCCGCGCTGGCCTTGATCGTCCTGAGCGCCCTGGCCGCCGCCTGCAAGTCCAAACCCATGCCGGCCGCCGGGCCCGCCGAGGTCGCGGTCGTCACGCTCCGGACGGAACGGCTGGCGTTGACCACCGAGCTACCCGGCCGCACGACGGCCTTCCTCGTCGCCGAGATCCGGCCCCAGGTCAACGGCATCCTCCAGAAGCGCCTGTTCACGGAAGGCGCGGACGTCCGGGCCGGCAGCGTCCTCTACCAGATCGACCCCGCCCCCTATCAGGCGGCTTTCGAGCAGGCCAAGGCCGCCCTGGCCGTGGCCGAAGCCAAGATCCCGGCGGCCCGTTCGCGCGCCGACCGGTTCAAGAACCTCGCCGCCATCAACGCCGTCGGCCAGCAGGATTATGACGACGCGGTGTCGGCCCTTCAGACGGCCGAGGCCGGCGCGGAATCCGCCCGGGCGGCCCTGGAGAACGCCCGCATCAATCTCGGCTATACGCCCATCAAGTCGCCCATCTCCGGCCGCATCGGCCGCTCGGCCGTGACGGTCGGCGCCCTAGTCAACGCCTACCAGGGCGCGCCCCTGGCCGTCGTCCAGCAGCTCGATCCCATCTTCGTGGATGTCATCCAGTCCAGCGCCGAGGTCCTCCGCCTGCGTCGGTTCATGGAGAGCGGGGAGCTGAGGCAGGACAAGGAGGCCTGGAGCAGGGTCCGGCTGAAACTCGAGGACGGCACCCCCTACCCGCAGGAAGGCACCCTGCAGTTCCGCGACATCACCGTCGACCCGACCACGGGATCGGTGACCCTGCGGGCCGTCTTCCCCAATCCCGACAAGGTCCTGCTCCCCGGCATGTTCGTGCGGGCCATCGTCGAGGAAGGGGTGAGCGACCAGGCTCTCCTCGTCCCCCAGCAGGGGGTCAGCCGCGACACGAAGGGCAGTCCCTATGCCCTGATCGTCAACGGCGAGGGCAAGGTCGAGCAGCGGCCGCTCGAGATCGAGCGGGCCATCGGCGACCAGTGGCTCGTCGGCAAGGGGCTCGCCGCCGGCGACCGGGTCATCACCGAGGGCCAGCTGAGGGTCCGGCCCGGCGCGGCCGTGCGGATCGCGGCCCCGGCCCCGGCCCCGGCGGCGGCCGGCGCCGCCGCGAAATAACCGGCCGCGGATCCGATTCGACGGAGGCCCGAGATGTTATCGAAATTCTTCCTGAAGCGCCCTGTCTTCGCCTGGGTCATCGCCATCGCCATGATGGCCGCGGGGGCCCTGGCGATCTATATGCTGCCCATAGCCCAATACCCGCCGATCGCCCCGCCGTCCATCGCCATTTCCGCCTATTACCCCGGCGGATCGGCCGAGACGGTCGAGAACAGCGTCACCCAGATCATCGAGCAGAAGATGACCGGCTTCGACAACCTGCTCTACATGTCCGCCACGAGCGACTCGTCGGGCGCATCCCGCCTCGAGATGACCTTCGCCCCGGGCACGGACCCCGACCTGGCCTGGGCCCAGGTCCAGAACAGGCTCCAGATGGCCATGGCCAACCTGCCCTCGGTCATCCAGACCCAGGGCGTGACGGTCACCAAGTCCACCCGCAACTACCTTATGATCATCGGCCTGATCTCGGAAGACGGCAGCATGGACGGCAAGGACCTGATGGACTACGCCAAGTCCAACCTCGAAAAGGTCGTGGCCCGCATCCCCGGCGTCGGCGAGGTGTCCTCTTTCGGCTCCGAGTACGCCATGCGCGTTTGGCTCAACCCGGACAAGCTCACGGATTACCGGCTGACGTTCGCGGAAGTCCTGGCCGCCCTGCGGTCCTACAACGTCGAGGTCTCGGCCGGCCAATTCGGCGGCATGCCGGCTCAGCCCGGCCAGCGCCTGAACGCCTCGATCATCGTCCAGAACATGCTCCAGAAGCCCGACGAGTTCGCCGCCATCCCCCTGCGGACGAACCCGGACGGCTCCGTCGTCCGGATCAGCGACGTCGGCCGGACGGAGATGGGGACCCAGTACTACAACGCCGAGGTCTATTACAACGGCAAGCCCTCGGCCGGCCTGGCCGTCCGGCAGGCCGCCGGGGCCAACGCCATGAAAACGTCCGCGGCCGTCAAGGCCAAGATGGCCGATATGAGCCGGTACTTCCCGGCGGGCATGAAGGTCACCTACAACAACGACACGACGCCCTTCATCCGGGTGTCCATCAACGAGGTCTTCAAGACCCTCCTGGTGGCCGTCCTTCTGGTCTTCCTCATCATGTGGCTCTTCCTGGGCAACTTCCGGGCCACGCTCATCCCGACCATCGCCGTCCCGGTCGTGCTCCTGGGCACGTTCGCGCTGCTGGCGCTTTTCGGCTACACCATCAACATGCTGACGATGTTCGCCATGGTCATGGCCATCGGCCTGCTCGTCGACGACGCCATCGTCGTCGTCGAGAACGTCGAGCGGATCATGTCCGAGGAAGGGCTGTCGCCCCGCGAGGCGACGGCCAAATCGATGGACCAGATCACCAGCGCCCTCATCGGCATCGGCCTCGTGCTCTCTGCGGTCTTCGTGCCCATGGCTTTCTTCGCCGGCTCGACCGGCGTCATCTACCGGCAGTTCTCCGTCACCATCGTCACGGCCATGATGCTCTCGGTCGTCGTGGCCTTGATCCTGACGCCCGTCCTCTGCGCCTCGATCCTCAAGCCGGTCGCCGCCGGCCACGACACCTCGGAGACCACCTTCCGCCTGCTGCGGCCGTTCTTTAGAAAGTTCAACCGCGGCTTCTACCGCCTGCGCGAGTGGTACTCGCGGCTGGTCGGCCGCGCGCTGGCCAAGAAGAAACGGTACATCGCGGTCTTCGTCCTGATCGTCGCCCTCCTGGGCTTCCTGTATCTCCGGCTGCCTACCTCCTACCTGCCCGACGAGGATCAGGGGGCTCTGCTCTGCCAGGTGACCCTGCCGAGAGGCAACACCTTCGAACAGACCAAGGCCGTCATGGCCCAGATCCAGGGCTATTTCGAGCAGAACGAGAAGGACGCCGTCGACTCGTGCATGGGCATCGTCGGCGCCGGGTTCGCCGGCAGCGGCCAGAACGTCGGCATGCTCTTCGTCAAGCTCAAGGACTGGGATCTCCGCCCGACCAAGGACCTCCGGGTCAAGGCCGTGGCGGGGAGGGCCAACCGGGCCCTCTCGCAGATCCGCAACGCTTCCATCTATGTCCTCGCCCCGGCGGCCGTGACCGAGCTGGGCATGACCTCCGGGTTCGACCTGGAGCTGCTCGACATGGGCGGCCTCGGCCACGAGACCCTGACGGCCGCCCGCAACCAGCTTCTCGGCCTGGCGGCCCAGGACCCGCGGCTGACCGGCGTCCGCCCCAACGGGCTGGAGGACGTGCCACAGTACCGGGTCGACGTGGACTGGGACAGGGCCGGCGCGCTCGGCGTGCCCATCGGCTCGATCCACAACACCATCTCGGCCGCCTTCGGCAGCGCCTACGCCAACGACTTCATCCAGGCCGGCCGCATCAAGAGGGTCTTCGTCCAGGCCGACGCGCCCTACCGCATGCTGCCCCAGGACCTGGAACGCCTCTTCGTCCGGAACAACGCCGGGAAGATGGTCCCCCTCTCCGCCTTCGCCACCGGCCGCTGGACCTCCGGCTCGCCGCGGCTCGAACGCTACAACGGCTTCCCGTCCATGAACATCATGGGCCAGCCGGCGCCCGGCGTCAGCTCGGGCGAGGCCATGAAGGCCATGGAAGAGGCCATCGCCAAGCTGCCGGCGGGCATCGGGTATGACTGGACCGGCCTCTCCTACCAGGAACGGCAGTCCAGCTCGCAAACCGGCCTCCTCTATACCTTCGCCATCTTCGTCGTCTTCCTGTGCCTGGCCGCCCTCTATGAAAGCTGGGCCATCCCCATCTCGGTCCTGATGGCCCTGCCCCTCGGCGCGATCGGCGGCGTCATCGCCACGTCCCTTCGCGGCCTGACCAACGGGGTCTATTTCCAGATCGGCCTGCTGACCACCCTCGGGCTGACGGCCAAGAACGCCATCCTCATCGTCCAGTTCTCCAAGGCCCGCGTGGAGGCGGGCATGGACCTCATCCAAGCCACGCTCGAGGCGGCCAAGCTCCGGTTCCGCCCGATCCTCATGACCTCGCTGGCCTTCGGCTTCGGCGTCCTGCCCCTGGCCGTCAGCACGGGCGCCGGGTCGGGGTCGCAGAACGCCATCGGCACCAGCGTCCTCGGCGGCATGGTCACGGCCACCGTGCTGGTGCTCGTCTTTTCGCCCCTGTTCTACGTCCTGATCGAGAAGATCTCCGGGCTCGGCCGGAACCGCGCGCCGCGCGAAGCGAGCTTCGCCGAGCAATCGAAAGAAGAATAAGATGCGCAACAAGACCCTGTCCCTAGCCCTGGCCGTCCTCCTTCTGGGCGGCTGCACCATGATCCCCAAGTACCGCCGTCCCGAGGCGCCGGTCCCGGCCGCCCTGCCGGCCGGCCCGGCCGTTACGGGCGGTTCCCCCGCCGCGCCGGCGGCGCCGGAGCCGGCCTGGCGGGAATTCTTCACCGATCCCGGCCTGCGCGGCGTCATCGAGCTGGCCCTGGCCAACAACCGCGACCTGCGGATCGCGGCCCTCAACGTCGAAAAGATGCAGGCCGTCTACCGGATCCAGCGATCCAGCCTGTATCCGAGCGCCGCGGCGGCCGCCGGCGCCGACAACTACAGGATCCCGCGGCAGATGTCGTCAACCGGCAACGCCTATACGGTCGAGCAGTACAGCGTCATGGGCACGGCGTCGTGGGAGCTGGACCTCTTCGGCCGCCTTCGCAGCCTGAAGGCCAGGGCCCTGAACCAGTACCTGGCCACGGTCGAGGGGCGGAAGTCGGCCCAGATCTCCCTGGTGGCCGCCGTCGCCGGCTCCTACCTGTCCCTGGCGGCCGACCGTGAATCGCTCGATCTGGCCAAGGCGACCCTCGAAGCCCAGAAAGCTTCTTATGAGCTGATCCTGAAAAGCCGGGACGCCGGAGTCGCCTCGGACCTGACCCTGCGCCAGTCCCAGAGCCAGGTGGAAGCGGCCCGCGTCGACGTCGCCCGCTACACCGGGCTCGTGGCCGCGGACACGAACGCCCTGAACCTACTGGCCGGGAGAGAGGTCCCGGCCGGCCTTCTGCCGGGCGGGCTGGCCGCGGTCGCCGAGCTGAAGGACATCTCCGCCGGCCTGGATTCCGGCATCCTCCTCGAGCGGCCCGACATCCTGGCGGCCGAATACCAGCTCAAGAGCCTGAACGCCAACATCGGCGCCGCCCGGGCGGCCTTCTTCCCGCGCATCTCGCTGACCGCCGCGGCCGGCACCCTGGCGCCCGCCCTGGCCGGGCTGTTCGAGTCCGGGACGGGCTACTGGAGCTACGCGCCGCAGATCGTCCAGCCTCTCTTCGCCGGGGGCTCCCTGGTCGCCAACCTCAAGGCGGCCAAGGTCGACCGCGACATCGCCGTGGCCCAGTACGAGAAGGCCATCCAGACGGCTTTCCGCGAGGTCAGCGACGCCCTGGCCCTTCGCTCGACCCTCGTCGAGCAGCTGGACGCCCAGCGATCCCTGGCCGAGGCCCTGGGCGAGAGCTACCGTCTCTCCGAGGCCCGCTACAAGGAAGGCATCGACAGCTATCTCGGCGTCCTGGTGGCCCAGCGGTCCTTCTACGACGCCCAGCGGGGGCTTGTCGCGACCAAGCTGGCCCGCCGGGTCAACCAGGTCGCCCTCTACAAGGTCCTGGGCGGAGGTTTGTGACCCCTCGCGGCCCGGGCCCCGCGGCCCGGCCGGGAGGTCCGGGCCGTCAGCTTGTCGGCCGGCCCTTTGTCGTCGCCGTCGATGGCGCCGGTGAGGGTCGATCCCGCAAGCGTCAGGTCGATCGAGCTCGAGCTGTCGCAGATGATGATCTTGCCGGCCATCGTTTCGTTCGTCGCCCTGAACGTCACCGTGCCGCCGAGGGTCCCCCAGTCGCTGTTGACGTCATCGATATACTGGGAGGCCGTGGAGGCCTGGCCGGCCACGAGCAGCATGTCCAAGCTGTTGACGGGCGCCGCGCCGCTCAGGGTGATGACGGCCGCCCTATCGCAGACGAAGAAGAGGGGCCCGCCGGCGAAGCCGTTCGTCAACGGCGCCGCGGAGATATGATCTCATCATCTCGCCCCCTCTCCTCGGGTCGAGATCAGAAGAACGTTCCGCCTATCCGGGTGACCCCCGACGACGCCGTGAACGCTGTTCCGGCCGTTCCGCCGGAATAGCCGAGATTCCCGAGATAAAGGCCTCCGAAGACGTTGTCCCCCGTGGCGGTCCCGCCCGTGTAGACGGTGTACGCTGTTCCGACCGAGATCAGCGGGGAGGATATGATCATCGTCTCAAAGGACCTGGGCACGAAGAAGGCGAAGGCCACCGTCCCGGCATCGGCCTTGAGGGCCATGGTCCTTTCGGCCGTCAGCCGGCCGGTGACGACGGCGTTCTGGGTGCAGGCCGACGCGGTCGGCTCGCTGGTGTTGGCGGCGATCCCGACCAAGATCCCCCCGGTGATGGCGAAGGGATGCCCGGGCTCGCTGTCGAACGAGCCTTCCACGGCGCCGGACTGGCCTATAGCCACGACGACGCCTCCGGAGATCTTGGTCGAACCGTTGGAATCCGACGCGTCGCCGGACTGGCTCTTCAGATAGACGTATCCGCCGCCGATCGTGATCGAATCTCCCGCGTTGAGCCCGTCCTCGGTCGCGTTGACGACGATGTACCCGCTGTTGATGACCAGGTCCGATTTCGCCTCGATCCCTTCGGGGCTCAGGGTCAGGCCGTCGCCGTTGATGTCGTCGGGCTCCGGGGTCCCCGTCGTTGTGACGTCGATGACGCCGTTATTGATGATGACGTCGGGGTCGGGGTTGTCCGACGGGTCCCCGGGCGTCACCGTCTCGTCTTCGTCGATATCCCAGCCGGCCGTGATGGCTTTGCCGACGGACGTGACGTTGATGCGCCCGCCGTTGACGACTATGTACCCTTTCCCCGCGCCGGCCGCGCCTTCCAGGCCCTCGACCCTGATCCCCTTGCTCTCATCGCCCAGCGTTTCCCCGCGGGCGTTGACCGTCAGATCCCCGTCGTCGAAGATGAAGCCATTCACCGTTTGGACGGCGTTCTTGGCATTGACCGTGACGTTGAGCGTTCCGCCGCAGATCCGGATATAGTCCTTGCTGTAAATGCCGTGCTTGTAGTTCCCTGTCACGGTCGTCGTTCCGTCGCCGCTGAAGATCATGGCCCCCTTGCCGTACAGGGCGCCCTTCTTATCCATGGTGCCGGAAGTCGCCTGGTCTGTCAGCGTGTTGGCCGTCCCGGCCGGGGAGACGATGAAGACCTTCTTCGACGATTCCAGGTCGAGCGCCGGCCCCTGGGCGGCATCTATCGCGACGCCGTCGAGACAGAGCTGGTACTGGCTGGAGCTGTTGACGACGAGCGTCCCGCTCAATGACCCCGCCAGGTTGTATCTGACGCCGGCGGCCGTGGAAGTGATAGTCACGCCGTAAGCCGTCTGCGCAACGGAGACCCCGGCGAGGGGCGTTACGCCCTCCGGCGTGATGGTCTGGGTCGCCGGGTCGGCGGGATCGGCGGGCAACTTGGCGGTATTGGCGGTGAAATCTATGTCGACGGCATTGTCGAAAGCGTTGTTGGCGACGATATCCGCCGGATCATGGTGATGGGGCGGAGGGTCCGCCTCGGCCGCGACGGAAACCGCGAAAGGCGCGGCATCGATCGTTGTCGCCGGTTCGGCGCTCGTCCCTCCGGGATCCGGGTCGTTGGCCGATCCTCCGCCGCTGCAGGACAGGCAAAGCAGGCACGAAACCGCGGCCAGAGCGAGCGTCCGTTTCATGGTTCTCTTCTCCGTTGGGGGGCTCTCTACATCCGATTTGACACCGGCGGAGCCGAGGTTATTCCAAGGCGTCCCCGGCCCGGAACCCGCGGATCCCGGGTCGGGAGCCCCGGCGCGGGGGATGCTGCCCCAGGCTCAGGGGACGATCCAGGCCAGGATCCGCCGGATGGTCCGCGCCCGCTTCTTCATCCCGGGGGACTACCAGGCCTTTTCGGCGTGGAGCTCCCAGGCCTCTTCGCCTGGATTCTCGCGAAGGTAATAATAGCGCCCCTCGCAGAAGCAGAACAGGATGCCGTTGGACAGCCGGCCGGTGAAAGGCAGTTCCAATCGCTTCAGTTCGCGTCCCTGCCCGTCGAAGAGGGCGAACTCGACCATATCCCGGCGGTATTTCCACGTCCTGGCCGCGAACGCCCCGTCGAGGACCTCGAAGTAATCGAGTCCCGGTGTCTCATCGGGAAAGAACAGCCTCTTCTCGTATTCCGCCCAGGGCATCCGGCCCGCCCAGCCCTCCTTGACGGTCCTGATGACGGCGTCCCTCAGCGCGGCCGTCATCTTTTGCGGCTCGAGGGGCAGCCGGATCTTGCGCTGCAGAACGCCGTCCCGGTCGTAAACTGCGACGATCGATTCCCGGGCCGAATCGATCACGTAGAGGCGGTCGCCGGAGACGCGCGGTGCGTAATAGCCGCTCACCAGATTGATCTTCTCCATGATATTCAAGGGCTCCGTGCGGCGGCCGATCTCCTTGATCAATTTAAGATCCTTGTCATAGAGACGGATGGTCGTCGTGGCCCCCTTGTCATCGAAATCGATGTCCCGGGCCACGTACCGGTCGGCCAGGCGATAGAAGGCGCCTTTGAACGCCCCGACGGTGAAGACGATCTCGCTCTGATAGTCGCCGTCAAGCGAGAAGCGGGCCAGCTTGGCCGAACCGGGGATGTCCAGGTGGTCCTTGAAGGGGCGGACGGCGTAGATGAAATCGAACTCGCCGGGTCCCTGGCCCGCCCGTCCGAACGTCTTGACGAAGGAGACGCGCCCGGCCTCCAGCGCGTAGATGTGCACGGTCGCGTCGTTTTCGACGATATACATGCGGCCGCCGGCGATGGAGAGGAAGAACGGGTTCATCACCTGCGGCAGCTTGGCCACGAGCTCGGCCGAAGCGGTCCCGGCGGCAAGCGCCAGGACCGCCGCAGCTGCCAGAAGGAAGAACGAAGACCGCGCCCTTGGACCGACCATCATCCGCCTCCTTGGTTCGCTCTCCAGCGGGTCCAGGATAGGTCCCGATCCTGCCGGGTGTCAAGGAAGGCGGCTAGCGGGCGCGGCGCCCGCGGGCCTCGTAATGCTGCGAGCGCTGGTCGAAGCGCGACAGGACCGCCCGGGCCGCCGCGGGCTCGAGTCAAGGGCTCAGACCCCCGGAGGGATCTTGGAACGCATCAGCGCGCTATGATCGATCGTCCGGCCGTCGACGACGAACGTCCCGTCCCCCCGGGCGTGGATCGTGCGCCGTTCCTTCCTGTCCTCGTCCACCCAGGCATGGACCGCGTCGAGAACGAAGATGTCGTGCTCCCCGATATGATCGGAAACGCGGCATTCGATATTCGCCAGGCACTCCCCTATCAACGGCGCCCGGACCGATTTCGCCTTGATGGGCGTAAGCCCGAACCTGGCGAACTTGTCCGTGTCGGAGCCAGAACACGTCCCGATACCGACGACCTTGGCCGAGATATCGACCGTCGGTATCGCGATCACGCATTCCCGGGTCTTGACCAGGGCCTCATAAGAGAAGTTCCAGGCCCCCGTCAGCAGGGCGAACCGCGGCGTGAAATCCATGACCATGTGCCAGGAGATGGTCATGACGTTGTTCCTGCCGCCGTCCGCCGTGGCCACAAGCACCACGGGACCCGGCTCGAGGAGCATGAACGCCTTCGGCAGGGGGAGTCTTTTCATTTTCATTGTCCCCTCCCTTTTCGGATCCTGAACCGACACTACGTCAGGCTTGGGCCGGCGTCAAGGGCCCGGGGGAAAACGCCTCCGGGCCCGGAACCGCCCCGGTTATCAGACCCGGGAATCCTTCTGGCTATTTGTTAAACGCCGGCCCACAAACGAGTCGAGACGCCATGTTATATGCCTAATATTGTTGACAATCTCATTGCCCCGGCTTAAGATAGTAATGTTAAACACCACCGCCCACAGGAGTGCCTGATGCCACGCGAAAAGAATAAATCCAAGTTCGTCGGCATGCGATTGAGCGAGGAGCAGAACCAGGCCCTGAGCCGCCTCCAGAAAGACTCGAAGGCGAGCAAGAGCGACGTCCTGCTCAGGGGCCTGGAGCTGCTGAGCGAGTACTACTCCCTGGGCCTCGACCGGGGGCCCTTGAATCTCGATCTGCGCAGCCTCGAATCCGAGGCCATGCACCTGGCCGAGGCCTTGAAGCAGGTCCAGGACAAGAGGCTGGCCGTCCGCCAGATGGTCCAGGAGCTCGCCGACGTCGACCGGATCCTGGACAAGTATCAGGGCCGGAAGAACGCCCTGATCCAGGTCCTCCTCGACATCCAGGCCCAGAACGGCTGGCTCCCGAAGCCGGCCCTGATCTGGGTCGCCGAAAGGCTGGGTGTGCCGCTTTCGCAGATCTACCAGATCGCCACGTTCTACAAGGCCTTCAGCCTGGTGCCCCTGGGACGCCACATCTTCCAGGTCTGCCTGGGCACGGCCTGCCAGGTGCGCGGCGCCAAGCGCCTCCTGGACAACGTCTCTTCCGTCCTGGGCATCGAGCCCGGCCATACCGACGCCGATCAAAAATTCACGCTGACCACTGTCAACTGCCTGGGCTGCTGCGCCCTGGGACCGGTCATGCTGGTCGACGGGCAGTACTACAGCAAGCCCGGGATCAAGGACATCGAGAAGATCGCCGCGTCCTGCGACTGAGGCGAGGGGCGAGAGAAAAGAGGCAATCATGTCGAAACTGAGTTCAGCGGCCGAACTGAAGAGATTCCGGCAGGACGTCCTGTCCAGGCGTGACCCGAACAAGCCGTGCCTGTCCATCTGCCTGGGCACGGGCTGTCAGGCCTGCGGCGGCGAAAAGGTCTATCAGGCTTTCGCCGGCGAGATCCGCAAGCAGGGCCTCGAGGCCAAGGTCGACATCCGGCGCACGGGCTGCCACGGCTTCTGCGAGCGCGGCCCCCTGGTCGTCATCTTCCCCCGGGAGATCTGCTACCTGAAGGTGACCCCGGCCGACGTGCCGGAAGTGGTCGCCAAGACCCTGGTCGAGGGCAAGATCGTCGACCGGCTGCTCTATACCGGGGAGGACGGCAAGAAGATCGTCCACGAGGGCGACATCCCCTTCTACAAGCACCAGAGCCGGATCATCCTGGGGGCCAACCGCCTGGTCGACCCGACCCGGATCGAGGACTACATCGCTCTGGGCGGCTATTCCGCCCTGGCCAGGGCCCTTTTCGTCATGACCCCGGAGGAGGTCCTGGACGAGGTCAAGAAGTCCGGCCTGAGGGGACGCGGCGGCGCCGGGTTCCCGACCGGGGTGAAGTGGGAGACGACCCGCAACGCCCCCGGCGAGCCGAAATACGTCATCGTCAACGCCGACGAGGGAGACCCCGGGGCCTACATGAACCGGAGCGTCCTCGAAGGCAATCCCCACAGCGTCATCGAGGGCCTGATCATCGGCGCCTATGCCATCGGCGCCCGCCAGGGATTCATCTACGTCCGCCAGGAATACCCTCTGGCCGTGGCCAACCTCACCGTGGCCCTGGAACAGGCCCGCGAGATGGGCCTCCTCGGCGCGAACATCCTTGGCTCGGAGTTCGGCTTCGACGTCGCCATCCACAGGGGCGCCGGGGCCTTCGTCTCCGGCGAGTCCAGCGCCCTGATCACGGCCCTGGAGGGCCGCGTCGGCGAGCCCCAGATCAACTACATCCGGCCGGCCATCAGCGGCCTCTGGGGCAAGCCGACCAACATGAACAACGTCGAGACCTGGGCCAACGTGCCGGCCATCATCAACAAGAGCGCGGCCTGGTTCAGCGGCATCGGGACCAGGGGCAGCAAGGGCACCAAGATCTTCTCCCTGGTCGGCAAGGTCAACAACACCGGGCTGGTCGAGGTGCCCATGGGCGCGACCCTGAGGCAGGTCATCTTCGACATCGGCGGCGGCGTCCCCGGCGGCAAGAAGTTCAAGGCCGTCCAGACCGGCGGCCCGTCCGGCGGCTGCCTGCCGGCCGCGAGCCTCGACCTGCCCGTGGACTTCGAGGAGCTGGAGAGGGCCGGCTCCATGATGGGCTCCGGCGGCATGATCGTCATGGACGAGGACACCTGCATGGTCGACACGGCCCGGTACTTCATCAACTTCCTGTCCGAGGAATCCTGCGGCAAGTGCGTGCCCTGCCGCGAGGGCCTGAAGCAGATGCTCCTCATCTACAACAACATCTGCGCCGGCAAGGGCCGGGAAGGCGACATCGAGCTGCTGCGGGAGATCGCCGAGGTCATGGCCGAAGCCTCCCTCTGCGCCCTGGGCACGACGGCCGCCAACCCGCCGCTGTCGACCATCAAGTATTTCCGGAACGAGTACGAGGCCCACATCAGGGAGAAGCGCTGCCCGGCCGGCGTCTGCAAGGACCTCATCCGCTACTACATCGTCCCCGAAAAATGCCAGGCCTGCCTGCTCTGCGCCAAGAGCTGCCCGGCCGGGGCCATCAGCGGGGACAAGGGGCTGGTCCACGTCATCGACCAGTCCAAGTGCACGAAGTGCGGCGCCTGCCTCGAGGCCTGCCCCTCGCGCTTCGGCGCCGTGACCAAGATCTCCGGCAAGCCGGCGCCCGCGCCCGTCCCCGCCGGGACCAGAGTCCAGAAGAGAAAGTGAGCCCGACATGAAAACCATCAAGCTCGAGATCGACGGCCAGCAGGTCGAGACGGCCGGGGGGACGACCATCCTCGAGGCGGCCCGGAAGGCGGGGAGCGACATCCCGACCGTGTGCTACGACAAGAGGCTCCCTCCCTACGGCGCCTGCCGCCTGTGCATGGTGGAGATCGACAAGGGCGGAGAGAAGCGGCTGGTGGCCTCCTGCGCCTACGAGGCCGAGGACGGCCTGGTCGTCAGGACCGAGACCCCCAGGATCGTCAAGATCCGCAAGATGATCCTCGAGCTGCTCCTGGCCGTTTCCGCGACGGGCCCGCTGGAGGCCCTGGCCAAGAGGTACGGCCTCAAGGAATCGCGCTTCCAGGGAGACCAGCCCAAGTGCCTCCTCTGCGGGCTGTGCGTCCGCTATTGCGCCGAGATCAAGAAGAACAACGTCACCTGCTTCATCGGCCGGGGCATCGGCAAGGAGGTCGTCTTCCAATCGGACCTCTCCCACTCCCTCTGCCCGGTCTGCCGGGAGTGCATCCCGCTCTGCCCCAGCGGCACGCTCTATTCGCTCTACCTGAAGGGCTACAGCGGGAGCCCCGAGCCCGGCTCGAACAAGGGCCTGTGACGGGAGACCCGGGGCGCCGTCAGGGTGATCGAGGGCGGCGGCCGGGGCCGGCCTATCGGAGAGCGGCGAGGACGTCGGCGACGGTCGCGATCCTGGCGTAGCTCCCGTTCAGGGCCGCGAGGACGGCCGCCTGGACCGATGCGGCCGGGACGGCCGTGTCGCGGAGCTTCAGGTCCCGGGTGGCGCAGGCGTCCTCGACGACGACGACGTCATAGCCCAGATCCGCGCCGGCCCGGACCGCGGCCTCCACGCACATATGGGTCTGCATCCCGGCGATGACCAGGGTCTTGACGTTCAATCCCTTCAAAAGCGCCAGGAGTCCCGTATCCCGGAAGGAATTGGCGAAATGCTTGACCACGACGCGCTCTCCCGCGATCGGGGCGACATTGGGATGGATGGCATACTGGGGGTCCGTGACCCCCGGCTCGAACCTCTCGATCCCCTGGGGCATGTGCTGGACATGGATCACGGGAAGCTTCCTGGCCCTGAACGCCTCGAGCGCTGACTTGGCCTTGAGGCTGGCCTCAACGCTCCCGGCGAGCGGGATCCGCCCCCCCGCGAAATAGAAGTTCTGGATATCGATGACCAGAAGGACGGGCCGGTCGAGCGCCGGACCGGGCGCCGGCGCCTGAGCCGGCGCCCCCGCCGCGGCGGCTGCGGCCAGGAGGATCCATCCGGAAAAAGCGGCTAGGAACGCCGTCCCTGGTTTTTTCATGAGCGCTTCGGTCCCTCCTCCGTGCGAGATACCGGGATATTACGACAATCCTCCCGGCCCGGCAAACCTTATTTCCGCCCTTTTTGACACCCCCCGTTTCCTGTGCTATAAGCGATTGGACTTTCCGGGCCCGCCGGGGAGGGCCGCGCCGGAGACAATGCCCATGTCGCTCAAGGAAAAGCTCAAGCGTAACCGCTTCCTGAGGAACGCCCTCCTCTTCCTGGCCGTCGTCGGCCCGGGCATCATCACCGGCAGCGTCGACAACGACGCCGGCGGCATCACGACCTACTCCGTGGCCGGCGCGTCCTACGGTTACCAGCTTCTCTGGACCCTCATCCCGTCGTTCATCCTCCTGCTCGTCGTCCAGGAGATGAACGCCCGCATGGGCACGGTCACCGGCAAGGGGCTGGCCGACCTGATGCGGGAGAACTTCGGCCTGAAGGTCACCTTCGTCATCTTCATCGGGCTGGTCATCGCCGACATCGGCAACACGGCCACCGAGTTCGCCGGCGTCGCGGGGAGCATGATGATCTTCGGCGTCAGCAAGTACGTCTCGGTCCCCCTGGTGGCGGTCGGCGTCTGGCTCCTGGTCTCCAAGGGGAACTACCGCACGGCCGAGCGGATCTTCCTGTTCTTCAGCTTCTGCCTCCTGTCCTACGTCGTTTCGGCCATCCTGGCCAAGCCCGACTGGGCCAGGATCGGCACCTCGATCATCAAGCCCGAGATGCGCTTCGACGTCCCCTACCTGAGCATGGTCCTCGGCATCGTCGGCACGACCATCGCCCCCTGGATGCAGTTCTACATGCAATCGGCCGTCATCGAGAAGGGCATCAAGGTCGAGAACTACCGGTACGCCGTCTGGGACGTGGTCGTCGGCTGCGTGGCCACGGTCGCCGTGGCCTTCTTCATCATGGTCGCCTGCGCCGCGACCCTCCACGTCAACGGCGTGGTCATCAACGAGGCCAAGGACGCGGCCATGTCCCTCAAGCCCTTCGCCGGGCATCTCGCCGCCGAGCTCTTCGCCTTCGGGCTGTTCATCGCCTCGGTCTTTTCGGCGGCCATCCTGCCCCTGGCCACGGCTTTCTACGTCTGCGAGGCCTTCGGCTTCGAGGCGGGCATCAACAAGCGGATCCGCGAGGCGCCGCAGTTCTACGCCCTCTTCGGCTCCATCATGGGCCTGGCCGTGCTCATCATCCTCATCCCCGGGGCGCCGCTCATCGGCATCACCATCTGGACGCAGGTCCTGAACGCCATGCTCCTGCCGGTCGTCCTCATCTCCATGATCCGGATGGTCAACAACAGGAAGATCATGGGCACGCACGTCAACAACGGCTTCCAGAACGCGGTCGGCTGGACGAGCACGGTCGTCCTGCTGGCTCTGACGGCGACGCTCCTCGTCTCCCAGGTCGTCCATCTGGTCAGAAAGTGAGTGCCATGGGTCCCCTGCCGGAATCAGAAAAGGCCAGGGCCGCCGCGGCGGGCGGGTTCGACGCCGACGAGGCGCGGCATTTCATCTATGTCTCCGAGCTCCTGGGCCGGCCCGTCTCCGACGCGGCGGGCCGCCGGCTGGGCCGGCTGGCCGACCTCAAGGTCCGGCTGGGAGAGAGCTTCCCCAAGATCGTCGCCCTCGACGTTAGATCGGGCTGGAAGAAGATCGAGACTCTCGACTGGTCCGAGGTCGCGAGCTTCGCGGGAGGCCGGATCATCCTGAAACCCAGGGCCGAGGAGAAGTTCTGCCGGCCCGAGGTCAAGGGCGAGGAGATGCTCCTCAAGGAGGAGCTCCTGGACAAGCAGGTCGTCGACACCTTCGGGGCGAAGATCGAGCGGGTCAACGATATCCATCTTCTCGTCCTCGACCACGACCTCCGGCTCGTCCATGTCGACATCGGCAAGCGCGGCATCCTCCGGCGCCTGGGGCTCCTGCGGCCGGTCGAGGCCCTGACCCGCTGGTTCTTCGAATACGAGTTCGCCGAGGTCCTCGTCTCCTGGAAGTACATCCAGCCTCTCGGCTCGGACGTCCACCGGGCCGACCTGAAGCTCAACGTCGGCGTCCGCGCCCTCCGCGACCTCCACCCCTCGGACCTGGCCGACATCCTCGAGGACCTCGACCGGGATAACCGGAAGAGGGTCTTCCGGACCCTCGACCTCGAGACGGCGGCCGACACGCTCCAGGAGGCCGAGCCCTGGCTCCAGCGCTCCCTCATCGAGGCGGCCCCGGTCGAGAAGGCCTCCGACCTGCTCGAGGAGATGGAACCCGACGAGGCCACGGACCTCCTGGCCGAGCTGCCCGAGGAGCGGAAGCACAAGCTCATCCAGACGATGGAAAGGCCCAGCCGGGAGGTCATCCAGGAGCTCCTGGCGTACAAGGAAGGGACGGCGGGCAGCATCATGACCACGGACTTCATCGCCGTCCGCGACGACCAGACGATCGGCGACGCCGTCCGGGCTTTCGAGCAGACGACGCACCCGCTGGAGTCAGTGGCCTACATCTACGTCACGGACGAGCCGGGCCGCCTCCTCGGGGTCATCACGCTCCGCCAGCTCCTGATGCTGGAGAAGGAGACGCCCGTCCGGACGGTCATGAACCCCCACCTCGTCAAGGTCGAGACGAACGAACGGGTCGAGGAAATCGCCGACCTCTTCGGCAAATACAAGTTCCTGATGCTGCCGGTCGTCGACGACGAGGACATCCTCTCGGGCGTCATCACCGTCCAGGACATCATCCAGGAACGCGGCCAGCTCTGACGGCGGCCATGTCTACTTCAGCATCTTGACCGGGGCCTTCTCCGGAGACAGCGTGACCTGGACCTTACCGCCGTGAGTGCCGAACGCGATGTCCGTCCACTCCCTGGGAGCTACTGCTTGACTAATTCCACGCGCCGGTTCTGAGCCCGGCCCTGCGGCGTGTCGTTGGAATCGACCGGCTTGGAGGCCCCCAGCCCGGCCGTGGCCAGCCGCGAGGCGTCGATATTGAACTGGGACGCGAGAACGGTCCTGACGGCCTCGGCCCGCCGCTTCGAGAGATCCAGGTTGTGATCGGCGCTGCCCACCGAATCGGTGTGGCCCTCTATCAGGAGCTTCAGGGCCGGGTTGGCCTCCAGCCCCTTGGCGATCATCTTGAGGACCGGGGCCGACTCCGGCTTGATCTTGTCGCTGTCGGTGTCGAACAGGATGCCGCGGGTGACGTAGCGCCCGGACGACATGATGATCTTGCTGAAGTCGGGCGACGATTCCGCGACGCGGAAGAACTGGAAGCCGACGTAGCCCTCCGGATCGTTGCCGCCGGGGCCCTCGACGTAACACTCGATCTTGCCCAGCGCCGGCAGCTCGACCTGGTTGACGTCCATGACCCGCTGCCCGTTGACGTAATAGCGCATGCGGCCGTTCTGCAGCCACAGGGCCTGCTTGACCGGCTTGACCCAATCCATCGGGATCTGCTGGTTGGCCAGCTCCTCGCTGCCTTTCCGGATGACCAGGGTCAGGTTAGAATAGTTCACGCTCGCTATGATCTCCAGGACGCCCGCACCGGCCTTGTCATGGAACCTCCACCAGGTTCTGCCGCCGTGCCCCCTGTAGGCGACGTCGGCTTCCATGGTGAAGTTGGCCGGCAGCTCGGTCACGTTGGGCGCCAAGGTCATGTTCCGGGCCGTCATGGTCAGCTGCCGGACGCCGTTTCCGACGCGAAGCTCGGCCGTCCCGCCCCGGACCCTCCAATGCGGCGGCGGCTCGTCCGCGCCCATGTCGGAGAAGTCGTCGTAAAGGATGACCTTGTCGCCGGGGACGAAGTCGACCTTCACCGCAGTCAGGTTGGGCTGGCCGCCGTCCGGGGCCGCGGTCTGGGCCGCCGCGGCGACCGTGCCGCCGGCCGGGGCCGCGTTGGGGGCCAGGCCGGCCAGGTCCGCTCCGCCGCGAGACTTGGCCAGGAGCGTGATCTTGCTGCCGGGAGCCAGGCTGAGGCTCGGGGCGTCCGAAGCCAGGTCGATCGACTTGATCGCTTCGGCCGCGCGTGAGGCCGCGCCGACAGTGGCTCCCTTCCGGCCGCCGAGGAGGCCGCCGATGGCCCCCCCGGCCCGGGCGATCCCGGACGGCTTGGCCTGATTATGGCTCTTGCGGATGGCGTTGCCGTTCTCGTCGACGTCGACCTGGCCCTTGGAATTGGCGATGGATTGGATCTCCGTGGAGATCGGGACCGCCTGGCCGGCATGGCGCAGTGTCTCGAAGCCGAACTTCAGGACCGACTTGCCGCCGCCCTGTTCGACGTTCGCAACCTTGCCTTCCAGGATATCACCCTGGAGGGCCGCCGGGGCGACGACCCGGCCTGACACCAGGTCGCCTTTATGGCTGGAGCCCGTGCCTACGCCGTTCATCAATTCCACCTGAAGCTGCAAGTCCTGGGCTTGAGCAGCCGGGACGAACAACAGCGCGCATATCAGCCATGTCAATTTGGATCGCACCCGCTACCTCCTGAGAGCATTCCCGATTTTCGTGCGTCGATCGGATGGACTATATGAGAAGTGCGGGTCCGATGTCAAACGAACGGCGGGCGGACGATCAGGCTTCTATCTCCTCGAACATGCCCGTCTTGCGGTTCTTGCGGACCCTGTCCCAGGGCAGGGCCCGGCCGTTCATGGCCACGTAGACGCCGTGCGGCAGGACCTGGACGAAGGCCAGGGCCGAGCCGAGATTGAAAAGCCCGTCGGAGGAGCCGAACTTGTAGGGCACCATAGCCCCGGTGAGGACGATGGTCTTGCCCAGGTTCGACTGCCCGAGCAGCCGGGCGGTGACCTCCATCCGGTCTGTCCCGTGGGTGATGAGGATCCGCTCGCCCGGGCAGCTGTGGCAGTGCTCGAGGATGCTCGTCCGGTCGGCGTCGGACATGTCGAGCGAATCGACCATCATCAGGGTCCGGATCTCGACCTTGAGGCACGACCGCCCCAGCCGGAGCATCTCGGGCACATGCGTGTCCTGGAAAAAGAGGTTGCCGGCAAGCTCGTCGTACTCCTTGTCGAACGTGCCGCCGGTGACCAGGATGCGGACGCTGTTCATGGATGCACTCCTATGGATGGCCGCTCCATGGTAGGACCGGCGCCCGGCCGTGTCAATAACGACGTATCCGGAGGCCCGCCCCGCGCGGGCCCGTCCCTCTATGATTTGACAAGGGCCGCAATTCCTTTAGAGTGGCCCCATGGCGGAGAATGATGCGCGCCTGAACATCCTGGGCTTGACCCGCCCGGCCTTCGAGAGAGCGGCCGGCCCGGGAGGACGTTCGCGCGCCTTGGGCCGCCTCTACAGGCGGGCTTTCGCCGAAGGCCGCTTCGAGCCGGGTTCCGAGGCCATCGCCGGGGAGGCCGCCGCCTCCCTGGCCGCCCGTTTCACGGTCAGGCTGCCCGCCGTCGAGCGCGTCGTCGAGGAGGAAGGGCCCATCGGGACCACGGCCAAGGCCCTGGTTCGGCTGGCCGACGGCGAGCGCATTGAATGCGTGCGCATCCCCGTGTTCCATCGCGGCCGCGGGCCGGCGCCGTCCACTCTCTGCGTCTCCTCCCAGGTCGGCTGCCGCATGGCCTGCGCCTTCTGCGAATCGGGCCGCCGGGGCTTCGCGAGAGACCTCGCGGCCGAGGAGATCGTGGGCCAATACGCGGCCGCCCGTCTCGTCCTGGGCTGGGAGATCGGCAAGGTCGTCTTCATGGGCATGGGCGAGCCCCTCGACAACTTCGATGGCGTCTCGGGCG
The DNA here is from genome assembly GCA_039683095.1 of Acidobacteriota bacterium. Taxonomy (NCBI): domain Bacteria; kingdom Pseudomonadati; phylum Acidobacteriota; species Acidobacteriota bacterium. The sequence goes on along the minus strand of JBDKSB010000001.1, from coordinate 334,152 downwards.
CCCTGGCGGTGTTCCTGGACGGATCCGGCCCGGCTTTTGCCCAGGATGACCTCACGGTCTGCACCGTCGGCTTGCCCGAGGGCATCGCCCGTCTCAAGGGACTCGGGCTGAAGCGTCTCAATCTCTCGATCAGCCTCAACGCGCCGGACGACGGGCTCCGCAGCGAGCTCATGCCCGTGAACAGGGCCGCGGGGCTCGAGGCCCTGGCCGCCGCCCTGGCCCTCTATCCCCAGCGCCGCAATTTCACCCTGGCCGTGAACTACTGCCTTATCCCGGGCCGGAACGACGGCGAGGGCGCGGCGGAGGGCGTGGCCGCCTTCATCCGGGCCGCGGCCCCGCCCGGCCGGGCCTTCGTCAACCTCATACCCTACAACCCCGGCTCGGCCCCCATCGGCCGGGCGCCGGCCGGGACGGAGATCGAGGAATTCACCCGGCGCCTCCAGGCGGCCGGGGTCCTGGTCAAGCTGAGAAGCCCCCGGGGTCGCGGCCTCATGGCGGCCTGCGGCCAGCTCGGCCGCGCAGAACGCTGACGGCACGGCCCTTTCTGCAACAGACAAGGTCAGCAGGCCTGCCTCCCTGCCTTGGGAGTTTCGCGAGAATTCAATTGCCAGAATCAATCAGCAGCATAAATGGCGCTCCCCGGCGGGAAGCCGGGCGCTTCACTCGCGATAATAGCCGATCGAACACCAGCTGACCCAGTGGCGGAGCGAGTAGGGCGCCGTGAGCCCCATGCCGGTCTTCTGGAGCGGCAGCGCGCCTTCGCTGTAGCTGTCGGAATAGCGGAAAAGCATGCCGCCGATCTTCCTGTTCTCCGTCAGGGCGAGGATCTTCTGCACCGTCAGCAGCCCGAAGGGGATCGAGTATTTCCCGCACCAGTAGGTGTTGCGATAATCGAGGTAGGTCGCGCCCCAAAGCTCCTTGGTCAAGCCCTCGACCTTCGCCTCGTCCACGACGCCCGTCAGGTAGTCGCGGATCAGCCGCTCGTCGAAGGCGCGGCCCTTGAGCCAGGCGGCCTCGCCCTCGCCGAACGCCGAGTTGTTGAAATCCTGGCCGTAATGGTTGCCGTCGGCGGAGATCAGGAAAAAGACGTCCTGGCCGGCGACGAGCCCCCTGGCCTTCATCTCGGCCGCGACGACTTTCGCGACCATGGTCGAGATCTCCTCCATCTTCTCGAAGGGCATGGCCGTGACCATGATCGGCGTGATCTTGACGCCCGGATTGAAGCATTGCAGCCAGGGCAGCTCGGCCTCGATGGAGTGCTCGAGGGCGTGCGCCTTGTTGCTGACCTGAAAGGCGCTCTTGGCCAGGCGTTCCTTCAGGGCCTCGCGCAGCCCGGAGACGGCCACCGGCCCCGTCAACCCGGGCCAGGCCTTGAATTCGTCGAGGATGATGACGTTGTGCGGGTCGCCGATCTCCTTGCGCACCGTGCCGTGCGTGACGCCGAAGACGACGACTTCCCTGGCCCGCAGGATCTTGAACAGGGGAAAATCGACGCGTCCGGCCAGGAGATAATCGTCATGGGGAGCGATCGCCGCCACCAGGCCGTCGGCTTCGAACTGATCCGGCTCGCGGGCCTGGAGATAGTCGACGAGCAGCCGCATGCTCGCCGGGTTCCAGCAGAAGCCGACGTCGTCGCGCACCGGGCGCGCCTCCTGGCCGGCCAGGGCCGAGAAGGCCAGGAGCACCGCCGCGAATCCCGCCAGAGCTTTCATCGTCGACCTCCGTTTCGATCCTGTCCGTTCCGGCCGAAAGCCCCGCCCGAGGGAATGGCCAAACCGGCGGCGGCCCCGGCCTTCAGTAAATGAGGATACCCGGGCCTCAGGCCGGCGTCAAGGCGCGGCGGCTGCCTGTCAAGCGGGATCCGGCCCGTTGACACCGGGATCGCGTCTGGATAGAATGCCCCGGAAAAGATGCCTGATCGTCGGCGCCGTTGACGCCTTCGTATCGCGCCAAGCCGGACAAGGAGGAAAGGTGAGAACCAGATCTTGTGTTCAGGTCCTGCGGACCATCCTGCTCGTTTCGCTGTTGCTCGGCATGTTCCTGGGCAGTTCCCAGGCGTTCCAGCCGTCCTTCGCAGGCCCCTCCGCCGCCCAAGCCGGGATCGATGCCTCCCAGCTGCTGACAAAGGAGGAGGTCGGCGCGATCCTGGGGACGACGATCCTGGCCGTGAAAACGGGCGGCGACGGAGCCAGCTATTCCTCGGCCACCTACATCACGTCCGACGGATCGACGATCGTGTTCCTAGTCCAGCAGTCGCGGGATGCGGCCGCCGCCCAGGCGGTCCTCGAAAAGAACAAGGGCGCGTCCAAATCGACATCCGGCGTCGATCCGGAGCCGGTCTCCGGCCTCGGCGACCGGGCCTTCTGGGCCGGGGGCCGGGCGAACACGATTGCCGTCGTGAAGGGCAAATACTGGCTGAGCGTCGCCATGCTCCTGATCGACAGTCCGAAGGAGCCGGCCATGAAGCTGGCCGTCAAGGCGCTTCAGCGCCTGTCCTGACCGGCCCCCGGATCGACGGGACCGCGGCGGGGACGGCGCCGCCCAGATCACTTTTTCGCTGATATCCGGGAGATGATGGCGTCGATCCAGCCGAGGGCGGTCTCCCTGGCCCCGCCATAGTGGAAGATCGAGATCGCGACGCTCCCCGCGTCGCTCTTCCCCATCCAATTCAGATCATAGGTGACCAGGTCGGGGACCTTTTCGTTCCCGATGCCGCCCGTGTATCGTTCGATGTACCTTTGGCACGTGAGCACCCCCTTCTGATAACGCTCCTTGCCGCACAATTCATATCGCATCGGCGAGCCGGGCTGCCGCTTGTCGGCCTCCTGCGGCGCGTCCAGATATTGGGCCATCGTTTCCTCGAAGAGCTCCTTCATGCCCTCGATATCCTCGGCCGTGGCATCCTCGTCCGGGACCCATTTGGTCACTGAATATTTCAGCTCGATGTTCACATGAGCCCAGGGCTGGGGAAGGCCCTCGTTGGCCTTCTGGGCCACGATGACGGTCATCGGTCCGTTTTTCAGGTCCTGGACCACTTTGAATCCCGCGGGGAGCAGTTCCGCCGCCGGCGGCAGCTGGGCGTAGGCCGCCGAGGCCGCCGGGAGAACCGCGCCAAGAGCAGCAAGGGCCATAAGGGCCGATCGGAGCTTCATCGAATCCTCCTTAGACATGGATTGGGAATGAATGCGCATTGGCTGGGTCGACGGCCGGGATTTCAATCGGCTTTTCGTTTCATCGGGCGTCTTGAAGCCGCCGCCCGGGAACGGCTGCCGTTAGGATGCTGACCGGCCCGCGTCATGACCCGGGCATGATAGTGCCGGCCGCGGGCGAATGTCAACGGCCCGCCATTCCCGCAAGCCTTAGACCCGGTCCCCGGAAAAACAATGAAAATCCAAGGCCAAAGCCATGGACTCGCGCGGGAGTTTTCTCTATGTTTCGGAGGGAAAGGCATCGGCATGGGTCACCGGATCAAGCCGGAGCGTACGCGTCGGCCGTGGCCGGCCGCCCGGACGGTCCGGCCCTGCCGCTCCCGGCCCGGGGGAATATCCATCTCGGTAAGGAGAATGTCATGAGAAAATCCGCGTTCGCGGTCCTTGTCGCGCTGCCCGTCATCGCGGCCGCAGCCTGCCAGAACGGTCCGACGGGGCCGAAGCTCTCTTCCGCCGCGGCGGCGAAGAGCGCAACGGCGGGATCGGTTCCGGGGTCAACCACAACCGTAGCTCCCGACGGCCTCGTGGGGACGTGGCTGGCTACAAAGGCCGTGGCCTGCAGGTCGATAAACAAGGACGGCAAATTCGTGGAGGTTCCGGGCTCACGCCGGGACCTTGTGGCGGAAGGGGGGGCCGTCACCCTCGTCCTCGAAACGAACGGGGCCTACACCGTATCCGTGACCATGCCCGGACAGGATCCATCGCTCTCGCCCGGCACCTGGCATTACCATGAATTCTGGGGCAAGCCCCAGATCGATTTTTATCCGTCGTCGCTGGAACCGGATTACGAATATGGGGAAGTGCCGGGGTTTTTGGTGGCCCTGAGCGGCGACATCCTGAAGCTTTGGGATGGCGGCCTGGGATTCCTGCCCCTCGACTTCGGATGGGCGCCGCACGAAACGTGCCTCGTGTTCGAGTTCATCCGCAAGTAAGGACCGGTGAATCGGCTTCCGGCGCTGCCGGCGGCTTTCAGCCGACGTCCACCCGAAAGACGCAGGACGGGGCGCCCGTCTTGATCGATTGGACGAGATCGACCTTGGCTGGGCGTCCCAGAACGGTCTGAAATATCTCCATCACCCAGCCGACCGAGCACTGGCAGTAGACCGCGGGCAAACGCCGGGGCCCGGCGGCCACGAGCTCGCAGAAGCAGCGCGGATAGCTCCAGTGTACCGTCTTCCCGTCGATGAGGCGCGCGTTCCCCTCGCCCAGCACGCCGGACATCCTGGCTAAGAAGGCCTTCAAGTCGCCCTTGTTCGCTTGGGCCAGCTTGAAGAGTCCTCCGCGGCGGGCGCAGGCCCGGCCGCAATCGTTCATCATCCTGGTGCGGACGGGCTCGCCGACGCTCCTCTCCAGGTTCTCCATAAGCGTCAGGATATAGGCCTGCTTGAAGCGCTCCTCCATCTCACCCTTCCGCTTTTCGCGCCCGGCGGGCTCAACCGGCGGTTTGGTTTCCTGTCCGGCCAGAAAAGAGCCGCCGGAGCAGGCCAGGCAGGCGCAAGCCCCCGTCTTGAGGAAATCCTGTCTTTTCATGGTTTTCTCCTTATCATCCTTTCGAGGCTGTTCCGACGGCGAGCAGCGACGGCCGCCCGCCCAGGATGGGCCCGGGCCCCAGCATCATGCGCTGGGGCGCATGGGGCTTGATGGCGAAGCCGAGCGAGTCGAAGAGGGCGACCGCCCGGCCGGCTTGAAGATGAACTCCGGGCTCGTCGCCGAGGCTGAGGACCAGCGTCTTGGGGAAGGAGGCGTTCTTGTCCAGAAGATCGGCCTGGGCGTATTCAACCGCCTGACCGGGTGGTCGGGTCAGGAACGGCCCGGCACCCGCCGCGAGGAGGGCTAGGCCGCCGGCGGCCAGAAGGACAGCCGCGAACCGCGAGAAGTACGCTCGGTTCGAATCTCGCATCGTCATTCACTCCCATGTCGAACGTAAGAGTCGCGTCTTTTGGGAGGCATCGCCGCGCAAGGCTCGAGGATCTCCATTCCCTATAGAATACAACAAGACGGCGAAATTGTCGGCTCGGGGTCCACGAACGCCACCGGCGAGGTCCGGGTTTACGAAACCCTGTTCACTAAGCGCGATCCGACGGAGCTTGAGGAAGGGGAGGACTGGCTCTCCAATCTCAATAGCGACTCGCTCCGCGTCATCGAGAGACTTGTTGGACCCTGGCCATCAGGAAACCGCCCTGGCGCGGCTTGTTCAACGTTCCCCCCGCAAGTCAAAAAAGTAATTGACGCCGCCGTTCCATCCCCGGCCGTAACGGGGATCGAACCGAAGAATCGTATAGTCGGGATCTTCCGGCCCCGCCTGGGTAACACGTTTCCCAACCCGGACGCCAGAGCTCCCGGCAAAGAACCGGATCATCATCAACGGTCAAATCGCCGGCCAGCATCAAGCTGAAATGGATCTCCGGCCGGCAGAAGAGCAGGGAGGCCTGCGGACGGGACCGGACGTCCCCGACTTTCGATGAGGAAGTATAGGTGTCGAGGTAACAGCGGAACGTTCCGTCGAGGGGGGCAAACGTTCCTGAAGCCCGGGATAGCGCGGGCCGCGCAGGTTGAACATGACCCGGGCCTGGGGAAAACCGTCAGCGCCGATCGTCGTCAGGACGACATCGGGCAGGAAGCGATCGGTTCCAAGCGGGCTTGTTTTATTTCGTTTTCGCCCTCGTTCCTCCTTCGGTCATTTGACCTGCGGCTTGGTGATCGAGAAGTGGGAATGGACGAGGGCCCATCGGCCGTCATGGCGGGCGTAGACCTCCGTGACGTTCATGCGGAAGGCATTTTCCCCCGTTTCATCGTAATCGATCATGTTGTATGAGAGAACGGCGGCCTCGCCATGAACCTGTACTCTTGGATCGATCATTTCGTACTTGGGAACCCGGAACGTGCCTTTGAGCGGGGCTAGAAACTTTTCAAACGCCTCGCGTCCGTTCAGCCGTTTTTCCAGGCTCGGATCAAAATAGGTGATTTCCGGGGCGGCCAGTTCAATGAAGCCGTACGTATCGCCGGTTCCCCAGCGGTCGAGCATGGCTTTTTCCATGGCGATGATTTCAGCCTCCGGATCGTCGGCCGGCCCGGCGGCCTGAACCGCGCCGAGCAGCGGGATCGCCGTCATCAGCGTTAGAACGAAAAGGGCAAGCGACATGGTTTTCTCCAATTCATAGGAAATTCCTTTCCTGAAAGCGCCGGCCCCGGACTCAGGATCGACACCTCCTATCACGAAAGGAGGATATCGCGGCCTGCATCAAGAATCAAGCACTCAGGATTCGGCCGACCAGCTGAGAATTCTACCTAACAGGGGCAGGCCGCTCCCCTCGTCCAGCGGACCATGACCTGACCGTTGCCGGGAATATGGGACGTCACCCGGGCGTCCAGGTAGTCCATCCGCTCGAGCAGGGCTGATTCATAAAGCGCGCCGGAAATCCGCCCCGAAAATAAAAAAGGGCGGAGCCCCCGAAGGGGTCCGCCCTTTGCGTTCGAATAAAGTCGCTAAGCGATCAGTACCGGCCGCGGCCGCCGCCGAAGCCGCCCCTGCCGCCGCCGCCGCCCGTGCGGGGACGATCGGTCCGGGGCCGGGCCTCGTTGACCGTCAGAGGACGGCCCTTGAGGTCCTTGCCGTTGAGGCCGGCGATGGCCTTGTCGGCCTCTTCCTTGTTCGGCATCTCGACGAAGCCGAAACCGCGGCTCTCACCGCTGAACTTGTCCTTGATGATGGCGACGCTCGAAACCTCGCCGAATGCCGAAAAAGCGTCCTTGAGATCCTGCTCGGCCGCCGTGCGGGAAATGTTTCCCACGTAGATGTTCATACATCTCTCCTTGAAAAATTGCCCTTGCCTTGGGCGCGAACCCTCTTATTCGGATTCCGTGGTTCCCCTTGGCCCATGAACGGGGCCGCGCCCGACCTGCCGAATAAAAGGAGAGGAGTATGACCGACCGTTTTTTTTGGGGGCCCGTGCCCCTCTGTCCTTTATTCGAGAAAAAATAAAAAACCCGGCAACGACCTACTCTCCCACCCAGCTGCCCAGGCAGTACCATCGGCACGAACGGGCTTAACTTCCGTGTTCGGAATGGGAACGGGTGTGGCCCCGCCGTTAAAGTCACCGGGATTTTAATCCGATCTAGCAACTTAGCTTGCGCGCTAATTCCGGGACATCCCAATTCCTGGCGACACGTGCCAATTTCGAGAAAAATTGATTACATGTCCCCGAATTGGGCCGCGTCCCGAATTACCGCCTTTTTTGTCTTGATAAACTTTATGGTCAAGCCTCACGGTCTATTAGTACTGGTCAGCTGAACGCATCACTGCGCTTACACCTCCAGCCTATCAACCTGGTCGTCTACCAGGGACCTTCAGCCCTTGCGGGAGGGAGATCTTATCTTGGGGCGTGCTTCCCGCTTATATGCTTTCAGCGGTTATCACAACCGAACGTAGCTACCCAGCGCTGCCCCTGGCGGGACAACTGGTACACTAGAGGTTCGTCCATCCAGGTCCTTTCGTACTATGGACAGCCCCCCTCAAATCTCCTGCGCCTACCGTGGATAGGGACCGAACTGTCTCGCGACGTTCTAAACCCAGCTCACGTACCTCTTTAACCGGCGAACAGCCGGACCCTTGGGACCCGCTTCAGCCCCAGGATGAGATGAGCCGACATCGAGGTGCCAAACAGTGTCGTCGATGTGAGCTCTTGGACACTATTAGCCTGTTATCCCCGGCGTACCTTTTATCCGTTGAGCGATGGCCCTTCCATACAGGACCACCGGATCACTAAGCCCTGGTTTCCCATCTGCTCGGCCCGTCGGCCTCACAGTCAAGCTCCCTTATGCCTTTGCACTCTACGGTTGATTTCCAAACAACCTGAGGGAACCTTTGGGCGCCTCCGTTACATTTTAGGAGGCGACCGCCCCAGTCAAACTACCCACCTAACACTGTTCCTCGCCCCGATCAGGGGCGAAGGTTAGAATCTCAGACCAGGAAGAGTGGTATCTCACCGTTGACTCCACACCGGCCAGAGCCGATGCTTCAAAGTCTCCCACCTATCCTGCGCATCATGGACCGAAATCCAATGCTAGGATGCAGTTAAGGTGCCGGGGTCTTTCCGTCCAGCGGCAGGTAACCGGCGTCTTCACCGGTACCACAATTTCGCCGAGCCCCTCTTTGAGACAGCGCTCAAGTCGTTACGCCTTTCGTGCGGGTCGGAACTTACCCGACAAGGAATTTCGCTACCTTAGGACCGTTATAGTTACGGCCGCCGTTTACTGGGGCTTCGGTTCGCAGCTTCGCCTTGCGGCTGACCGCTTCCCTTAACCTTCCAGCACCGGGCAGGCGTCAGACCCTATACATCGATTTTATGTCTTTGCAGAGTCCTGTGTTTTTATTAAACAGTCGCTAGAGCCATTTCTCTGCGGCCTCCTCGGGCTCCGCCTGTACGGCTTCACCCTAATAAGGCGCCCCTTATCCCGAAGTTACGGGGCTAACTTGCCTAGTTCCTAAAAGAGGGCTCACTCGTGCGCCTTAGAATATTCTTCTCATCTACCTGTGTCGGTTTGCGGTACGGTCACCTGAAAAACTCCCTAGAGGATTTTCTCGGCAGCGTGGAATCGACAAGTTCGGAAGCCCGAAGGCAACCTACCCCGCCGTGCTCGGGGTTAAGAGCGTCCGGATTTGCCTGGACACTCCCCCTACGTGGCGGCCGCGCATTTCCGATCGCGCGTATGCCTATCCTCCTGCGTCTCCCCCTCGGTGATAACGCGTTTCAGGCGGTGCAGGAATGTTGACCTGCTGTCCATCAGCTACGCCTTTCGGCCTCGCCTTAGGGACCGACTGACCCTGGGCGGACTGACCTTCCCCAGGAAACCTTAGATTTTCGGCGTTGAGGGTTTCTACCCCAATTATCGCTACTCATGCCGGCAGGGTCTCTTCTCAGCCGTCCACCATGGCTGACGCCA